>JANXMN010000115.1 GCA_025354605.1 Hymenobacter sp. | reverse complement strand
TACATCCGCTGGATTTTCGCAGACCAGCTCGCAACGAGTATAGCTAAAAAGGCCGCCCCGATACTTCGGGGCGGCCTTTTACGTGGGCTTGAAACTGGGTTGGGCTACACCGTCAGGGTGGCCTTGTGGGCGGCTACCTCGGCCAGGTAAGTGATGGTTTCGGTGAGGGCGGCGGTGAGGCGGCGCTTATCGAACTCGTTGTTGGTGAGGGCCACGCCATCGAAGTCGCCCTGGCGGTCGGTGAGCTGGTTCTTGCGCTCGGTGGCCCGGCGCAGCTTGCGCTCGTATTTCTCGCGGGTGTCGCCGGCCGCCATGGCGGCCACCGAGGCGGTCAGGGCCGTGACCTCGGCCGTGGCGGCGTCGAGGTTGGCATCGGTAGCGGTGGCCCCGGCAGTCACCAGGGCGTTGTGTCGGCCCACCTGGGTGAGCTGGAATTCCAGGTCGTCCTTCACGGGTTGGGCGAGGGCCAAGGCGCGGTCGCACATGGCCTTAGTAGTGAGGTGGCTCAAGTCGTAAGCCATAGGAAAGGGGTTGGGGGTTGGTGAACGGCCACGGGCACCCGCCCGGCCGCATAGCCTACCAACGGCACTTGCCCATTGATATTGCACTATATCAGATTATAATTCCGTACGCGGCAAATATTTCCCGCGCCGAAGCGGGCCCGCTCCCTTTGCTGACGCACTACTCGCCTAGCCAGGCGGCCAGCTGCGCGGCTTCGGCCAGCAGGGCCAGACGCCGGGCCTGGGCCAGCGCGAGCGCGGCGCTGGCGGCCGGCCCCAGACGCTCGCGGGCCTGGGCTTCGAATACAGGCAGCCAGCGCGCGGCCAGCGCATCGGTGGCCGGGGGCTGGGCGGCGGCCAGGGCGGGCAGCACGGCCAGCAGGTGCCGGGCCTGGGCCTGCCGGGTCCGCAGCGGCACCAGCTGCCGGGCCAGACGCAGGGCCAGGTGGCGGCAGGCGGCCAGCCGGGCGCGCAGGGCGGCCGGCGCGGGCGAATGCGGCAGGGGGCCGGCCAGTGCGGGCACGGGGTCGGGCGCCGGGGTCGGGTCGGGGGTGCCCTGGCTCCAGGGCGGGGGCAGGGCGACGGCCAGGGGTTGCAGGCGCAGCAGGGCCGCCGTGGGCAGCTCCCGGCGGTTGGTAGCGGCCAGCCCGAGCAGCGACTCGCTAACCCCCAGGTAGCCGGCCATCGGCCCGAAGGCGATGCCGAAGTGGGCCCGCACCGCTTGCAGCAGGTTGGAGTTCGTGGCAGTAGTCATTTGGCAAAGATGTAAGAAAACTTGTTGTAAGAAAATATAATCTTACAACAAGTTTTCTTACATGGTGGTTAAAACGCGGGCTTGGCCCAGGCTGAGGCATGGTGCAATGGGCTCGCGCAGTGCCAGGGTACTGAGTAGCTTGCCTCTGCTGCCCATCCCCAATGCGTTAACTCGCCATTGGTCCGGCACTAGGTGCTAATGGGCAGGTCCAAACTGCCTTCTGCCATGCACAGGGTTATTCCGGGGTTTTGCGGTTTAGCTTTGCCAGGTTCTATCTACTTCTATATCCCAATTGCCTCCTTGTTTCGAGTTACCCAATCGGGGGGTCGGATGGGGCGGCTTCGGGCTGGTGGGGCATCGCATCAACATGCGATACCGCGGCTTGCTTTTAAGCCGGACCTTTGCGTGTGCTTGCGGCCTTCGCGGCCTTCTTCTTACCATTCCAACTGCCGCTGCTTCGCAGAAAGCCGGCCATGTTACCTCTGACCCTCTTACCCGTTGAGCGTATGCGCGACTTTTTATTCTCTTTGGCTACCACGCTGTCGGTCCCGGCCGACACGCTTCTTACGGCCCGGTTGCTTCCCTCATCGGCCCTGAGCAGGCAGACCCTACGCCGCTTGGTGGCGGTACCGCTGGCTTTGCTGCCGCTGTGGCTGGCTCCGGCTGGCGCCGCGCTGGCGCAAACCACCACGTTCAACTACACGGGCAGCACCCAAACCTACACGGTGCCGGCGGGCGTGACGCAGCTAGCGGTGGTGGCCGATGGCGGGGCGGGCGGCACCACCACCCCGGCCACCAACTACAGCGCGCCGGGAGGGCGGGTAACAGCCACCGTGACTGTGGTACCCGGCGAGGTGCTGACCGTGGTGGTGGGCGCCAAGGGCACCCTCGGCGTTCTCAACACGCCCACGGCGGGCAGCTACAACGGCGGCGGCGCTGGCACCGGCGGGGCCGGAGCCGGGGGCGGAGCCACGCACCTGAGCCGCAACACCACCGCCACCGGCGACTACCTCAGCAGCCGCAACGCCCTGCTGGTGGCGGGCGGCGGCGGCGGCACCTTCGCCACCCCCGTACGGGCTGGCGGCAACGGGGGCACCCCCAACGGCGGCTTTGGCGGGGGCACGAGCGGGGGCGGGGGCGCCAGCCAGGCTAGCCCCGGCTCTGCCGGCGGCACGGGCACTGAACAGGGCAACTCCGGCTTCAACGGCACGGGCGGCAGCGGCGGCAGCAACTACTGCGGCGGCGGGGGCGGTGGCTACCTTGGCGGCGGCGGCGGCGGCCGCATACAGGGCAGCTTTGGCGGCAGCTCCGGCGGCGGCGGCGGCTCGTCGTGGGTGTGGGCCAGCAACAGCAGCGGCATCGCCTACGCTACGGCCCCCACTGATGGCATTATGCTCCTTACGCCCGTGCCGGTTGTTAGCAGCGTGGCCCCCAACCCCGGTGGGCTGGGCCAGAGCATCACCCTCACGGGCACCAACCTGACCAACGTCACGGCCCTCACCATCAACGGGGCCAACGCCTTCGCCAACATCCTCAGCAACACGGCCACGAGCGTGGTGGTGCGCGTGCCCGCTACGGCCAGCGCCAGCGGCAACGTGAGCCTGACCACGGCCGGCGGCACGGCCACCATTGCCTTCGCGGTGATGGCCCCGCCCGGCAACGCCCTGGCCTTCGACGGCGTGGACGACTACCTGGCCCTGCCTGCCGCTACGCCCGTGCCCCTGGGCAACACCGCCTACACCGTGGAAGCCTGGGTGAACCCCAACTCCATGAACGTGGGCAGCATCCTCGGCTGGGGCAACTACGGCACCACCAACCAGGCCAACGGCTTGAGCCTCTACCCCACGGGCCTCATCAACTACTGGTGGTCCAACGACCTGCAAAAAACGACGCCCAGCCTGGTGGGCCGCTGGCACCATGTGGCCGCCACCTACGACGGCACCACCCGCACCCTCTACCTCGACGGCGTGGCCCTGGGCTCCGATGTGCCGGGCGTGCACGCCGTGCCCAACGCCAGCAACCTGCGCATCGGCTCGAACAGCAACGGCGCCTTCACCTACCTCAACGGCCGCCTCGACGAGGTGCGCGTGTACTCGGTGGCCCTCACCGCCGCCCAGCTGCAAGCCGACATGACGAGCACTACCGCGGCCGTGCCCGGCAGCCTGGTGCTCTACTACAACTTCGACCAGGGCACCCCCGCCACGGCCAGCACGGGAGCTAATACTGCTTACACGACCCTCTACGACCTGAGCAGCAACTTCACCCCCGGTACGCTCACCACCTTTGCCCTGACCAGCGGCAACACCACCAGCAACTACGTGGAGAGCTACGCCCTGGTGGTGCCCACCGCCACGGCCGCCTCGGGCATCACCGGCACGGGCTTCACGGCCAACTGGACGGCTCCGGCCGTGGGCACGGTCACCAACTACCTGCTCGACTACTCGGCGTCGGCCACCTTTGCCTCGGGCGTGACGACGCTCTCGCCGGCGGCCGGGGCCACCAGCCAGGCCATCAGCGGCCTGGCCAACAACACGACGTACTACTACCGCATCCGGGCCGATAAAACCAGCGTGACCGGCCAGGGTGCCTACTCGGCCACCGGCAGCGCCACCACGCTGGCTCTGCCTGCCATTACCAGCTTCAGCCCCACCAGCGGCTTGGCCGGCACCAGCGTGGTCCTCACCGGCACCAACCTGACCGGGGCCAGCAGCGTGAGCGTGAACGGCGTGGCCGTGACGCCCACCGGCGTGAGCGGCACCAGCCTCACCTTCGTGGTGCCGGCCGGGGCCAGCAGCGTCCAGAGCATTACCGTGACGACGCCCGGCGGCACCAGCGCGGCCAGCCCGGCCTTCACGGTACTGCTGCAGGTGGCCAGCACCAACCCGGCCGCCAACGCCCACACCGCGCCCACGGCCAATTCGGCCACGGACGTGACCTTTACCGAGCCGGTAACGGCCGCTGCGGCCGCCAGCCTGAAAGTATTCTCCGCCCAGCTCGGCGGCAAAAAGGCCGGCACCGTGACGGTGGCCGGCAGCACGGCTAGCTTCGCGGCTACGGCCAGCACCCCGCGCACCAACTTCAAAGCTGGCGAAACCGTGAGCGTAACGGTGCCGGCCAGCGTGACCAACGCCAATGGGCTGCCCGCCACCAAGCGGGTGTACCAGTTCACGACGGCGGCCGGCGGCACGGGCCAGGGCAACTTCCAGCCCGGCAGCACCACGGCGGTAACCAGCATCTCGGACGTGGTAGCGGCCGACTTCAACGGTGACGGCATCCTGGACCTGGCCGATAACGGCTCGGGCCTGGAAGTGCGCTTCGGCACGGGCGGCGGCAGCTACGGCGCGGCCACGGTCTACGCGGGCTTTACGGCTGGTCAGGTAAACGGCCTCACGGCCGGCGACCTCGACAACGACGGCGACCTCGACCTAGTGGTAGCGCGCTCGGCGGGCACCCTGGGGGTGTTGCAAAACGATGGAACGGGTGCGTTCACGGCCCTGGCCGATGCGGCCAGCAACGGCAGCAGCCCGCGCAAGCCCGCCCTGGGCGACCTTGACGGCGATGGCGACCTCGACCTGCTGGTAGCGCTGTCGAGCGGCACCGGCGTGGTGGGCGTGTACCTCAACAACGGCAGCGGGGGCTTTGCGGCCCCGACCAGCGTGAGCGTCATCGGCTCGGCCGGCTCGGCCAACTCGACCTACGTGGCCCTGGGCGACCTGGACAACGACGGCGACCTCGACTTCGCCGCCACGGACTTCAACAACGCCCGCGTGGTGGTGCGCCTCAACAACGGCAGCGGCGGCTTTGCGGCCGGCTCGGACGTGGCGGTGGGCACCCAACCCAACGCCGTGGCCCTGGCCGACGTGAACGGCGACAACTCGCTCGACATCCTGACGTCCAACATCGGCGTGGCCGCGCTGTCGGTAAGTTTGAACAACAACAACGGCACCGGCAGCTTTGCCACCAGCATTGCCTATACCCTGCCCGCCACCAGCGCGGGCCTGGCCGTGGGCGACGTGGACGCCGACGGCGACCTGGACGTGGTGACCGGCTCGAACCAGAACGCCTTCACGGGCTTTTACCTGGTGCTCAACAACGGCAGCGGCAGCTTCGGCACGGCCAGCAATATCGCGGCCAGCGACAAGATGTACTACCTCGCTCTGGCCGACCTCGACAACGACGGCGACCTGGACCTAGCCGGGGCGGCGGGCAACGGCGGCTTCCTGTTCGTGCGCCTGAACCAGCCCACTCCCACCATCAGCAGCATCAGCCCCAACCCCGGCGTGCGCGGCGAGGCCGTAACCGTGACCGGCACTAACCTGAGCGGCGTGACGGCCGTGAGCGTGAACGGCGTGGCGGCGACCACGGCCAGCTTCGTCAACAACACGGCTACCAGCCTCACCTTCCGGGTGCCGGCTACGGCCGGGGCCAGCGGCACCACTACCCTCACCACGGCCGTAGGGCCGGTGAGCACCACTACCTTCACCACCGTGGCGGCCACCCCCCCCGGCAACGCCCTGGCGTTTGACGGCGTGGACGACTACGTGGGCTTCGGCAGCCCGGCGGGCCTGAGCAACCTGGGCCTGGGCAGCTTCACGGTCGAAGCCTGGGTGTACTGCACCAACGCTGGCCCCGTCAACTCGCTGATTCGCAAGGCTGGCGACTACAACCTGTTCCTTCGACCCGGCGGCCTGCTCAACCTGGAGGTATGGTCTGGCGGCATGGGCAACTCGACCCGACCCTACAACCAAGCTACCGTGGCCGTGCCCGTGAACCGCTGGACCCACGTGGCCGGCACTTGGAACGGCACTACTATTGTGCTTTTTGTGAACGGTGTGGACGTGTCCGGCACCCAGACCTCGTCGCCCATCACCACCAGCGAACCCCTGCAGCTCGGCCGCTCGGCCGCATTCAACGAACCCCTGAACGGCCGCATGGACGAGGTGCGCATCTACAACGCGGCCCTGACGGCGGCCAACATCCAGGCCGACATGCGCAGCACGGCCTCGGCCGTGCCGGCGAGCCTGAAACTCTACCTGAACTTCGACCAGGCCGCCGATACCCCCGGCGGCAACAATACCGGCCAGACCATTCTCTACGACCAGACGGCCAGCGCCTTCGCCGGCACGCTTACCAACTTCGCCCTCACCGGCACGACTTCCAACTGGGTGGAGAGCTACGCCCTGGTGGTGCCCACCGCCACGGCCGCCACGAGCGTGAGCAACAACACCTTCACGGCCAACTGGACGGCCCCGGCCGTGGGCACGGTCACCAACTACCTCGTCGACGTGTCGGCGTCGAGCACCTTTGCCTCGGCCGTTAGCGGGTCGCCCTTCACGTTGCCAGTGGGCGCGACTTCGCTGACGGTGGGCAGCCTGCCGGGCGGCACCTACTACTACCGCGTGCGGGCCGACAAAACCTCCGTGACCGGCCAGGGCGACTACTCCAACGTCATCACGGTGGTGGTGCCCAGCGCCACGCTCAGCTGCTCGGCGGGGGCCAACAATGCCCTGAACTTCGACGGCGGCAGCGACTACGTGCACAGCGCCAGCACGCTGCCGGCCACCGGGGAGTTCACCCTCGAAACCTGGGTGAACCCCACCACGCTGCCCGGCGGCTTCTCGGGCCTGTTGCTGAGCGACAACTTCCCAGCCGGGGCCATGCACTGGCAGTTCAACGGCAGCACGCTGGAATTCACCGTCAACGGCAGCGCCCCATCCGACCAATTTGCCTCCTTCACCGTGCCCACCAGCAGCTGGTCGCATGTGGCGGTGGTGTACTCGGCCTCGGCCAAGACGGCCAAATTCTACCTCAACGGGGCGCTGCAAAACACGGCGACCTACACCACGGCTGCGGCCGTAGGGGCGCAGACGTACAGCGTGGGCGGCTGGCTGAGTGGCGGGCCGCAGCGCTTCCTCAACGGCAGCCTGAACGAGCTGCGCGTGTGGAGCGTGGCCCGCACCGACGCGCAGGTGCTGGCCAGCTACAACCAGGCCCTGCCGGCCCAGACCGGGCTGGCCATCCTGTACTCTTTCGACCAGGGCGTGGCCGGCGGCACCAACCCCAGCGTCACCACCCTCAACGACGACTCGGGCACCGGCCACACGGGCACGCTCAACACGTTTGCCCTGACGGGCGCCACCTCGAACTGGGTGGCCGGCAACACCCTGGCCTACACGCTCGGGCTCACCAGCTTCAGCCCCGGTAGTGGGGCAGCGGGCGTGCCCGTCACGCTCAGCGGCTCGGGCTTCACCGGAGCCACGGCGGTGGCCTTTAACGGCACGGCCGCCAGCTTCACGGTGGCCAACGGCTCCACCATCACCACGACGGTGCCGACCGGTGCCACCTCCGGCCCCATTACCGTGACGGGGCCCTGCGGCACGGTTACCAGCGGCAGCAGCTTCACCGTGTGCGCCCTGCCGGTGGCCATTGCCCAGAACGTAACCGTGACGCTGGACGTGAACGGCAACGCCGCGACGACGGCCCCGGCCGTGAACAACGGCAGCACGGCCAACTGCGGCGTAGCCGCGGCCGGCTCCCTGAGCCTGTCGCAGAGCAACTTTAGTTGCACCGATGCCGTGCCAGCCACCGTGGCCAGCGCCCTGAGCTTCAACGGCACCACCCAGTACGTGGAAGGCACCAACGCCAACCTGCCGCTGGGCAACGCCGCCCGCACCATCGAGGCGTGGGTGTACCCCACGGCGGCCGGGGCTAACGGGGCCATTTTCAACTACGGCACGCCCAGTACCAACCTGCGGGCGGGCATTCTGCTCATCGGCGGCAAGCTCTACTACGTGGGCGAGAACAACGACTTGTCCGGCAACATCGCCCTGACGGTGAATGCCTGGAGCCACGTGGCCGCCACCTACGACGGCAGCACGCTCAAGCTCTACGTGAACGGCGTGCTGGATGTGCAGGCTAACCCCGGCGCGTTTAACACCACGGGCACTATCTGGCGCATTGCCCAGCGCTCGGCCCCGCAAACCGGCGAGTTCCTCACCGGCCGCGTCGACGAGGTACGCGTGTGGAACGTGGCCCGCACTCCGGCTCAGATTGCCGCGAACAAAAACGTGGGCCTGCCCGGAGCATCAGCCGGCCTGGTGGCCTACTACCGCCTCAACGAAGGCAGCGGCACGACGACGGCCGACGCCACCGCTTCTGCCAGCACGGGCACCCTCTACAACAGCCCCACCTGGACTAGCAGCGCGCCCCCCGTTGTAAACGGCTCGCTCGTGACGCTGACCGTGACCGATGCCGGCGGCAACACCAGCACCGCCTCGGCCGTGGTGACGGTGAGCGTGCCCGCCACGCCCACCACCACCTGGAACGGCAGCCTGAGCACCAGCCCGCTGGCCTGCCAGAACTGGAGCTACGGCCAAGTGCCCGACGCGGCGACCAACGCCGTGATTCCGACCGGCCTGCCGCTGTACCCCACCCTGGCGGCCGGCACGCTGGCCACCAAGGACCTGACCATCAACAACAGCGGCAGCTTCACCACCAACGGCGGCACGACGCTGCAAGTGAACGGCAGCCTGACCAACAGCGGCACGGCCACCTTCTCGGGCCCCGTGCAGTTCGTGGGCAGCGCCGCCACCCAGACGCTGAGCCACGGCGGCGGCTTCACGAGCGTGACGGTGAACAAACCCACCGGCACCGTGCAGCTGGCCCAGAACCTGACCATCAACTCCGGCCTGACCCTGACCAGTGGCACGCTGACGACTACCGGCAGCTACCAGGTAAACCTGGGCGGCTCGGCCACCCTCAGCGAATCCGACGCCAGCTACGTGCTGGGCAAGGTGGTGGTGAGCCGCACGCTGACGCCCGGCACCGCCGAGCCCTTCGCCGGCCTGGGCCTGACGCTGACGCCGGCTGCCGGCTCCACAGCACCAGGTGCCACGCAGGTGACGCGCACCACCGGCACGGCCATCGCCGGGGCCGGCACCAGCCAGAGCATCCTGCGCTA
The DNA here is from genome assembly GCA_025354605.1 of Hymenobacter sp. GTDB lineage: Bacteria > Bacteroidota > Bacteroidia > Cytophagales > Hymenobacteraceae > Hymenobacter. The sequence goes on along the minus strand of JANXMN010000115.1, from coordinate 15,684 downwards.
CTTCGACATCCAGCCGGCCACCAACACGGGCCTGAACGTGACGATGAACTTCGCCTACTTCACCCACGAGCTCAATGGCATCGCGGTGGCCAACCTGGCCATGTTCAAGTCGGTGAGCGGCTCCGCGCCCTGGATTCCGCAGCGCGGCACCACGGCTGCGGGCAGCGTCGTCACCAAAACCGGCATCACCGACTTCTCCATCTGGACCTTGGGCAACAGCGCCAACCCGCTGCCGGTGGAGCTGGCCGCCTTCACGGCCACGGCCGAGGGCAACCGCACCGTGCGCCTGGCTTGGGCCACCGCCTCAGAAAAGAACAGCGCCGTGTTTGAAGTGGAGCGCAGCCTGAGCGGCACGGGCTTCGCGCGCATCGGCACGGTGGCCGCCGCCGGCAGCAGCAGCAGCGCCCGCAGCTACGACCTACTGGACGCGCAGCTGCCCGGTGATGCCGCCGTGCTCTACTACCGCCTCAAGCAGGTGGACGCCGACGGCAGCTTCAGCTACTCGCCCGTGCGGGCGGTGGCGCTGAAGGGAGCGGCCACTGGCCTGAGCCTGTACCCGAACCCGACCCATAGCGGGGGGGTCACGCTGACGGGCTCGCGGCCCGGCACGGTGGTCACGGTGTACGACGCGCTGGGCCGCCTCGTGACCTCGGCCCCGGCTGATGCTGCCGGTACGGCCGCGCTGGCGCTGCCGGCCGGGCTGCCTACCGGCGTGTACGTGGTGCGCGCCGGTACCCAGGCCCTGCGTCTCACGGTGGAGTAAAGCCAACGGAAGCACTTGCAGTCCACGAAAAGCGGTTGGCCCCAGGCCAGCCGCTTTTTTGTTGTCCGCTGCCACCACCCGGCCGCGCAGTTTCGCGTACAGCAGCAGATAGTTCCCGCTGCTTTCGCCTCTCCATTATGGCCAAGAAACCCGTCAAACCCAAAAAGACTGCCCCCGACCCCACCAAGAAAGCCCGCGTCCATAAGGAGCTCGAAGGCTTTGAAATCGGGGTGAACCCGCTCGGTGAAATCACCTCCAACTACAGCATCGAGCAGATTAACCAGTTTCTGGGCCGCCACGTGCGCGACAAAAAGCTGGTGGACCGCGCCGGCCAGTTCGGCGAAAGGTCCGCGCCCGGCGAGGACGAGGAATTCCCCATCGAAGATGGCCACCCGGAAGCCGAACCCGAGGAGTCCGACGAGGACTTCATCAAGCGCACCAGCCGCGAGGCCAAACGCAAAAAAGTGGCCGACGACCCCGACCAGGAAGCCGCCGCCACCCGCCGCGAGCTGCCCGCCGACGAGTAGCCCGGTTGGATACCGGCAGTTGATGAATTAGAACGTCCTGCTTCCTTGCGTTTAGCCGAACGTTCCTTCTGCGTTTCAGCCCTCCCTCAGAGCGTGCTGGTGGTGCCCACCCGCAGGCCCTTCTCGAAGGTTTCCACTTTGATAAGCTGGCCGTCGGCGTAGCTCTCGACGCGGCTGCGCTTGTTCTGCTCGAATACCTCGACCTGCGTGAGCTGGCCTTTTTCGTAGGTTTCGGCGCGGGTAATGGAGCCATCCACGTAGGTTTGCACGGCCGTCACCTGCCCGTCGGGGTCGTAGCTCGTCCAGGTGCCGTACCAGTAGAAGCGGGCGACCTGGCCGCGGCCGGTTACCCACTGGGCCGGGCCGCGCCGGGCCAGCTGCCCACCGGGGTGCCAGTACCGTACCTCGCAGTAGCCCTCCTGTTGAAACGTCTCGGTGCGGTCGAGCTGCCCGGTAGGGTCGTAGTAGTGAAAGGTGTTCACGGGCCGGCCGTGCCGGTAGCGCCCCACGGTGAAGGGCCGGTGCCGGCCCTCGTCGTAGAACGTGCGCCAGCGCCCGGTTTCGAGGCCGTGCCGGTCGAAGCGGTTGGGCAACCACACAGCCCAGGCGGGCGGAGCGGCCGCGAAGCGCGAGCCCGCGCAACCCGCCAGGGAGGCACCAAGCGCAAGCAGGAGTAGCAGACGGGCAGGCTTCATAGGCGGCAGGAAAAATAGCTAGCCATGAAGTTAGCTAACGAACAAGCCTGCAACGCCCATCCGCAAAAATATTGTCTCCGCCGTGCCCCGGACCGCGCGCAATATCGGCCCGCCGCTATCTTTGGCCGCATCTCCCTATTCTCCCTTCGCCGATGAACTCGCACGACGTTGATTACCGCATTCTGGGCTCCGACATTCAGGTGCTCGAAGTTGAGCTCGACCCCAACGAAACCGTGATTGCCGAGGCTGGCGCCATGGTGTACATGGAAGAAGCCATTGCCTTCGAAACCAAGATGGGCGACGGCTCCGAACCCGACCAGGGCTTCATGGGCAAGCTGTTTTCGGCCGGCACCCGCCTCATCACCGGCGAGTCGTTGTTCCTCACCCACTTCACGCACCGGGGCAGCCACGGCAAAAGCAAGGTGGCCTTCTCGGCCCCCTACCCCGGCACCATCATCGCGGTCGATTTGCGCGACCTTCCCCAGGGCCTCATCGTGCAGAAGGACGGCTTCCTGGCCGCTGCCCGGGGCACCAAAATCAGCCTGCACTTCAACCAGAAATTCGGAGCCGGCTTCTTCGGCGGCGAGGGCTTCATCTTGCAAAAGCTCACCGGCGACGGCAAAGCCTTCGTGCACGCCGGCGGCACCATCATCGAGAAGCGTCTGAATAATGAGTTGCTGCGCGTGGACACCGGCTGCATCGTGGCCTTCGAGCCGGGCGTCGACTTCAGCGTGGCCCGGGCCGGCGGCCTTAAATCCATGATTTTTGGGGGCGAAGGGCTGATGCTGGCCACCCTGCGCGGCTCGGGCCGCGTGTGGCTGCAATCCATGCCCATCAAAAAGCTTATTCAGGCGCTGGCCCCCATGGGCGGCAACGCCCGCAAGGAAAGCGGCAGCGTGGTGGGCGGCCTGCTTGGCGGCCTGCTCGACGAGTAGGCCGGCCCGGCAGGCCGCTGGCTAGCGCCCTTCCTCAAGAGCGGCCGGAGTTGTTTCCTGCCGGTCAGCGAGGCCTCGCAAGGCAAACCCTATGGCCAGCAGTATCAAGAGGCCCACCCCCACGGCGGCCCGTACCAGAAACTTGTGGTCGCTATTTTCGTCGTGCTTGCGGCGGGCTTGCTCGCGGCGCTGCAGGCGCGTTTTGTACGGGCGCTGATACGCTCCTTTCGAAGGGGGTGAAGCGTTGGTGGTCGTAGCCATTTCGATAGGGTGGGATTGTTATGGCAATATTACTAATCTTCAATTAAGTCAACCCAAATACTCGGCCAACGGGCCGCCGCTCCCGACTGATGCCAAGACCGTATCGGCCAGCGCAAACCCGGTTTGGGACAGGCCAGGCGAATCTTGCGTCCGAAGACCCGTAATGCAGACTACCAAATTTCTTTAAAATACTTGGCCAATGGCTGTTGCCGCGGTGGCCCCATTGTGCAACACGGCTTCCAGCACCTCGCGCGAATTCAGCAGGCGCGGCACCTTGTGCTGCCCCCCCAGCTTGCCCTGCCGCGCCAGCCAGGCCTCAAAGGTGCCGGGCGGCACGGCGTGCAGGCGGGGCGGGGCCAGGGCCAGGCCCCGGTGGCGCTTGGCAGCGTAGTCGGAGTTCAGCGCACAGAGCGTGGCATCGAGCACGGCCCCGAAGCGGGCCAGGTCGGGGACGGGGCCGCCGGCAAACTCCACGGCCCACTCGTGCCCGCCGCGCGAGGCCGCCCGCCCCGCCGCAAACCAGACCGGGGCGGCCGTGAAGTCGCGCACGGCTAGGCCGGTGGCCTGGCAGGCGGCAGCCACGGCCGCTTCGGCGTGCTCAATCACTACTTCTTCGCCGAAGGCATTGAGAAAGTGCTTGGTGCGCCCCGTAATGCGTACCCGGTACGGAGCCAGCGAGGTGAAGCGCACGGTGTCGCCCACCACGTAGCGCCACAGTCCGGCATTGGTACTGATAACCAGGGCGTAGGCCTGGCCCAGCACCACCTCGGCCAGCGGTATCGGGCGCGGGTCGGGGGCGGCCCACTGGTCGGCGGGTAAAAACTCATAGTAGATACCGTGGTCGAGCAGCAGCAGCAGGTCTTCGCTGCCGGGCTGGTCTTGCAGGGCGAAGTAGCCTTCCGAGGCGTTGTAGATTTCGAGGTAGCGCATGTGCCCCCCCGGAATGAGCTGGCGGAACAGCTCGCGGTAGGGCCCGAAGGCCACCGCCCCGTGCAGAAACAGCCGCAGCTGCGGCCACACCTCGGTAATGTCGGCGGCTCCGGCCAGGGCCACCACCCGGCGCAGCAGCACCACCATCCAGGTGGGCACGCCGGCCAGCACCCGCACGTCCTGCCGCAGCACGTGGCGGGCAATGCGCTCAATCTTTTCCTCCCATTCCTCCAGCAGGGCCAGCCGGAGCGGGGGCGTGCGCAGGCCCTCGGCCCAGCCCGGCAGCTGCGCCATGATGACGGCCGACACGTCGCCCACCCGCGACGCCGGCTCCTGCGGCCGGAATGGGTTGGGAGTGTGCGCGCCGCCCAGCGACAGGGTTTTGCCGGCCAGCAGCCGCTCGCGCGGGTAGAGGTGGGTGCTCAGGGCCAGCATGTCGCGCCCGGCGCGGTAGTGGCCTTCGTGCAGCGCCGCCCGGGTGACGGGGATGAACTTGCTGCGGGCGTTGGTGGTACCGCTGCTTTTGGCAAACCAACTTGGGCGGCCCGGCCACAGCACGTCGGGCTGGCCGCGCAGCACCTTTTCCAGCTCGGGGTAGAGCTGCTCATAGGTGCTGGCCGGCACCCGCCGGGCAAACTCCGCCGCCGTCGGCCGCTCGCCGTAGCCGTAGTGCCGGCCCCACTCGGTGGCCCGGGCCGCGTGCAGCAGCCCGCGCAGCAGCCGGGCCTGCGCCTGGTGCGGCTGCGCCCGGATGCGCGCCAACCGGGGCAGGCTGCTCAGCTGCGCGGTGCGGGCAATCAGCTGGTCGAGCATGGGTGGGGGGGAGTATTGGCGGGGAACGAAGCAGCGACGAAGATACTAGGGCCGCTGAAGGCTGCGCCGCCGCCGGGCTCAGGGTTTGCTACCATAAGCAACGCTGCTGGCCATGAGCATTAGCCCGGGTTTGGCCCCGTTGAATTAATACTTAACAAAAGGATTATCTAATGGTCGAAATATCCTTTGTTCTCTACAGAATACCTTTTAATTTAAGACCTTATACGCATTATCTGCCTGTGGCAAAGTCTAATCGGAGCATTTTTTGGTTTGCAGCGCCTTGCATTTCCGGCAAGTTTTGCTTTATCGATGCCAATACTCCAGGCATTGCGTCTTTTCCAAACACTCAAGCTGCTTTTTATTACTTTTAACCTCTTTTCTCACTATGCAAAACAAACCCCTTTTACTGGCCATTGCCTTGTCGATTTGCGCCGGTGCCAGCAGTTGTAAAAAAGAAAATCCCGACCCCGACGGCCTGGCGCCCGCCACCCAGGAAGGCAAAGGCACCGGCGATTTTCTGCTTAATGGCGTGGCATTTAGCCCCCGGCCTAGTGTCTCCAGCCCAAGTACTAATCCAGTTGGGGTAACAGCATACCCCGGCCGTTTACCTCATACTCGGGATTTTGAATTTGTCTTTTATCGAATGATAGATAGAAATAGAGTAGACACTTTCAATCTTATTTTGAATGCAGTGACAACATCTGGCACTTACCTATTGAATCTGCCTGTGAATCCACATGTGGTAACCGGTGCCAACCAATCCCTTGCTGTTTTCACTCAGGTACTCCCCACTCCAGAGCGCATGTTTGTAACTGGCCCAACATCAGTAGGTCGTATCACTATTACCCGGCTCGATACGACGGCGCACATCATTTCCGGCACCTTCGACGCGAAGCTGAAAGAGTATCAGGGCACCGACTCGGTCAGTATCACCAAGGGCCGGTTCGACCTTAAGTTTTAATTTCTACCCTCTTTCCTTTAACATGAAAACATTTTTTACTGCGGCTCTGTGGAGCCTATTTTTTCTGAGCCTGCCCGCCACCGCTCAAAAACATCCTGCTACTTCTGCCTCCCCCAATTCTCTCGCACCCGAAGAGAGCCCCTGGAGCCACCTAGTTGACAGCCTGACGGCGGGAGTGAGCAAAAGCGCCGTTACCAGTGGTATTCTCTACGACCGGGCGCTGCCCCTGGCCATGTTGCACGCATTCAACAGCCAGCAAGCTGATACTACCGGGTCGGGCCACCTGCGCCAGGCTTTCTTGGAACTGTACATGGCTTCGTACACCCGCACGGCTTTCCGGCTTACGCCCACACAATTCCGTCAGCGAGCCGCTTCAACCATTGCCCGCGATACGGTACCGTTGGGAATACTCGACTATCAATTTCAGTATTTCGACCCTGCTGCCGTTAGCAGTGGTCTGCTCACGCTGAGCAATGGCCTGCTTTACGATGTAGCCAGCCCTAGTCGCTCGCCCTTTTTACAACGCAGTCTGACGCTGATTGCGCCGCTGGTCGACACGGTTCGCCAGCGTTCGGTGGTTTTCAACTTCCCCGTCGCTCTCTCCCTCGCTAACCGTACTCGCCAACCTACCAGAATGCGGATTGACTTCAACGACGGCGGACCCAACGTATACCTAAACGCCGGCCAGAGCCTGCGGGTAAGCTATGCGACCAACGGCCCTAAAGTGCTGTGGTTTGTAGTTGACTTCAACGATGGCAGTAGCGCATCCGGCCGGGCGGCACTCTACGTCAAACAGGCCCCCCCCAGCCGCGCCGGCGTTCCAGCTACATTGGCTAACTTGGGGGAAGTGGAAGCTGCTATTCCTTTCCAGAACTACGACTCATCCGATAATCTCCTGGGTAGAGGCCAAGTATTAGCAGTATTGCAGAATCCTGCCACTCAGGCAGAATTTGATGCCGGACAAGCTCTGGGGACGGTACCGGGGCAAACATTCCGTCTCCGCAATCCGATAATTGTACTGGATGGATTTGACCCGCAGGATGATAGTCGCATACAATTCGACAAAGACCCAAAGAATTTAAGTGTCTTTAATACATTACGCCAACGAGGTGTTCTGTCTCTACTTGACGACCACCCCGCCTCGGCCACTCCTCCTACTCCAGCCGGTCTGCAACGGGATGTCATTATCCTTAATTTTCCGCTCTCCCCACGCCGTGATGTTGCTACGGGCAACATGACCAGCTACGACGTTGATGGCGGGTCCGACTATATCGAGCGCAACGCGATGGTGTTGGTGGAGTTGCTGAACCGGCTCAAGCCTTGGTGCCAGTTGCCCGGTGCCAAGGGCGCGACCGTCCAACAACCTTTCACCATTATTGGCCCGAGCATGGGCGGCCTGGTATCACGCTATGCCCTGGCTTTCATGGAGCGGCAGAAATATAACAACGCCGCTGTGCCCGCTGGCCGCACTGCCGACTACTGGAACCACAACACCTTGGAATGGGTGTCGTTCGACGCGCCCCACCAGGGTGCCAACGTGCCGCTGTGCGACCAGGCATACCTGCACTTCTACCGCTATTTAACCGAATCTGCGAACGCTAATCTGGAGCAACGGCTTTACTCGGTAGCAGCGAAACAAATGCTGGTCAGTCATATCCTCGCTCCTTCCCCACAAGCAGCCGGAGCAGTGGGCTTTCGCGACCGCTTCATGGCCGCCCTTACCGCCAACGGAGAACCGGGCTCATTTGGCTACCCAGAGCACTTGCGGCGCGTAGCCATCGCCGATGGCCGCCTGGACGGCGGCGTAAATCCAGCTGATGGCCGAGCCGGGGTGAGGGCTTATGATATGAATATTCATCTCCGTTCTACTACTGCAGTATTTACGCTGTTCTTTACCGGTTTCCTGGTTAACACCTCCTTATCAAACTGTTCAGCTTACTTCACTCCCCCTGCCAATACACCGGGTGTAGTTTTCAGAGGTACCATGAGTTACAATTTGTCTGTCAATAACTCCGGTATACTAAATGTCACCAATTATACGTCCTTTTACCCCACTCTTACAGGTAGCCAGGGAAGTTTCGATGTAAGCCCGGGCGGTTGGCGCGACACTCAGCTTACTTTAAAGAATGAAGCCGAAAGCGGTGGCCGATACAGTAGCGGGCAGGGTCGAAGAGCTCCTTATCAGGTAGACGTCAACCTCTTCTATCCCAACCACTGCTTTATCCCAACCGTCAGCGCCCTGGGTTTTGGGTACCAGACGACGGGCAACTACCAGAATACTGGCAGCCTACCCAATTCCTATACTAATCTATTCAGCCGCAATAACAACGCTTCACTGATTTGCGGCCGGGATATTCCATTCGATGCCTATTATGCTCCGCGCAGTGGCAACCTCGAGCACGTGACCACCGATGCGGGCATGCAAGCCTTCCTGTTTCGCGAGTTGAGTGGCCAGACCGAGCCACCGCGGGTTGGTGACGTTTTGGAAGAAGAGGTTTTGTGCCAGAATGGTACCCCGACACCCTTCACCGTAAAGCAGTGCGAGCGCGCCAAAGCACCCGCTATGCAGTACAGCTGGGCACTGACGCCGGCTTACCAGTATGCCACGCCGCGCACCACCAGCTTCACCAGTCCGCAGCAAAGCATTGGCTGGGTTCCGAACAACACCGACCCCGCCCCCACCATCAGCGTGCGGGCTACACGGGCCGGTTTCGGTACCAGTGCGGCAACCATCTTCGGGCCCGTCGCTAGTGAAACTATTTTTCGGCCCTATCACATACCTCCTTATTTTGGCCTTCCCGATTTTCACGTACCCCCAGGGCAAGGGGTGACTTTCGAAATCGAATATTTGAACATTGACCCGGCCACAATTACGTGGGCAGTTAATACTGCCCTGGTGCCCGCTTATAATGGCAGAACTTCCATATCCTTGCAATCGCCCACTTTAGGTAATGCTTCGTCATTGATTTGGTCAGTGACAGTATCAGCGCTGGACAGATGTTCAGGGCAAACCAGAAGTCAAACCGTTGAATTAACAGTAGACCGCAACTATAATCCCCAACTAGTTGGGAACAAGCCAGCGGTCGCTACCGGCAACCGGTTGACCTTGTTCCCAAATCCGGCCGATAACCGCCTGACTTTGCATCTAGCGCCGGAGAAAAACGGTCCCAATCTGTCGCTGGACCAAGCCCTTGTTCACCTCTATAATAGCCAAGGCGGATTAATAAATGAGCAGAGAATCAGTGGCTCTGACTTTGCGTTGGATACCAGCAACTTACCGGCCGGCATTTACTATGTGGTGGTTGACCAGGCCGGACACGCCTACCGACAACACGTTGAGGTCCGACATTAGTTAATCGTCTGATGGTCCCGCAGCTTATTTCCGTTGAAACGCGGAACGAGCTGCGGGACCATCGATTTTACGCGATGATACAGCAAGCTTTCTCACCCTACGTCCTGACCGCTCAGTCCGAGCCACAGGTCATTAACCCGCTCTTTCCGATGAATCCTCGTCTACGCCAATTATCGGCCGTCCTGCTGCTTTGCTCTTTATTCTGGGGTAGCATGAATTCCGTCCGGGCCCAGAGCCCGCAACTGGACCTATCCTTTCTGCCCACAGAAGTTTATCGCCCCGCTCTGGTTTCCTCCGTGCAGGTGCAGACCGATGGCAAAATTGTGTTGGCAGGCCGCTTTACGCGCTTGGGCACGCAGGCCAGCAGTGGCGTGGCCCGGCTGCTGCCCAGCAGCCTGCAACCCGATGCCAGCTTCGCGCAAAATCTGGCCGGGCTGTTGGGCCCCGTATACAAAAGCTACCCCCTGCCCAATGGCCAACTCCTGTTGGCTGGCAACGGCTACCTAACCCTGAACAACGTGACGCGTTGGAGTATGCTACGCCTGAATGCCGATGGCACGCCCGACCCGACGTTCGACGCTAGCAGTACCCTGTATTCTAAATTTTCGGCTTTCTCTGATGCAGTACGGGTGCAGCCCGACGGCAAGCTGTTGGTGGCTGGTAGGGGTCCCAGCGGCCCTAGCCAGTCCGGCTACGTGTTGCGGCTCAATCCCGATGGCTCGCCCGACACCGCTTTCCAGGCGGCTTTGGGGGCAGCCCCTAACCGGGACTGTACGAGCCTGGACCTGCAGCCGGACGGCAAAATCCTGGTTGGGGGCAGGTTCCTGACTATTGCCGGGCAGTCGCGCCCTTACGTAGCCCGCCTGTTGCCCAGCGGGGCGCTCGATGCGAACTTTGTGCCGGCCAATCTTAATAGCACCATCGAGCAGCTCGGCCTGGAACCCGGTACCGGCAACGTGCTGCTGCTGCTAAACACTCGCTCGCTAGTCCGGCTGCTGCCCACGGGCGCGTTAGACCCCGCTTTTCAAACCGGCACCAATTTCCAGGGCTCGACCACGTCTATTGGCAGCTTTACCCGAACCCTGTTCCGGTATCAGCCCGATGGCCACATCCTGGTCAATACCAGCACGACCCGGTACAACGGTGTTCCGATTGGTCGGCTGGTTCGCCTGCTGGCCGACGGGCAGCTGGACCCTACTTTCGCCAACGCGTCGGCCCTGGCCGGTGAGGTCGCCTTCGCCGATTTGGCCGTGCTGCCGGGGGGGCAGCTGCTGGGGGGCGGTGAGGCCGTGCGTCTCGCACCAGCGGGCAGCCTGCCCGTATCGCTGGTGCGCTACAGTGCCACCGGCAGCTTCATTCCGGGCCTGAATTTAAATCCGGCCTACGAGGGCGTGGTGTACGATGTCGTGCGGGAGCCCGGCGGCGAGCTGCTCATCGGCGGCGACTTCACGGAAATAAACGGCCGGGCTGCCGGTTACCTCGCGCGCCTGCGGGCCGATGGGCTGGTCGATACCACTTATACCGTCCCGGCGCGTGTCGACGGGCCGGTGCTATCGTTGGCCCGGCAGCCCGATGGCCGGCTGGTGGTGGGTGGGCGGTTCGATTTGCTGAATGGCAGCCCCCGGGCCGGGATAGGCCGGCTCATGCCCGACGGCAGCCTGGACAATACTTTCGCGCCTGCTACCCTACGCCCGCGTGGCCAACAGGCCAATGTCAGGCAGGTGGTTTTGCAGCCCGACGGGCAATTGCTGCTGCTGGGGGAGTTTAATCTGAGCATGAGCGCTACCCGAATGTATTACCTGGCTCGCCTCAACGCGGCTGGCCAACGCGACCGCAGCTTTACTCCCGTCGATACAACCGGGGTCAATCACCTACTGGTACAGCCCGATGGCCGGATTGTGGCTGCGGGCCTCTCGTCGACGGTGTTTTTCGGTGCTTCGGTGGTAACCTGGCGAATGCTGCCTAACGGGACCCTTGACCCCAACTTTGTGATTACCGCCCTGGGGGCGGGGGCAAGTTACAGCCAAGGACGGACACTAACCCGGGATGCCGCCACGGGCGACATCTATCTGGGCGGAATTCTGGATGGCCTATTTGGCACGAGTTCCATCAGCGTAGCCCGGCTCGATGCGGCTGGCAATCCGGATGCCAGCTATCGGCCAACTTTCCCAATGAATTACCCATTTATCAACAGCCTCGTGCTCCAGCCCAATGGGCGGCTGCTGGTGGGGGGTGCCTGGGATGCCGGCAACCAATCGATTGGCACTGCCCGCTACCTTCATGATGGTCAGTTTGATAATAGCTACCAGGGGTTCGCAGGGCCCTCAAGCGAAGTGCTGCGCCTACTGCTGCTACCAGACGGGGCCATTGTGGCGGCGGGCAGCTTTACCTCTGTCAGCGGCCTGCCCATCAGCGGTCTAACAAAGCTCTTGGCCAGCAACGTTTTATCGGCGGCCACCCCCAAAACACCAGCCGCTACCGAAGTCTGGCCCAGCCCAGCCCACGCGGTACTACACGTCAGCATGGCTGCGCAGGAGCAACCCCAGCAACTAACCATTCTGGATGCGCTGGGGCGCGTGGTGTTGCAACAGGCGGTTACCAACCCGCAAACCGTGCTGGCACTCCCACCCCTGCCCATTGGCCCATACATCCTGCGGATTCACTATGCCCGTTCGGTAGCGACCAAACGCTTTATGGTTGATTGATAAGCACACGAAAAGTCCGGCAACGCTTCCAGATGCACGTTGTACTACCGGCCTTTTTAAGCCCTCGGCTGCCTCCGCTACACCCGGCTGGTAGCCCATGCACCCACGCAACGCTACACATTCCGCTTGAGCTCGAAGTTCTTGCCCAGGTACACGCGGCGCACGGTTTCGTCGCTGGCCAGTTCTTCGGCGGTGCCGGCCTTGAGGAGCTTGCCCTCGAAGAGCAGGTAGGCCCGGTCGACGATGCTCAGGGTGGAGTTCACGTCGTGGTCGGTGATGAGCACGCCGATGCCCCGGTGCTTGAGCTTGGCCACGATGCCCTGGATTTCTTCGGTGGCGATGGGGTCGACGCCGGCGAAGGGCTCGTCGAGCAGCACGAACTTGGGGTCGACGGCCAGGGCGCGGGCAATTTCAGTGCGGCGGCGCTCGCCCCCGCTCAGCACCTTGCCCAGGTTCTGGCGCACGTGGCCCAGGCTGAACTCGTCGAGCAGTTCTTCGACTTTGGCCTGGCGGGCGTCCTTCTTCATGCTGGTCATTTCGAGCACGGCCATGATGTTTTCTTCCACGCTCAAGTCGCGGAACACGCTGGCTTCCTGGGCCAGATAGCCCACCCCGAGGCGCGCCCGCTGGTAGATGGGCATGGTGGTGATTTCGGTGGTATCGAGGAAGATGCGGCCCGAGTTGGGCTTCACCATGCCCACCATCATATAGAAACAAGTGGTTTTACCGGCCCCGTTCGGCCCGAGCAGCCCCACGATTTCGCCCTGCCCCACCGTCACCGACATGTCGTTGACCACGGTGCGGGCCTTGTATTTTTTAACCAGGTGGTCGGCGCGAAGAATCATGCGGGCAAAGGTACGGGGCGGGCCGAAGGTGGGCCGCCCGGCCGGCTAACGATTGCAGCCGAAAAAATTATTCGGCTTGCCGAGTAGTTCAGTTCCATGCGGACTTGAATTTTTCAGTTACTTTTAACCCTCAACAACTAACCCACCACCATTCTTCACTTTTTTTTATGACGGTTAAAACACTACTCCTTGCGGGGGGCTCGCTGCTGGTGAGCGCGTCGGCGGCTTCCGCCAGCGGCTTCCAGGTAAACCTGGGCGGGCAAAAGAACATTGGCATGGGCGGAGTAGGCGTGGGCTTGTCGCTCGACCAGGCGGCCATGTTCTACAACCCCGGCGCCCTGGCGATGGTGCGCGACAATGGCGTGCAGGTGGGCGTGAACGGGGCAATTGCCCGCGTGAGCTTCCGCGACGCAAATGGCGGCGCCCAGACTGCCATCGACAACAAAGTAGTAGTGCCTTTCAACTTCTACGCTGGCTTCGGCCCCAAAGAGGCCAAGTATAAGTTTGGCGTGGCCGTGTACACGCCCTACGGCAGCACCCTGAAATACAACGACAACTGGGCCGGCCGCTACGCCCTCACCGAAATCACGCTGCAGTCGGTTTACATTCAGCCCACAGCCTCGTACGCCATCACGCCCCAGCTGAGCGTGGGCGCGGGCCTGACCATTCTGGCCTATGGCAACGTGAACCTGCAGAAGGACATTCCCTTGCCTACTGGCCCCGGCCACATTACCCTCGACGGCAAAGCCAAAACACAGTTTGGCTACAACGTGGGCGTATTCTTCAAGCCCAGCGACAAGTTCAGCGCCGGCATCAGCTACCGCTCGCGCATCAACGCCGAAGTGGAAAACGGCACCGTGAGCTACACCGGTCTGGCTACCGGGGCCAGCGCCTCCACCGTGAACAAGAGTTTCACGGCCAATGCCTTCTCGGCTTCGCTGCCGCTGCCTTCGGTGGCCAGCATCGGCCTGGGCATCACCCCCACCGACAAGCTGACCATTGGTCTAGATGCCTCGCTCACGTTCTGGAACGTGTACCGGAACCTCGAACTCAATTTCAGCGGCAACAACGGCAACGGCCCCGTTGATGGGGCTGTGGGCACCACTGCCACCAACGTGAGCTCCTCGAAGCGCTACTACCAGGATGCGCTGGCCTTCCGCCTGGGCGGCCAATACAAAGTGAGCGACAAGCTGATGGTACGCGCCGGCACGGGCTACGACTTCACGGCTGTGAAGGACGGCTACGTGGGCCCCGAAACCCCGGATGCTGACCGCGTGACCGGCACGGCCGGCCTCTCGTACCAGGTGTCGGAGAATTTCGGCATTGATGCCTCGTTCCTGTTCGAAGCTTTCATGAAGCGCACCCAGACCCAGCAGGACCTGCTCGACAACGGTACCACCGACCGCATTGCCGGCACCTTCCGCACCAACATCTACGTGCCCGGCATCGGCCTGAATTACAAGTTCTAAGCCCGCCTTTGACTGCATCTTCCCACTCGCTTTTCACTTCTTCGATATGAATCTCTTTATTAAGCGTACTGCACCGGCACTGGGCCTGCTGGGTTTGGCCTTGACTGGCTGCCAGCCCGAGATTACCGACCCGAAATCGAGCGCCGGTTCGGCCGATTTTTCTCATTACATCGCAGTGGGTAACTCCCTGACCGCTGGCTACGGCGACAATGGACTGTACTTGGAAGGGCAACAGAACTCGTACCCTTCCATCCTAGCCGGGCAGTTTGCCAAGGTGGGCGGCGGGGCCTTTGTGCAGCCACTGTTTCCGGCCGCCAATGCCGATGGCACCGGCTACCTGAAAATTAGCTCCTTTAATAATGGCTCTCCTGTCCTTAGCTCGGTAGCAGCCAACGCTTATACTTCGCCCATCCTGCCCTTGCTTGTACGCTATACCGGCACTGATAACCAGAATCTGGGCGTACCCGGCATTCGGGTCGCGGATGTGACGACTGCTGGCTATGGCCAGTTTGTGCTAGGCACCAGCAACGCGGGCAATTACAACCCTTACTTTGAGCGCTTGCTATCGGGCACTGCCCCAACCACCTATCTCGACTATGTGAAGGAGCGGGTGAGCACCATTAAGCCCACGTTCTTTACCAACTGGCTAGGAAACAACGACGTATTAGGCTATGCTAGCTCGGGTGGCACTGCCGCTCCGCTCACGCCAGTGGCCGACTTTACGACCAAATACACTGCCGTAGTCGATGCACTGACATCCGGCGGCGCCAAAGGGCTGCTGGCCACCATTCCCAACGTCGTCAACGTGCCGTTCTTCACGACAGTGCCCACGGCCGGTGTCATTGCCCAGATTAGCGCTGCGCCCGTACCGGCCGCCAATATTGCCGCCCTTACGGCTGGTCTTAGCCTCACCCCGGCGCAGGTAGCTACTATTCGCTTCGGCCTGTTTATTCAGACTTTCAACGCGACCGGTGCTACTGTTGTCCGCGAAGCAACGGCAGCCGACCTACTCCTGCTGCCCGCTAGTTCGGTGATTAACACGCCTTCGACAACGACTAACCCTCTGCCGCGTGGCCTGGGTATTGTAATCACCGGCCTGTCGCCCGCGCAGGCGGGTGGCCTCGCGGTAGCGGCTCCGGCCAATCCCCTGCCCAACAGCTTGGTGCTGGATGCCACGGAGGTGGCCAACGTTCAGGCTGCGACCACAGCCCTGAACGCAGTGATTACCTCTACGGCCGCTCAAAAAGGCCTTGCGATTTTCGACGCCAATACCTTCTTCAACGGGGTCGCCCGCAGCGGACTGGCCATCAATGCCGTAAGCAACAGTGCAGCATTCGTCACCGGCAACCTGTTTTCGCTCGATGGCGTGCACCCCACTCCCCGCGGCTACGCGGTGGTGGCCAACGAAATGATTAAGGCCATAAACGG
>JANXMN010000084.1 GCA_025354605.1 Hymenobacter sp. | reverse complement strand
CGCTGAGTGGTTTCGATACCCACGTGCGCCAGCACGAGCAGCAGCAGCGCCTGTTCACCGACCTCGGCGACGGCCTCGCCGCCCTGGCCGACGACCTGCGCCAGCACGAGCAGTGGAACAACACGCTGGTACTGGTTTTTTCCGAGTTCGGCCGCCGCGTGGGCCAGAACGCCAGCAACGGCACCGACCACGGCACGGCCAACAATGTGCTGCTGGCCGGCGGCGCGCTCGGCAAAAAAGGCGTCGTGAACGACGCCCCCAACCTGACCGACCTCGACCAGGGTGACCTGCGCCACCAGCTCGACTTCCGCAGCATCTACGCCAGCGTGCTGAAGGACTGGCTGGGCGCCGACGATACGGCCATTCTGGGCACCGGCTTCGCGCGACTGAGTGGTTTGGTGTAAACCCGTAAGCTGCTAACTTGCGGCCTGACTTTCCCTTTCCTTCCCTTTGCGTAAACTACTTGCCACGCTGGCTGCCGTGATGACGATGCTGCTGGCCCCCGCTGCTGGCCTCCACGCGCAGCTCATTACTCCCACCGCGGCCCGGCCCTACGCCGGCCCCCGCTTCCCCGGCGGCCCCGATTCGCTACGGGCTTGGCTGCAGCGCCACCCCCTGCCCCAGGCCGGCCGCACGCCCGTATTCGTGCAGTTCGACGTGCTGCCCTCAGACCCGCTGCACGAGCCCCACGTGATTGTGCCGCCCGGTAGCCGGACGCTCCCAGCGGCCGTTGCGACGGCGGCCCTGCACCTCGTGGCCGAAATGCCCACCTGGACGCCCGGCCGGCAGGACGTCGAAATTCCTATCACCACTGTAACGCTGTGCCTGAGCGAGGCCTCACTTGCCCTGGCCTATGCCGATGAGATGCCCGCCTTTCCGGATATAGAGCCGGGCATCATTGGTTTCTACCGCTACATGCCCGGTATTCAGGTGGTAACGCCGCAAATTCTCCAAAAGAAGCTAGCTGGCGATGTGTACGTTTACTTCGAAGTATCGCCCGCCGGGCACCTCGAAAACGCCTGCGTTATAGGGGGAACCGTGCCGGCGCTGAACGACGCGGCCCTGCGCACTGTGGCGCGCCTGCCTACCCGGGCCCGCACCCCGGCGCGGCTGCGTGGCTGGCCCGTGCGCGTCTATTACGTCCTATCTGTTGGCTTTGCCGTCGACCCACCGCGCTAGGTGCGCCTGATGATGGTGGCTCCCTACCAAGGGGCGTATGCCGAAGCTGGTGAAAACGCCGGCGCGGGCAGCTACCTCCACCCGATAGCGGCCGGCGCGGCTGCCTGTTCGGCCGCAACCACGTAGGTTTGGGGTACACCCGTTCGCCACTGCTGGCCTTGATACCGCTGCCCACCCTGTATTACTTCCTGTGCTACGCTTGGAACCGACTGCCCGAGCAGGCCGTGCTGCAAGCCAGCGAAGCCACGCCGTTTGCCCGGCCGTTGGGGCTGCTGGCCCAGGTGCTGCTGCACGCTACCCGCCGCCGCCTGCGCACCGGCCTGCCGCGCCACTTCCAGTCCCAGGAAGCCGAACTGGCCAGTCTGCGCGGGCGCATCGAGCTGGCCCCTAGTCTGGGGCGCGGCCTGCTGGCCCAGGGCCGGGCCGTGTGCACCTTCGCCGAGTTGAGCCCCGACTCGCCGCTGCACCGCCTGCTGGCCCACACGCTGGCCGCGCTGGCCCGCGCTGCCGCCCTGTCCGCCCCACTGCGCCGCGAGCTGAGCCAGGTGGCCCGGCAGCTGCCCGTGCCCACCGCCGCCGACGCCCCCAGCGCCGCTACGTTTCGGGAACTGCGGCGGCAGCGGCCCGCCGGCACCGAGCAGTTTCTGGCTCACGTTTGCGAGCTGGTGTGGCAGTCGGCGCTGCCCGAGCCGGCCGCGAATGGCCGGGGCCGCTTCGCCGATTTCCGCCGCGACGAAGCCCTGATGGCGCGCCTCTTCGAGCAGTTCGTGCGCAATTTCTACCGCCGCGAGCAGCGCCGCTACCGCGTATTTGCCGAAACCATTGCCTGGCAGGCCCAGGCCGCTGCTCCCGAGGCGCTAGCCTTGCTGCCCACCATGCTCACCGACACCACCCTCGAAGCCCCCGACCGCAAAATCATTCTCGACACCAAGTACTACGCCGCGGCCCTACGCTCGCGCTACGACCAGCCGCGCCTCATTGCCCCCCACCTCTACCAGCTCTATGCTTACCTGCAAAACCTGCGCCCTACCCCGGGGCAGGCGCTCGAAGGTATTTTGCTGTATCCGGCGACCACCCAGGCCGTCGACCTGCGCTATACCCTGGGTGGCCACCCGGTACGTGTCGTCACCCTCGACCTGCACCAGCCCTGGCCCGGCATCGCCACTGATTTACTCCGGCTGCTGGAATAGGAGAGCGGAACACTCGGCCGGGCTCCCCCAAACGCAAAACAGCCCGGACTTTCCTTGCGGAAAATCCGGGCTGTTGGCGATAAGGGAACTATTGGGGCCGGCCGCGAAGGCCGGCGACCAACTACTTCTTCTCCTCGGTGGTGGTGGTAGTGGTGGTGCTAGCGGCAGGAGCCATTGCGCCATCAGCAGCGGGAGCCATTGCGCCGTCAGCAGCGGGAGCAGCAGCAGGAGCCATTGCGGTGGTGTCGGTGCTGGTAGTGGTGGTGGTTTCGGTGCCAGCAGCAGGGGTTTCTACTACGGTCTCTTCGGTCTTCTTCGACTCGCAAGAGGTCAGACCAGCGGTGAGGGCCAGGCCCAGAGCAGCAACTTTGAACAGGTTGTTCATTTTGAGGGTAATTTTGAAAGTGGGTTAACTAAAAAACGCCCTTTATGCCGCTACAGGCGAAAGGTAACCCGCGGCAGAAAAATATTTTCCCCGATGGGTTACTTACCCCTCACTCGTGTATTAAGCCTCAAAGTGAATGAGCAGGGATTATTCCCCTATTTCCCCCTCCCCGTTGACTCCTTCCGACGACGCGCTGATTGCCACCATCCGCAGTGGCGATGAGCGGGCGCTGGCTCACCTCTACCGGCTGCACTGGCCCATGGTGTCGCACTTCGTGCTGCAAAACAGCGGCTCCGAAGACGATGCCCAGGACGTGTATCAGGAGGGCGTGATGGTGTTTTATGAAAAGGTGCGCGACGGCTCCCTCGAGCTGAGCTGCCAGATTAAAACCTACCTCTACGCCGTGTGCCGCCGCCTCTGGCTGAAACGCCTGACCAGCAAGAGCCGCTTCGGCGTGCGCCTGCTCGACGACGAGGAGCACGGCCCGTACCTGAACACGGGGGCGGAGGACGACCTGCTGGCTGCCGAAGAGCAGGACCGCCGCTTCGCCACCATGAGCGAGGCACTGGCCAGCCTCGGCGAGCCCTGCCGCTCGCTTTTGGAAGGCTTTTACCTGCTCGATAAATCGATGCAGGACCTGACGGCAGAATTTGGCTATACCAACGCCGACAATGCCAAAAACCAGAAATACAAGTGCCTAGTGCGCCTGAAAAAGTTGTTTTTCGCCCATTACAAAGAAGAACCAATTTAATTTTCCCCGCCGGCTTTCGCTCCGGCCTCGCCTTTGCTTACCGCCGCCCCGCACCCACCCGGCGGCAAATGCCATGATGACTGAAGCAGATTATTACGCCTTATTCGAAGCCTATGCCCACGGCGAGCTGGCTGCTCCGGCCCGCGCCGACCTGGAAGCGCGCCTGAGCGCTGACCCCGCCCTGGCCCTGCGCTTCGCCGACTTCACCGAGCTGACCGATACACTGCGCGCCCACGCCCGGCACCAGCAGGCCCGCCAGCAGCTGCACGGCATTCACGCCGCTATGCTGGCCGCCGAAGCGCCGGCTGAAATCGCCCCGACCACCGGCCATCTCACCCACTCTGTTAACCCGGTCCTGCGCATCTCGCGCACCGAGCTCCGCCTGCGCGAGTTCTGGAGCGGGCACCGTGCTACGGTAGGTGTAGCAGCCTCTGTGGCCGTAATGGCCGTGTTCGCAACTTTACTCGGGCTCGATTTGTGGAAGACTGCCCAAACGCGGCCTTCACTGTATGGCTATCAGGCTCTAAAAAGAGAGGTTGAGCGCATTAAAAAGAGTCAGAAGGCCATAACTACGACGCTAAACCATTTTGGTAAGCCTGGCATTGCGCCAGAAGTGGTGCAAGGTAAATTCAGCGGCACCGGTTTCGCGCTGACCTCGGAAGGTTATCTAGTTACCAGCTATCACGTAATTGAAGGCGCTGATTCGCTGCTGGTAGAAGGCCGCAACCACCAGCGCTTCCACGCCGAGCGGGTATATGCCGATGTGAAGCACGACTTGGCCATTCTGCGCATCACCGACAAGAAATTTGCCGGTTTCGGCCGCCTGCCCTACGCCTTCAAATCAGGTCAGGCCGACTTGGGTGAGCGAGTGTTCACCCTCGGCTATCCGCGCGAAGACGTGGTGTACGGCGAAGGGGCCCTGAGCGCCCGCTCTGGCTTTGAGGGCGACACCGCTTTCTACCAGGTGAGCATTCCGGTGAACCCCGGCAACTCGGGCGGCCCCCTGCTCGACGAGCGCGGCAACCTGATTGGGGTGGTGAGCGGCCGCCAGAACGACCTGCAAAGTGCCGCCTTCGCCACCAAGTCGTCGTATCTGGTGCGGTTGGTCGATTCGCTGGCCGCTGCCAAAACGGCCGCTGCCGCGCCCTACCACTTGCCTCGCTACGGCCAGCTGGCCGGCACCTCCCGCCCCCAGCAGCTGAAGAAGCTGCAGGACTATGTATTCGTCGTGAAGGTGTTCGAGAAGGATTAGCACGGCGTCGCCAGTGCTTTTTTCACGCCCCGTTTCTTCGCCGAAGCGGGGCGTTGCGCTTTGGAATGGGCGCGTACCGGCGGCATTTCGCTACCCGTGCGGTTGCCGTCGACGGTTGTCGACTTGTATATTCAACTTAACATATTTTTGTAACCGGTTTACCGGGCTGGGCCAGGAGCTACGTTTAACAACCCTGCCAGCCGAAACCAAGTATCTAAGCCTATTCCTCGGGCGTATTGCCCAACCCCTCTCACCCTTCATTTTCGCATTCCGTGGCTCAAAATCAACAAACTCCGCCCTCCGGCAACGACATTGCCGGTTCGGCCATTTTTAAAAAATTCATCAGCGCAGCCGAAGGCTACATCCGACAGCCCACCCGCCTGAAATCGCTGCTGACCGATGCCTACAAAAAGGCCAGCGAAAAAAACGACGTGGGCACCCTGGCCCACGAGGCCTGGGAAACGCTCCAGACCATGTTTCGGCTTATCAAAGCCTCGGTTTCGGGCGAGTACACGGGGGTGCCCACCAGCACCGTGGCGGCGGCCGTGGCGGTGCTCATCTACTTTATCAGCCCGATTGATTTGATTCCGGATTTCATTCCGGTACTGGGGTTGCTCGATGATGTGGCCCTGGTGGCCTGGTTCTCGACCACCCTCAAGCACGAGATGGACCGCTTCCAGGAGTGGGAGCTTACCCGGCCCCGCGAAGTCGTTGCGGCTACGGCCGCGGCTTCGTCCGCCAGCAGCCACACGCCCAATGCCGAGGTGCCGATGGCTCAACCTTCACACTCCAACGAGCCGGCCGCCAGTACGCCCCAGCCAGCCGAAGAATCGGCTAAGCACGCCGGCACTACCTCTGTGCCCGCCCACACTACCGACAGCAGCCGCGAGCCCGAAAACACCGATACCAGCGTTAGCTAGCTGCCTGGCCGTACGCCAAGCTCATAAAAAAGCCCCCGTTGCCATTGGCAGCGGGGGCTTTATGCTGAAAGGCAGCCAGGCAGCGGATGGTCGCGTTTTCAGCAAGCGGCGGGCTAAACAGACCACCAATAGCAGATGAAACCCAAGGCGAACCGGGCTACGCAGCGGCAGCGTGGTCGCGCACGAAGCGCACGAAGTCGCCCACCGTGTAAAGGGGCACTTCGTCGGGAATGGTAATGCTGAAGCTGCGCTCCAGCTCCAGAATGATGTCGACCACGTCGACGGTATCAAAGCGCAGGTCGCGGGCTAGGCTGGCGGTCTTGCGTACGCGGCTGGCCCGAATGGCCTTGCGCTTGCTGATAATGCGAAATACCTGCTGCTCGATGGTGGGCGAGTGGTGGAGGGCGGTGGTGGATACGTACATAACGAATTGCAAAAAAAAGTCGCGGAATAACGAGGCTGGCGGCGCGCAAGTCAGGTGCCCGACGGCGGGAACTGCTGCAACAGCTCCCGGCCGGCGGACACCGACAACGCCCGAGGCGCTATGCCAGTACCGGCGGCGTGGCCGCCAGTACTTCTTCAGAGTCCACCTCTTCCGAAACGGTTGCAAGCGTGTCCGAATTTTTTCCGGAAATTTTTGCTTTCAGCGATTCGCTCAGCAAATACATCACTGGCACTACCAGCAGCGTGATTCCCGTGGCGAAGGTGAGGCCGAAAATAATGGTCCAGGCCAGCGGCCCCCAGAACGTAACCGACTCGCCGCCAATAAAGAAGTGCGGATGGCCGGAGGCGAACAGCTCGTAGAAGTCGATGTTCAGGCCGATGGCCAGCGGGATGAGGCCCAGCGTGGCGGCCGTGGCCGTGAGGATAACCGGGTTGAGGCGGGTGCGGCCCGCCAGCACGATGGCCTCGCGCAGCGGCATACCCTGGCTGCGTAGCATATCGGTGAATTCAACCAGTAGAATCCCGTTCTTCACCACGATACCGGCCAGGGCGATGATGCCCACACCCGTCATCACGATACTGACGTTCTGGCCCGTGATGGCCAAGCCCCAGAACACGCCGGCAATCGAGAACAGCACTTCGGAGAGGATGATGACCGGCTTGCTGAACGAGTTGAATTGGGTGACGAGAATGAGGAAGATAAGGCCCAAGGCTCCGATACCGGCCAGGGGCAGGAAGTTGGTGGTTTCCTTCTGGCTTTCCTGGGCACCGCCCATGTCGATGGTGTAGCCGGGAGGTGTGGGGAAGGACTTGAGGGCGGTTTGCACGGCGTTGGCCACGTCGGGGCCGGAGTAGCCGTTGAGCACGTTGGACGAGATGGTGATGACGCGGTGCGTGTCTTTGCGCTTGATGCCGCCGTAGGTGCTGCCGTAGGTGACGTCGGCCACCGAGGAGATGGGCACTTGGCGGATGGCGCCGGTGGCATCGCGGAAGGTGAGCGGGGCATTCACCACGGCATCCACGTCTTCGCGGTAGGGCTTGGCATAGCGCACCTGGATGGGGTATTCGTCGTCGGCGGTCTTGAATTTGCTGGCCTCGGTGCCGTAGATGGCCGTGCGCACTTCCATACCAATCTGGCCCGTGCTGATGCCCTCGCGGTTGGCGCGGGTGCGGTTGATGTTGACGGCGATTTCGGGGTTGCGGTCCTGCAGGTTCGAGCGCAGGGCCTCGACGCCGCCAATGTGCAGCGAGTCGACGTAGCGGGCCACGCGCTTGGAGAGGGCGGCCAGCACCTTGTAGTCGTCGCCGGCTACCTCGATGGCAATGGGCTTGGGCTGGGGCGGGCCGCTGGCTTCCTGGTCGACTGAAATCTCGGCCCCCGGAATGCCCTTCACCACCTCGCGGATTTTGTCCATGTACACGCGGGTTTTGGGGCCGGTGCGGGCGCTCAATTCCTTGAACGCCACGGCCACTTTGCCCATGTGCGACTGCGACACACCGCCGGCCGACGAGGCATCGCCGGGGTCATTGGCGCCGATGGCCACGTTGCTAATCACGGATTCGACGTCGGGGTTGTTGCGGCCGATGACATCATAGACGCGGTCTTCGAGGACGTGGGTAATCGAGTCGGTGACTTCGACGCGGGTGCCTACGGGCATGTTCAGGTAGGTGTAGATGAACTTGGGGTCACCCTTCGGAAAGAAGTCGACGTGGGGCTTGCGCACGCCCACGGCCACGAACGAGCCAATGAAGAGCACCAGCACGCCCACCATTACCAGGGCCGGGTGGCCGATGGACCAGCGCACGAGGTTGGCATAACCGTTCTGGAATTTCGGTAGCGCCCGCGTCTGGAACCAGGCAATCATCTTCACGAACACGAAAACATTGAGGAAGCAGAGCAGGATAATCGTGATGGCCAGGTTGCCCACGAAGGGAGAATGAGCCACGTAGCCGCCAATGGCAATCAGCAGTAGCACGCCCATCGCAATGAGAAAATTGCGGGTGAGTTTGGGCTTGCTGTGCAGGTCTTCGTCGAAATGCTCCTCGCGCTCCATGAAGCTCACGGCAAACACCGGGTTCATGATGAAGGCCACGATGAGTGAGGCCATGAGCGTGATGATGAGCGTGACGGGCAGGTAGTACATGAACGAGCCCACGATGCCCGGCCAGAACAGCAGCGGCACGAACGGCGCCACCGTAGTGAGCGTGCCGGCCAGCACCGGAATGAACACCTCGCCGGCCGCAAACTTGGCGGCTTTCGGCGTGCTCAGGTTGGGGTGCTCGTGCAGCAGGCGGTGGGTGTTTTCGATGACGACGATGGCGTCATCGACCACAATGCCCAGGGCCAGCAGGAAGGCGAAGAGCACAATCATGTTCAGCGTGAAGCCGAACACGGGGATGACCAGGAAGGCCAGAAACATCGAAATCGGTACCGATAGGCCCACGAACAGCGCGTTGGTGGTGCCCATAAAGAACATTAGAATCAAGGTCACCAGCAGGAAGCCGATGATGATGGTGTTGATGAGGTCGTGCAGCGTGACGCGGGTGTCATTCGAGGTGTCGCCGGTCACGGTCACCTTCAGCTCCTTGGGCAGGGTCTGCTCCGAGGTCTGAATAATCTGCTTGATTTTGTCGGACGCCTCAATCAGGTTTTCGCCGGCGCGCTTCACCACGTTCAGCGTGATGGCGGGCTTGCCGTCGAGGCGGGCATAGCTTTCGCGGTCCTTGAAGCCGTCGGTGACGGTGGCGATGTCGCCAAGGCGCACTGGCGCGCCGTTCAGGTTCTTCACCTGGATGTCGGCGATGTTTTCGGCCCGCACGTACTGGCCGGCCACGCGCACGGCGCGCTTCTGCCCGCCTACATCGATGCTGCCGCCCGACACGGTCACGTTCTCCGAGCCGATGGCGCGGGAGATGTCGCCGAAGCTCAGGCGCGAGGCGCGCAGCTTGTTCAGGTCCACGTCCACGTTCACCTGCTGGTCGAGGGCACCTACGATGTCGACGCGGGTGATTTCGGGCAGGGCCTCAATCTTGTCCTGGAAGTCGTCGGCGAACTTCTTGAGCTGGGCGGCGGGCAGGTTGCCGCTCAGGTTGACGAACATGATGGGCTGCTCGGAAATGTTGATTTCCTTCACCGTCGGGTCGGCGGGCAGGTCGTTGGGCAGCTCGGTGCGGGCCTTGTCCACGGCGTCCTTGATGAGCTGCTTGGCCTCGGGCACCTTCACGTTGGAGTTGAACTCCACGTCGACGATGCAGTAGTCCTGGTTGGAAGTGGAGTTGATGTGCTTCACCCCGTTCACGCCCTTGATTTCCTTTTCGAGGTGGCGCGTCACCAGGTTTTCGATGTCCGTCGGCGAGGTGCCGGGGTACACCGTGGCCACGATGATGCGCGGAATCACGATGTCGGGGAATTTCTCCTTGCCGAGCTTGATGTAGGCAAAAATGCCCGCCACGCACAGCAGCACCGTGATGATGTAAATGCTGGTTTTGTTGTTGATGGACCAACTGGTCGGCCCGAATTCTTTCTCAATGTCCTGCATAAGGAGGGTGCCCGGCGGGGCGTTAAACGTGCAGCTTTAGCATTATTGCAATCAATCGGCGGAAATCAGCTCGGTTTCTGCGAGACGTAGAAGTGAGCGGGTTCTCCCGTAGTCACTTTTGACGAATTCGAGTTCATTTCTATCGAATTCGGATTCGTTTCTGGCAAATAGGAGTTCATTTTTGGCGAATTGGAACTCCTATTTGCCAAACCTGAGCTCATTTTTGGCAAATAGGAGTTCGTTTTTGGCGAATTGGAGTTCATTTTTGGCAAACCTGAGTTCGAGTTTGCCATTCCGGAGCTCAGATTTGTCAAACATGAGTTCATTTTTGGCATTCCGGTGTTCGATTTTGCCCAACCTGAACTCCCGGCCTCCTTAGCCGGCGGCTCCCTGCACCGCGACCGGCTGGCCTTCGTTCAGGTTCTGGTAGCCGCCCGAGATGATGCGGTCGGTGGCGGTCAGGCCGCTGGTGACTTCGACTTTGCCATTGTAGGTGTTGCCGGTTTTGATGACGCGCTTCTTAGCGACCATTTTGCTGCCTTCTTGGCCCACCACGTACACGTAGCTGTTCTGCTCGTCGTGCTGCACGAGGTCAACCGGAATGACGGTGGCGTTGGCCGCTTTGTAATTCTGAATGCGCACCGTGGCCACCATGTTGGGGCGCAGGTCGGCGGCGTGCTCTTTCAGGCGCAGCTCCACGGTGAAGGTGCGGCTGGTGGCGTTGATGCTACGGCTCACCACGCGCACCGTGGCGGGGACTTCCTCATCGCCCAGGTCCGGAATGGTTACGATGGCGTTGTCGCCGGCCTTGATGCTGTTGCCATAGGCTTCCGACACGTCGGCCAGAATCTTGCCGCCGCTGCCGCTGGTCAGGCGCACCACCGGCGCGCCGGGCGCCGTGATTTCGCCCAGCTTGGGCAGCACCTCCTCCACGGTGCCCGAAATGGGGGCCACCACGCTGTACAGGGCGCGCTGCTGGCCGAGGGTGGCCAGGCTGCGCTGCAGGGCCTGGTAGTTGTTTTTGGCCTGCAGATACTGGATTTCGGTGCCAATCTGCTGGTCCCAGAGGCCCTTTTGCTTCTCGTACACCGTCTTCGCCAGGTCCAGGCGGGTGCGCAGCTCGGCCGCGCTGGCATCGAGGATGCTGGCATCAATCGTGGCCAGCACCTGCCCTTTGCCCACCCGGTCGCCGCGCTGCACGCGGATGCTGGTGAGCGAGCCGGCCGCCCGGCTACCCACGGTGGCATTCTGGTCGAAATCGACGCGGCCCTGCACCTCCAGGTAGCTTTTAAAGCTCTCGGGTTTGGCATTCATCACCGAAACCGGGGTGGCGGGGGCCACCACCGGCCCGCCGGTTTTGGCTTCGAGCTCGGTAATCTTCGCCTGGGTGGCGGCCTGGTCGGCCTTCAGCTTTTCGAGTTGGGCCTTGGGGTCTTTGTCGGAGGAGCCGCCGCAGGAAGCGAGCAGCAAGCTGGCAAGCAGCAGGGCGGCGGGTTGGGTTGAGAAGAAGCGCATGGGTAAGCGGGGATAATTCGGAGTTTAGGGGGAGGTGGAGCACGCAGCTTTAACGGTCATGCTGAGCGTAGCGCAGCGAAGTCGAAGCATCTCTACCGCAGTAGTAATTCGTTCGATTGCAACGAAGCGGTAGAGATGCTTCGACTCCGCTCCGCTGCGCTCAGCATGACATTCAGCATGACATTCAGTTATTTTTTCGCTTGGCTATACAGTTCACCAGTCGCTTTGTCGCGGTCGACTTTGGCCACCAGCACGTCGTAGAGGGCGGCGTAGTAATTGGTTTGAGCACCGCGCAGGTCGGTTTCAGCCGTGATGACTTCCAGGTTGGAGCCTACGCCGGCGTTGAACTTGATGCGCGTGACGCGGGCCACGTCAGTGGCCAGGTCAAGGTTGGCCTTCTGATTATCCAGCACGTCGAGGGCGTTGACGAGGGAGGTGCGGCTCTGGGCATCCTGCAAATCGATGCTCTGCTTCAGAGTTTCGAAGCCCTTCTCAATCGTCTGTTGCTGAATGCGCGACTGCTGCACCAGATACTTGCGGCGGAAGCCGTCGAACACCGGAATCTGCAGGCTCAGGCCCACGTTGCCGAAGCCAAACCAGTTCTGGTTGGGAAAGCCGGTCGAGCTGCGCGAGCCCGGCCCGCGGAAGGCAAACAGGTCGCTGCCCGTCTTGGCCGAACCGGTGAAGCCGTATGCGCCCGTCAGCACCAGGCGCGGGTAGGCGCCGGCCTGTCGGTTGCGCAGGTCCAGGCCCGACAAGGCCTGCTGGGTTTCCAGGGTGCTGAATTCGATGCGGTTGTTGTAGTTAATGGCTCCGCGCGCGGCCGTGGGCTGGCCGCCGCTCAGGGCATTCTGCTGGTCGAGGCGGTTCTGGGCGGCCGGGTCGGTGGTGGGGGCGGCCATCACGGGCACCTGGCCGGGCTGCGCAATGCCGCCGCCAGTGCCCACATCGGCCACGCCGAGGCGCTGGCGCAGCGCGCCGGCATCCACCACGGCCGCGCCGAGCGAGTCGGTGAGCTGCACGGCCTGCTGCTGCGGCAGGCCCATCTGAAACTTGAGCAGGGCCACGCTCAGGTCGATGAGGCGGGTGGCTTTCTGCTGCTCCACCACCAGGTTGTTGCGCTGCACGCGCAGGCGGTCCACGTCGAGCTTCTCGGCAAAGCCGGCCTTGTATACTTTCTGGGTCTGGTCGAGCACGGTGTCGAGGCGCTGCACGTTGCGGGCCAGCAGGCCCAGGCGGGCGCGGGCCACCAGCGTGCTGTAGTAGGCCTTGCTCACCTGCTCCACCACCTCGATTTCGGCCTGCTGGGTCTGCTTCTTGGCCAGCTGGATGTACACCTGCGCGGCCTTCAGCCCAATCAGGTACGAGCCGTCGAAGAGCAGCTGCGATACCGAGGCGCTGGCGTTGCCGGCGTACTGCAGGCCGAAGGCAAACGGCTGCGGCGGCAGGGCCAGCTGCTGGGTGCTCAGCACCTGCTGCTGCCCGCCCTGGGCGGCGTTCAGGTCGCTCTGCGTGAGCAGGGTTTGCGAGAGCGGGAAGCTCACCAGGCTTTTCTGGAGCTTGAAGTTGTCGGATACGGTGCTGGCCACGTTCACCTGCGGCAGGCCGGCACTGCGGATTTCGCCGACTTTGGCGGCCGCCGTGGCCTCGCCCAGGCGGGTGGCCAGCAGCGACGACTTGTTCTGCACGGCGTAGCTCACGGCCTGCTGCAGGCTCAGGGGCATGGTGCCGCCGGTGGGCGTGGTCACCAGGACCGTATTGCGCGAGGTTTGGGCCAGCAGCACCTGCGGGGCGGCCCCACTCAGGGCGGCCAGCAGCAGAAATCTGGTTCGGAACAACGGATTCATATAAACAGCAAAAAGAGAAAATCGGGAAGCAGGTTATTCTTCTTCGGTAACGTGGCGATACTCGTTGATGAGCTTGTGGCCCCGGAGCGTGGCCACGCCGAGCATGAAATGTTCGAGCAGGGCCACCGACACCCGCTCGTGGGCGAAAGCGCGGGCGGGGTACAGCTCGGGGTCGAACTGCAGTTCAATCTGGGCCAGGCGCAGGCGGGCAATTACTTCCATGTCGAGGTCGGCCCGGAACAGGCCCTCAGCAATGCCCCGGCGCAGGTTTTGAATAATCTGCGAGAGAATAAATTCGTTTTTGTGGGCCTGCCAAAGCTGCCAGGTAACGGGGTGAAACTTCTGGAGGTCGTAGAAAATGCTGTGGTGCACGTTGCTGAATTCCTGCTTCACCCACTCCAGCATCTGAAACAGCTCGTCGATGGCCGAGGTCGAGCCCTGAATCATTGTGTTGCAGTCGAACTGCGTGCTTTCGAGGTGGCGGGTCATGGCGGCCTGCACAATCTGGTCCTTGTTTTCGAACCACTTATAAAGGGTTTTTTTCGACATCGCCATGTCGGCCGCGATGTCGTCCATGCTCACGCTTTTAATGCCGTTGCGGGTGAACAGCTTTTGCGCGTGGTTGAGGATTCGGTCTTTGATTTCCATAGTCTGCGCCGCAAAGATACAGTGGAAACTTTTAACGTGCCCAAAGTTTCCAACAATATTTTTGGCCTCCCCATTGGTGCAGGGCGGTTTTGCGCCTGCACAGACGCGGACCCGCCCGGATTATTTTACCCAACCCCGAAAAAAATCGCGCGTCCATTGTGTTGACTAACTAATTTAATTGGTAATGAAAAGCTAATAATTTTAGTCATATAATATGCAGCCATCCCATTATTAATTTGTGAAGCGCGGCCAACCCGGCTTGGTGGTGCATGTGCGGCCGGCGGGTACTTTTGCTTCGGCCGCGTTGGCCCGCCCTACTTTCTGACTCCCGCATGAAAATTCGCACCGGCTTCGGCTACGACGTTCACCAACTCCACGAAGGGCTGCCGTTCTGGCTTGGCGGCATCGAGGTG
Source organism: Hymenobacter sp. (assembly GCA_025354605.1). GTDB lineage: Bacteria > Bacteroidota > Bacteroidia > Cytophagales > Hymenobacteraceae > Hymenobacter. The sequence goes on along the minus strand of JANXMN010000084.1, from coordinate 6,030 downwards.
CCGTACACCCACGGCGCGCTCGGCCACTCCGATGCCGACGTGCTCATCCACGTTATCTGCGACGCGCTGCTGGGGGCGGCCAACCTGCGCGATATTGGTTTCCACTTCCCCGATACCGACCCACAGTACAAGGGCATCGACTCGAAAAAGCTGCTGGCTGGGGTGATGCGGCTGCTGCGCGAGCACGGCTACGAGGTGGGCAATATCGATTCGACTATCTGCCTGGAGCGCCCCAAAGTGAACCCCCACATCCCGGAAATGCAGCGCGTGCTGGCGGCGGTGATGGGCATTGCCGAGGAGGACATTTCCATCAAAGCAACCACCACCGAAAAGCTGGGTTTTGTGGGCCGGCAGGAAGGCGTGGCCGCCTACGCCAGCGTGCTCATTCAGAAAGGGTAGGGGCGGTTGTAGTTGAACGATGTGCAGCGCGCAACCGGAACGTCATGCCGAGCGCAGCCGAGGCATCTCGCGTGCTACCACTAAATCAATCGGCTAACGATTTTGATTAGTGACTGCGGGCAAGATGCTTCGCCGCGCTCGGCATGACGTTCTACCCAATACACTCTTCCCAATTCACCAAAATCTCATTCCCACCATCCTCGTTCTCATGACCAAAACGCCCCTCCTGCTGGCCCTGCTGGCCTTGGCCAGCGCCGCCCCGGCCCAGGCCCAGAGCAAGCTGAAAGTGAAAGCCAAAACCGGCACCACGACCACCAAAATCAAAGACCCAATCAAGCCAGCCCCGACAGCCGGCAAAGACTGGAGCGTGACCTACGCCAACCAAGTGACGGCCGCGCGCCTGCGCACCCATTTGGCCGTGCTGGCCTCGGATGAGTACGAGGGCCGCGAAACCGGCCAGAAGGGCCAGCACATGGCCGCCGACTACGTGGCCCGGCAGTTCAAAGCCGCCGGCCTCACCGGTCCCGTCACCACCGGCACCGACCCTTATCAGCAGCATTTCGACGTGGAGCAGGTGACTTGGGCCGACGGGGCCACGCTGCGCATCGGCGACCAGGCCTACGGCTGGCTGACCGATTTCTACGGCATGGGCGATTCGCCCTTCGGCACCGAAACCACCGTGAAGCCGGTGTTCGTGGGCTACGGCATCGAGCAGCCCGGCTACTCCGACTACGCCGGCCTCGACGTGAAGGGTAAGGACCTGCTAGTGCTGCTGGGCGAGCCCCAGAAGAGCGACGGCAGCGCCGTGCTCAGCGCCGACGGCGCGCCCACCAAATGGGGCACCGACTACCGCGGCAAGGCCATGCTGGCCGCGCAGAAAGGGGCGCGCTCGGTGTTTTTCGTGAGCTTCAGCCCCACCAGCAACTTCGCCAAGCAGACGGCCCGCCTCACCCCGTTCATCTCGCGGCCGGGCGTGGTAATGGTGAGCAAGGACAAGCCCACCCGGGCCGCCTCGTTCTTTATTTCGCCCGCCATTGCCAGCAAGCTGCTGGGAGCCAACGATGCCGAAGTGCAGAGCTACCTGGCCAAAATTGTGGATGCCAAGCAGCCGGTGGCTTCGCCTTTTTCGGTGAACCCGTTTCAGATAAAGGCCGAGCGCAAGCGCGAGCGGCTCGATACCCAGAACGTGCTGGGATACATTGAGGGCACCGATAAGAAGGACGATGTTATCGTGATTTCGGCCCACCACGACCACCTCGGTAAGCACGACGGGCAGGTGTTCAACGGGGCCGACGACGACGGCTCGGGCACCACGTCCATTATCACGATGGCCGAGGCGTTTGCCCGCGCCAAGCAGGAGGGCCACGGCCCCCGCCGCAGCCTGCTCTTCCTGAGCGTGACGGGCGAGGAGAAGGGCCTGTTCGGCTCGGAATACTACTCGAAGAACCCGGTGTTTCCACTGGCCCAAACCGAGTGCGACCTGAACGTGGACATGGTGGGCCGCACCGACGTGGGCCACGAGGGCAAGCCTGACTACGTGTACGTCATCGGCTCCGACAAACTGGCCTCTCGGCTGAAGGTGCTGCTGGAGGAAGACAACAAGCAGTACGGCCCCATCGACCTCGACTACCGCTTCGACGACCCCAACGACCCGAACCGCTTCTACTACCGCTCCGACCACTACAACTTCGCGGTGAATAAGATACCGGTCGCTTTCTTCTTTAATGGCGTGCACGCCGACTACCACCAGCAGAGCGACGAAATCGAGAAAATTCAGTTCGACAAGATGGAGAAGCGGGCGCGGCTGGTGTTTCACCTGGCCTGGGACCTGGCCAGCCGCGACGAGCGCCTGGTGGTGGACTCGAACAAGCCGTGACATGGCGTTTTGCTCTGCGCATAGCAGAACGTAGTGAAGCATGACGTTCGGTACAAATTTATCTTCTCCTTCCCCATTTATGCTGAAATACCTCGCGCTGGGCGTGCTGCTAGCTTTAGCAAGTGCCCGGCCCGCCGCTGCCCAGACGAAAATAAAAACCAAAACTACCGGTCCCGCCGCTCCCCCCGCCGCGCCGGATTTATCGCAGACTTACGCCGCGCTCATCGAGCCGACTGGGCTGCGGGCCAACCTCACGGTGGTGGCGTCGGATGCGTTTCTGGGGCGCGAAACGGGGCAGCCCGGGCAGAAGCTGGCCGCCGAATACCTGGTGAAGCAGTTGGCCGACCTGGGCCTGCGCGGCCCGGTGAGCGGGGGCGACAACCCGTATTTGCAGCACTTCGCCGTGACGCGCAGCACCTGCCTGCCGGGCGGCTTCCTGCGGGTGAACGGGCAGCGCTTCGGGTATTTGCAGGACTGGTTCAGCTACGGGCCGATGGGCTCGCCCTTTCTCACCGAAACCACTTCGCAGCCGGTGTTTGTGGGCTTTGGCGTGGAGCAGGGCGCTTACTCTGACTACGCCGGGCTGGATGTGCAAGGCAAGGACGTGGTGGCCCTGATGGGTGAGCCCGAAGACGAGCGCGGCCGCAAGCTGCTCCGGCCCCGGGGCCGCAAGGCCGACTATTGGGACTCGGGCCTGCGCAAGGCGGTCCTGGCCAAAGCCCACGGCGCGCGCAGCATCTTTTTGATGACCTACGCGCCCACCGAAGCTTTCCGCAAGCAGACGGCCCAGCTGGCCGAGTCGCTGCGCGAGCCGGCCTTCGCCCTGCCCGACCCCGGGCCGGAAGTGGTGGACACCGTGGCCGAAAACATCCCGCCCGGCTTGGGCGTGTACTACACCTCGCAGGAAATGGGCCTGGCCCTGGCTGGCACCACCCTCAACGGCCTGCTCGACTACGTGCGCCGCGTGGCCCGCACCGGGCGGCCGGTGCCAGCCGGCTTCACGGCCCCCGCGGCCACGATTTTTGCGCCGCAAACGCCGGCTGCGCTGCCCACCGAAAACGTGCTGGGCTACCTGGAGGGCACCGATAAGAAGGAGGAAGTGCTGGTGATTTCGGCCCACTACGACCACCTGGGCGTGAAGCACGACACGATATACAATGGGGCCGACGACGACGGCTCGGGCACGGTGGCGGTGCTGGCGCTGGCCCGCGCTTTCGTGCAGGCCCAAAAGGACGGGCATGGGCCGCGCCGCAGCATCCTGTTCGTGCTGATGACCGGCGAAGAGGAGGGCCTGTTTGGCTCGGAGTATTACACGGCCCACCCGGTACTGCCCCTGGCCAACACCATTGCCGACCTCAACATTGACATGGTGGGCCGCACCGACCGGGAGCACAGCCCGAAGAAGCACTTTGTGGCCCTGGTGGGCTCGGATAAGCTGTCGTCGGAGCTGCACGCCATCAGCGAGGCGGCCAACCGGGCCTACACCCACCTGGAGCTGGACTACCACTTCAACGTGCCCGGCGAGCCCGAGCACATCTACTACCGCTCGGACCACTACAACTTCGCGCGGCGCAAAATCCCGGTAATTTTTTATACGACTGGTGAGCACGCCGACTACCACCGGGCGACGGACGACGTGGAGAAAATTCAGTTCGACCGGCTGGCCGAGCGGGCGCGGCTGGTGTTCCATACAGCCTGGGAACTGGTGAACCGGGAGGGGCGGATAGTGGTGGACTCGAACCGGCCGTAAATTTAGTTTCGCACAGAGTTCACAGAGTTTCACAGAGCCGTTCGGTTTATGGAGTTGAATGAGTTGACGAAGGCCATTCTGGGCGCAGCGTTTCATGTGCACACGGTGCTGGGGGCCGGGCTGCTGGAATCTGTTTATGCGGCGGCGCTGACTTATGAGTTGCGGAAGCGGGGGCTGCAGGTCGCCACGGAGGTGACTATTCCGGTGCTTTATGAAGGCGTGGACTTGGGGCTTAGCTTCCGGGCCGACCTGGTGGTGGAAGGAAAAGTAATCTTGGAGCTGAAGTCGGTGCAGGCGCTTGCCCCGATTCACTCCAAGCAGCTGCTGAACTACCTGAAATTAACCGGCCTGCCAGTGGGCCTGTTGCTTAACTTCAACACCCTCTCGCTGCGCGACCAAATCGTGCGCCTGATGAACGGCTCTGTGTAACTCTGTGAACTCTGTGCGAAAAAAATGAAGGCTCAACAATTCCAGCTCGACTCGGCCACCAAGGCCTTCGACCGCGAGCACCGCCGCAAAATCCGTTTCAACATCGGCAAGTACGACGCGGCTGTGAGCGCCGGCCTGCAGCTCTACCACGACCACGAGCTGGCCCGCGACCGCGGCGCTTACCTCAAAGCCACCGTGCTCGAAAAGCTCGACGAGTACCTGCTGCAGTTCGAAGCCGCTTTCACGGCGCGGGGCGGCCGGGTGGTGTGGGCGCGCGATGCGGACGAAGCGCTGGCTGAAATTGGCCGGCTGACCAAAGCCCGCCACACCAAAACCGTGGTGAAGGCCAAGAGCATGACCACCGAGGAAATTCACCTCAATAAGTACCTCGCTACCCAAGGCATCGAGTCGGTTGAAACCGACCTGGGCGAGTACATCGTGCAGCTCAACGGCGAGCGGCCCTACCACATTGTGACCCCCGCCATGCACCTGAGCAAGGCCGACATCAATGATATTTTTGTGAAGCACCTGGGCACCGCCAGCACCGACGACGCCCAGCAGCTCGTACTTACGGCCCGGCACCTGCTACGGGGCAAGTACACCGCCGCCGAAGTAGGCGTGACCGGCGGCAACTTCCTGGTGGCCAAAGAAGGCGCGGTGGCCGTGACCGAGAACGAGGGCAACGCCCGCTTGTCGGCCACCTTCCCGAAGCTGCACATCGCGGTGGTGGGCATCGAGAAAGTCATTCCGCAGCTCACGGACCTGGACCTGTTCTGGCCCCTGCTAAGCACCAGCGGCACCGGGCAGCAGGTGACGGTGTACAACACGCTGTACTTCGGCCCGCGCCAAGCCGATGAGGTGGACGGCCCCGAGGAGATGGTGGTGATTCTGCTCGACAACGGCCGCACCACCCTGCTGGCCCAGCCCGACAAGCGCGCCGCCCTGCGCTGCATTCGCTGCGGGGCCTGCCTGAACGTGTGCCCGGTGTACAAAAACATCGGCGGGCACACCTACGAAACCACTTACTCCGGCCCCATCGGCTCGGTCATCAGCCCGCACTTGAGCGGCCTGCCCGAGCACCAGCACCTGAGCTACGCCAGCAGCCTGTGCGGGGCCTGCACCACGGTGTGCCCGGTGCGCATTCCGCTGCACAGCCTGCTGCTGCTCAACCGCAAGCAGAGCGTGGAGGAAGGCTACGCGCCCACCGAAGAAAAGGTCGCTATCGGCCTGTGGAAGTGGAGCATGCAGCACCGCTGGGCGCTCGATTTGCTGCCCGCCAAGGTGAAAGACTGGAGCCTGGGTCGCCTGCTGGGCCAGGTGGGCTGGAGCAAGCGCCGCGCAAGCCTGCACATCGGCGGGCCGTCGTTCCGGGAGCTGTGGCAGGCGCGGGCGGTGCGCTAAGGCTGTTCGGCGGTTTGCGGATATCGTGCGTATCAGGGTTTTTCGCCGCTTATGCATCCGTACCTGTTGTTCGCCTTGCGCATTGCTACCGGCCTGGGCGGTATGATACTGGTCATCACCACCTTGTCGGCAGCCATTCGGTCGTTTGTGCTGCCCCGCAATGAGGTGGTGCGCC
>JANXMN010000035.1 GCA_025354605.1 Hymenobacter sp. | reverse complement strand
GCCGCGGAAGCGGGCCGAGTACTGGTCGGGGTCGGCGGCCGAGCCGGTGGCCGGGGGCACGATGGCGCCCCAGCTGTTGGTGGTCGGGTAGTTGGCCTGCGCGTCGGTGCGGCGCAGGCCCGCGGCCCGGTTGAACTGGGCGATGCGCGCGTCGACCGTGCCCAGGGCCCCGTTCTGCAGAATATTCGTCGCGTAGTATTCCCCCGTCAGCCCACCCGAAACGGCGGAATTATCGAGGTAAGAGGGCTGGCACCCCGCTGGCTGCGCCCAAGCTTCACTCCAACCGAACACCAAAAGCAAGGCTAGCGCCCGGCTAAAACTCCGTAAAAAATGTTGCATAGAAAGCGGAAATAAGTGTTTGCAGAAAATCAAGAAAATGTGCGACCACAAAATTAACTAGGTTAGCCCAGGCAAGCGGCCTCATCAATATTAACAAATCATTGCTGATAATAAAGTTTAGAAATTTGTTTTACGTATCTAGGGGTATAGTTCCAGAGAGTAGTGGTGTTTGCCAACGAGCTTCGCTAACCATTATGGGACAAGTGCTTAACGGCATAGCCCGGACAACTCCGCCAGGAAGGCACCTTATCCAACAAAGTCCGGAAAGCCTACAAAGATTAGCTGCTCGCCACGGGGTCAACTCCAAAACCGTGGCCAAATGGCGTAAGCGCGCCACTACGGCTGATGCCCCAATGAGTCCCAACCCAGCCTCGACGGTGCTCCCAGCTGAAGAAGCCATTGCCGTGACTCCACCCAGTTCACCCTGGAACTGTACACTAGGAAGTATTAACAATCACGCAGTCAGAGACTGGTTGCCGCTAAGTGAATAAAAACTGGATAATGCGCATCGATTTTGTCGTAGCGGGTGGCCACAAACTGTCTGAGGCGGTTGAACAGCTACTCGACAGGGGGGCGTTGGGTATTGCGGGCGGCAGCGTGGGCGCGGCGTGCGCAGGCAGCGCAACCGCCACGTTACCCCCCCTTTATTTCGGGTTGGCCTTCACGTTGAAGCGCGAGTCGGCGCGCACGGTGGTAGCCTGGCGCAGGCCCAGTTGGGTCATCTCTACGGTCGTGAATAGCGTGTAGGAGTTGCTGCGCAGGTAGGCATCGAGCTTCTGGCCCGAGGGAGTGAGTTCAATGGTGGTCTTGCCGGTAGGAACAGGATTGAGCGAGGCTAATGGCACCTTGTTAGTGCCGGAGGCATCCGAAGCAATCGAGATGCTGATGCTCTTTACAAAGTCGAAATTTTGGCCGGCTGGGTCGGTAATGGTCAGCGCCAGGCGGTCGAGGGTCACGTCCTGGACGTAGTCGGCGGCCGTGTTGTTGTTTTGGAAGGTGGTGTTGGCCGTGGAGTTGACTGTGACCCCCGGCAGGTTAAGCACTGGTCCAGTAGTGCCGCCCGGCAGGGCCGGGGTGGCCGGCAGTTGAAACGTACTGGAATCGTTGATTTGAAAGGTGAGCAGGTCCAGGATTTTCTTACAGCTGGCGAAACTCAGCAGCAGCAGGGGCAACAGCAGCCAAAGGCGGGTGGAGGGGCGGTTTTTCATAAGTAAAGTAGTTTTGCAGGTGAAAAAACAATAGCGAATGCCAGCCGCTACGACAAGGCGGCGGCTGGCAGCACTGCGGCCGCCAGCAATATCAATACCAACTGACGAATAGGGTGCCTCAATTTACGGGAAAGCCGGCAACTGTCGGCGATGCAAAACGTCCTGCCAACGCCAGCAGCGTGCCGCCCGAATAATGCGCGTCCCCGACGGAACCAGGGCCGCATCGTCGGTGCTCAGCCGGTAATAAGTGGACTGAGAAATAGGCGTTGGCCGCTTCCCCGTAGAAATTGAACAGTAAGCAGCTACCGCACGCGGTACCCGCTCAGCGCATAGAACAGCAGGTAGAGGTAGCACAGCGCCGGCACTACGAAAGCCACCCGCAGCCCGCCGCCGTGCGTGGCCAGCCAGCCCATAAGCGGCGGAATAAGCGCCCCGCCGACGATACCCATTACCAGAAATGAGGAACCTTGTTTGGTGAATGGCCCCAGCCCAGTGATGGCCAGCGGGAAAATCACGGGCCACATAATGGCATTCATCAGCCCGCAGAGCACGATGAGCCAAAGCGCCGTTTCGCCAGTGCTTAGGATGCTGGCACCCACTAGCAGTGTGCCCGCCGCGCACACCGCTACCAACAAGGCACGGTTATGGAATTTCAGCAATAATGGTATGCCCGCCAAGCGCCCTAGCAGCGAACCAAAAACATACGACGATACCATTACTGCACCCACTGCTTTGGTGAATCCCGCTGTGGTGTCAATTGCCGAAGGCTCTTTGCCAAACAGCACCAGCGCGTAGTTGGTGGCAACATTCAGGCCTTGCACAAGGCTCTGGGTGAAAGTAGATAGTTGCTGGATTCCCTGCGATTCGCCGTAGCGGATGAGGAAGGTTCCCAGTCCAACTTCAACGCCTACATACAGAAAAATGGCCGCCATGCCCAGCACTAGGTGTGGAAAAGCTAATGCCGAAGTACGGCCGGCCGCCACGGGCCGTGCTTCAGCGGCGGATTCTTCCGCAATGCCCTCGATGTCGGGCAGCTTAACCAAAAAGAAAAATAGCGCTGCCAGCAGTAGCAGAAACACCGCTAAGCCCACGTAAGGGCCCTTCACCAACTGCGACTCTTCCACTAGACGTTGATTGAGCGGTAGGGCGGCCAAACGAGCCTTCAGCGCCGCCGAGCCACCGAACAGGACGAGTCCACCTATTAGGGTCGACATGGTCCCGCCAAAGTTATTGGCCACGCCCACCACGCTCACCCGCGCCGCCGCGCCCCGCGCCGGGCCGAGAATGCTCACGTAGGGGTTGGCGGCCACTTGCAGCAGCGTGATGCCGGCACCCAACGTGGCCAGGGCCGTTAGAAACAGGGCGAAAGCCCGGGAGTCGGCCGCCGGAATAAAGAGCAGCGCCCCGCCGGCCATCACCAGCAGGCCCACCACGATGCCACGTTGGTAACCCAGCTTTTTAAGCACCCAACCCGCTGGCAGGGACATGAAAAAATAAGCGCCAAAAAAGGCTGACTGGACGGCCGTGGACTGAAAGTCGGTGAGCTGGCACACGTCTTTCAAGTACGGCATCAGCACGTCGTTGAAATTGGTGACGGCCCCGAACAAGAAGAACAGGGTGGTCATCAGCACCATGGGGCCGGCGTAGGAGCGCGCGGGCGCGGCGGTTGCGATGGGGGAAGACGAGGGAGCGAGGGCCATAAATGCGGTTGTTGTGCCGCTAAAGGTACATAACTGTCATCCTGAGCTTGCGAAGGACCTCACTTACGTCAAAGTAGTTGGCTGTAAGCTAATCGGTGCGGCCGTGACAAGGTCCTTCGCAAGCCCAGGATGACAGTTTTTTCGTCCGACCTTTGCGCTACTTATGCACCTCACCGCCACCACCCAGTTCGGCCTGGAAGAACTGCTCGCCGACGAGCTTTACGCCCTCGGGGCCGACATTACCCACGTCGGCAGCCGGGCCGTCGAGTTCATCGGCGACCAGCGCCTGCTCTACGAAACGG
>JANXMN010000031.1 GCA_025354605.1 Hymenobacter sp. | reverse complement strand
GGATAGGCGGGGCCGGCATCGGTTCTAAGCTTGTATTTCACGAGAATTGCCCGGCCGCGGGCAGCAGCTGGGCAACGTCCTTAGTGGCTATCCTAGTAGGCCGGCGCGGTCGGGCGGCCGAAAAAGCCGCCCGACCGCGCCGGCCTACTAGGATAGCCACTAAGGACGTTGCCCAGCTGCTGCCCGCGGCCGGGCAATTCTCGTGAAATACAAGCTTAGAACCGATGCCGGCCCCGCCTATCCCCGCCTCTCCGTTCCGCTCCTTCTGGTGGGGCGGCTACGAGTGCACCGACCAGCTCAATGCCTTCGGCCACCGCGTCGATTTCCTGCCCCTCACCGGCCACCTGCCGCTGCTCGATGCCGACTACGCCGCCCTGCGGCCTTTCGGCATTGGCACCGTGCGCGAGGGCATCCGCTGGGCGCACATCGAGAAAACGCCTTATCAGTACGATTTCAGCACGGTGCGCGTCATGCTCGACGCCGGGCAGCGCCAGGGCATCCAGCAGGTGTGGGATTTGTGCCACTTCGGCTACCCCGACGACCTTACGCCCCTGCACCCGCTCTTTGCCCGGCGCTTCGCCGCCCTGTGCCGCGCCTTCGTCGATTTCTACCGCTCGGTGCGGCCCGAGGGCGTGCTCATCGTCACGCCCATCAACGAGGTCAGCTTTATTTCCTGGCTCGGAGGCGATGCCCGGGGCACGTCGCCCTACTGCACCGGCCAAGGCTGGGAGGTGAAGTACGGCCTGATGCGCGCCTACATCGAGGGAGCCCACGCCCTGCGCGAGGCCGACCCCACCATCCGCTTCCTCAGCACCGAGCCGCTGGTGCACATCGTGCCGCCGCTGCGGGCCAGCCCCTACGAGCGCCGCCGGGCCGCCGAGGCCCACCGCAATCAGTTTCAGGCCACCGATATGCTGAGCGGCCGCCTGCACCCCGAGCTGGGCGGCCACGACAGTCTGCTCGACATCGTGGGCTTCAACTACTACTACGACAACCAGTGGCAGAACGGCACCGCCAACCGCCTGGGCTGGGCCGATGCCGTGCCCGACCCGCGCTGGCGGCCCCTGCGCGAGCTGCTGCGCGCCGCCTACCAGCGCTACCGCCGCCCCTTCGCCCTCACCGAAACCAGCCACCCCGGCATCGACCGGCCCCTGTGGCTGCGCATGGTGGCCGAGGAGTGCGCCGCCGTGCTGCGCGAGGGCCTGCCCCTGCAGGGCATCTGCCTCTACCCCATCATCGACCGCCCCGACTGGGACCACCCCGACCAGTGGCACCAATCCGGCCTCTGGGATGCCGACCTCGACCGGCCCGGCCCCGCCCGCGTGCTGCACCAGCCCAGCGCCGAGGCATTGCTGGCGGCGCAGGCCGTGGTCAGCTCCGCCAGGCCACGGGGTACGCGGGCAGTAGCGGTGTTTCAATAATAAAAAGCTGACCTGGCTGGTCGAACACCACTTCCACGGCCGTTTCCGCGCTGATTTTGACCGCATCATCGGCCGTGGCCGCGTGGCCCCCGATACGCACAGCCCCGGCCAGCACGTAGCAGGTGTAGGCGCTTTGCGCATGGAGGGGCAGGGTGGCCGTGGCATGGGCAGGCCCTTCGATTTGTCGGATGGCCAGGCCTTCGGTCTGGGCGCGGGCGGGGCTGCCGGGGCCCAGGAAGGTGCGGATGAGCAGGCCGTTTTCGAGGGTGGGCACGAAGTCGGCGGCGTGGTAATCGACGTAGGCGGGGGCTGTTTGCAGGGCGCGACGGAAATCCGGGTCGAACCAGAGCTGAAACGAGCGGGTCCCCTGGCTGATTTTTTCGGCGTGCTGGAGGCCCCGGCCGGACTGAATGACCTGGAAATCGCCGGTTTGCAGCGGGGTCCAGGCCTGCGAGGCGGTGTCGTAGTGCGAGACGCGGCCTTCGAGTATAAAGGTCATAATCTCGAAGCCTTCGTGGGGGTGCAGGTCGAACTCGCAGTCGTCGAGCGCGACGGCATGCGACCAGTAAAACAGGTTGGAGAAGGGCGCGGTGGCCGGCGTGAAACCGCTGGCCACCGGCTTATTGACGACGAAGCGGCCACCGAAAAGGCGGGCCTGAGCTTGCTGTTTTTTTTCGAGGAGCTGAAACATTGGAAGCGAGGGAAAAGAAAACGGAGGATGCGAATGCTGCGGAAAAGCGGGCGGTGGGCCGCGCGAAACCTGCGGCCGGGGTGCGCGGTTTCGGCAGCGGTAGCGGCAATTCAAAAGTATTCACCGCTATTTTTAAGCCCTTGATAACCTAAAGGATAGTAGTAACCCGTGGGTAACTACCATCGCCCGCCCTCGCCATGCAAACCCGAATAATACCCGCCTGCCCCGAACGCCTGCGCTCGGCCCGCGCCGCCCTCCACCTCATCGATGGCAAGTGGAAAATCCCCATCCTGATTGCGCTTGGATTTGGTACCCGCCGCTTTCAGGAGCTGAGCCGCGAAATCGACGGCATTTCGCCTAAAATGCTGAGCAAGGAGCTCAAGGACCTGGAGGAAAATGACCTGATTATCCGGATGCCGCACGGTTCGCCCACCATTGCCGTCACCTACGCGCTGTCGCCGCTGGGCAAGTCGCTCGACAAGCTGCTGGACGAGCTGCACGACTGGGGCGCGGCGTTCCGGCAGCGGCTGGCCGGGCAGTAGGGCGGCCGGCTTCGCCGTGCACGGCATTGGGCTTCGCCAGTGCCCCGGTTCCGGGCAGTTACCCCAAGGTTAGCACTAACCTTGGGGTAACCCCGGGGCGCATCATTCGAGCGGATAGGTTTGCGGAATCAGTTCTCACTTTTTCCAACCCTATTCGTTCCGATGAAGCTAACTATTCTCCTTCTCGCCGTGGCCGCGCTGGGCCTTGGCAGCTGCGGCACCGCCACCCCGGCCGCGCCCGATACCGCCCCGGTGGCGGCCAAAAACACCGTACCGGCAGCCTTCACGCCCCAAAACAGCGCCATCCTGCTCGTCGACCACCAGGGCATGACGGTGGGCTGGATTAAGAGCCAGCCCAAAGAAACCGTGCTGGCCAATGTGCGGCTGCTGGCCCGGCTGGGCACCGAAATGCACATTCCACTGGTGGTCACGAGCACGATGGAGGCCCAAATCGGCACCAACATTCCGGAGGTGCAGCAGCTGGCCCCCGCCGCCTACGCCCAACGGGTGAAGCGCGGCGGCACCCTCAACTGCTTCCTCGACCCCGCCTTTGGGGCGGCCGTGCGGGCCACCGGGCGCAAAAACCTGATTATTGCCGGCCTCACTACCGACATCTGCCTGCTGCACACCGTGGAAGGTGCCCTGCGGGCCGGCTACACGGTGCAGGTGGTGGGCGATGCCTGCGGCAGCATGACTCCGCTCACCGATGAGCTGACCTTCGCGCGGCTGCGCGGCCTGGGCGTGGTAGTAACGGGCGGCAACCAGATTCTATCGGAGCTCTACTCCGACTTTGGCACTCCGGAAGGCCAGCAGGTGCAAAAAATCAACCTGGAAGAAATCATCAGCAAGCTGCCCAAATAGGCAGCCGGCGACGTGCTGCCCGGCAAGCCCCTGGTGCGCTTGCCGGGCCTTTTTTCACTTCTTTTTTGGCGACCCATGAAAACTCTCCTCCTGCTGGCGGCGCTGCTGATGCCCGCTGCGGCCGCCCTGGCCCAAACCACCGCCGAGGCCCCGCCCACCCCCGCGCCGCACCCGGCGGGGGCGCCGCTGCCCGTCGAGCTGATGGCCGGCGACCAGCAGCTCATTCTGCAAACGGTGGTGAACAAGAAGTTTGCGCCCGAGAGCCGGTTCGCGTTTTTCAACCTGACCACCTTCGGGGCCGACTACCACAACAACCCGACGAAAAACAACTACCTGACCAGTGCCGCGCTCAAATTCGAGCTGCTGTCGCACTTCTCCGTATTCGGCGGCCTCAACCTGAATTCAACGGTGGGCTTCCGGCCCACGGGCGGGCTCGATTACGTGTTTACGAAGCCAACCTGGCTCATCGTGGCCGAGCAAAGCCTCGACCTCACCGAAACCCACAACCTGCAAAGCCTGGCGCTGGTGGAGTATAAGCCCCGGCTTTCGGCCCGGCTGGCGCTCTACAGCCGGGTGCAGGGCCTGTATAATTACAACACCCAGGACGCGGCCCACGACCTGAGCTACCTGTACCTGCGGCTAGGCCTGAGCTACCAAACCGGTAGTTTTGGCCTGGCTGCCAACCTCAGCCGCTTCGGACCTTTCAAAGTGCTGAAGGAAAACTACGGCGTGTTCATCCGCAAGGAATTCTTTTGAAACCGCGATGGTGTTCCGGGCTTCGCTAGAGCGGCCTGCTGCATCTGGCGTCCGCTGGGCTAAGCAGCGCTACCGCTTCCTGACTAAACAACGATTTGCCCGCTCAATTCCCCGCACTCCCACTCCCCCATGCCCGACCTCGCCGATACCACCGCCGAAAAAGAAACCGGCCGCCTCGAAGCCTTCAGCGACGGGGTGTTTGGGGTAGCCATCACGCTGCTGGCCCTCGAAATTGCGGTGGGCCACGGCACGCCCGACACCGACCTCGGCCTGCAGCAGGCCATCTTTGGCCTGTGGCCGAAGTACCTGGCCTTCTTCGCCAGCTTCTTCCAGATTTTGTTTATGTGGATGGCGCACCACACTATTTTCAGCCTCACGCGGCGCGTCAATACCGAGCTGATGCTGGCCAACGGGCTGCTGCTGTTTCTGGTGGTGCTGGTGCCGTTTCCCACCAAAACCCTGGGCGAGTTCGTGCTCACCGAGGCCCGGCACACGGCCACCGTGTTTTACACCGGGTACTTCGTGCTCATCAGCGCGGCCTTCAACCTGCTGGTGTTCGTGGTAGCCCACCCGGCCTACGGCCTGCTGCGGCCCGGCCTGCCAGCCACCGTACCAACCGCACTCAAACGCAGCCAGTGGGTAGGCCTGGCCTGCAACGTGGCCATCATGGGGCTGGCCTTCGTGAGCGTGTGGCTGGCCCTGGGCCTGAGCACCGCCATGTGGGGCTATTGGGCCTTCCTGTCGAAAGCCAAAGGCCCGAAAGCAGCCTGACCGGCCGTATCTTGCGGGTACTCCCCGCTAGCCTATGCCTGCCACTGCCTACCTGCATTCCCCCCTCGGCCCGCTGGCCCTCACCGGCTCCGATGTGGGTCTGAGTGCCGTTTCGTTTCTTGCTGAAGCAGCGGAGGCTACGGCTCCGGGCGCTATTCCGCACTGCCTGCGCCCGGCCCACGAGCAATTGCGAGCCTATTTTGGCCGTGAGCTGCGCGACTTCCACCTGACCTACGCCCCCGCTTTCGGCACCGATTT
>JANXMN010000008.1 GCA_025354605.1 Hymenobacter sp. | reverse complement strand
CTTTCATCAGGTGAGCCGTAGCTGGAGTGCCCTGATTATTCGACATCGCGCCCCAGTTGAAGGCAGAGGCTGGATAATGCCAGTAGTTCATTACTTGGGCCATTGCCGTAGCAACACAGCCTGTAGGACAATGAAAACAATAGTCGCTTCGCTGACTGCTGGTAACTTCATCATTGTAGTTGCAGCCCTGCCCCCAATTAGTTTGCAGTAGCGGCCCGCGTTGCGTCGAAGTCCAAGTCGGTTCCGGACAATCAGCGGGCTCTCCGTCGCCGAGGTCCGAGCAAATAGGCGCAACCATCGATGCCCAAGCTTCTGGAGCCCCGGCCACAACGTTTTCCTTAGTTGGGTATTGGCGCAGCGTCGCGGCCATTCGCTTTGTGTTTTCCAGCCACGTTAGCAATCCTTCCGGCATTGCCTGCGGGTTGCTTAGCTGCTTGGCATCTGCGGGCAACGAACCGTGCTCCGCAAATGCCAGCAACGGCCGCATATGACGGTCGGCTGCGATGAGGGCAAACCCGCCACGCTCGTAATTGCACAGGTAAAAGCCGGGCTTTCCATCGGCGGCGGGCACCGCCGTCAGGCTACTGAGCCGCTGCCGGCCCCGAAAAACCCGCTGCGTGTCGCCGGTTTGTTGGTTATGCTTGCGTTGCGCGATTATTTCATCGCTGGCGTATATGTTTTCGGCAATCGTGCGCGCCTGCACCTCCGATACAGTGTAATGACTATCATTAACCACTATTATACCGGGTTCTGCCTCTTTCTTACAAGATACAGTAGCCAAGCAGCTTAAACCGACGGCAAGGCTTCGCCTTAACCATTTTGCATGGGGTAATAGAAATTCAATCATTGTGGAAAGGGGTTAAATTCACAGCCAATATAAGCTATGTTATTACCGCCACAACTAGTTCCGGTATCAGCTTTCCAAAAAAGAATCATCCTTCTTTTCTATGCCCACCTGATTGCTTTGTCTTGCCGCGCGTGAGCCACTTATTAGCTGCACTGCCACTCAACTAAAAAGCCCCCGCAACTCAGGTCGCGAGGGCTTTTTAGTTGAATAAAACGATGCTACGCGGCCACAGCGTGGTCGCGCACGTAGCGCACGAAGTCGCCCACGGTGTAGAGCGGCACTTCATCGGGGATGGTGATGCTGAAGTTGCGCTCCAGCTCCAGGATAATGTCAACTACGTCGAGGGTTTCGAAGCGGAGGTCGCGGGCGAGGCTGGCGGTTTTGCGCACGCGGCTGGCCCGAATGGCCTTGCGCTTGCTGATAATGCGGAATACCTGCTGCTCGATAGTGGCGGTGTGGGCGAGGCTAGTAGTGGATACGTACATAATAGAATTGCGAAAAAGAGGTGGTGAGTGAGAACCGGCAGCCGGCTTCAGGTACCCGACGGCGAGGGCTGCTGCAACAACCCCCGGCCGGCGGGCACCGACAACGCCTTAAGCGCTATGCCAGTACCGGCGGCGTAGCCGCCTGTATCTCTTCAGAGTCCACCTCTTCGGGATTGGTTGCAAGCGTATCCGGATTTTTTCCGGAAATTTTTGCTTTCAGGCTTTCGCTCAGCAGATACATCACCGGCACCACCAGCAGGGTGATGCCCGTGGCGAACACGAGGCCGAAAATGATGGTCCAGGCCAGCGGGCCCCAGAACGTGACCGACTCGCCGCCGATGAAGAAGTGCGGGTTGCCCGAGTTGAAGAGCTCGTAGAAGTCGATGTTCAGGCCAATGGCCAGCGGGATGAGGCCCAGCGTGGCGGCCGTGGCCGTGAGGATAACCGGGTTGAGGCGGGTGCGGCCGGCCAGCACGATGGCCTCGCGCAGCGGCATGCCCTGCGAGCGCAGCATATCCATGAATTCGACCAGCAGAATGCCGTTTTTCACCACGATGCCGGCCAGGGCGATGATGCCCACACCCGTCATCACGATGCTGACGTTCTGGCCCGTGATGGCCAGGCCCCAGAACACGCCGGCAATCGAGAACAGCACCTCGGAGAGAATGATGAGCGGCTTGCTGAACGAGTTGAACTGCGTAACCAGAATCAGGAAGATGAGGCCCAGGGCCCCGATGCCGGCCAGGGGCAGGAAGTTGGTGGTTTCGGCCTGGCTTTCCTGGGCCCCGCCCATGTCGATGGTGTAGCCGGGGGGGGTGGGGAAGGACTTGAGGGCGGTTTGCACGGCGGCGGCCACGTCGGGGCCGGAGTAGCCGTTGAGCACGTTCGAGGAGATGGTGATGACGCGCTTGGTGTCTTTGCGCTTGATGCCGCCGTAGGTGGAGCCGTAGGTAACGTCGGCCACCGAGGAGATGGGCACCTGGCGGATGGCCCCGGTGGCGTCGCGGAAGGTGAGCGGGGCATTCACTACGGCGTCCACATCGGAGCGGTAGGGCTCGGCGTAGCGCACCTGGATGGGGTACTCGTCGTCGGAAGTTTTGAATTTGCTGGCCTCGGTGCCGTAGATGGCGGTGCGCACTTCCACCCCAATCTGGCCGGTGCTGATGCCTTCGCGGTTGGCGCGGACGCGGTTGATGTTGACCGCGATTTCGGGGTTGCGGTCCTGAAGGTTGGAGCGCAGGGCTTCGACGCCGCCAATGTGCAGCGAATCGACGTAGTGCGCCACTTTTTTCGAAAGAGCGGCCAGCACTTTATAGTCGTCGCCGGCTACTTCGATGGCAATGGGCTTGGGCTGGGGTGGGCCGCTGGCCTCCTGGTCGACCGAGATTTCGGCGCCGGGAATGCCCTTCACCACCTCCCGGATTTTATCCATGTAGGTGCTGGTTTTGGGGCCTTTGCGCTCGCTGAGCTCCTTGAAGGCCACGGCCACCTTGCCCATCTGCGACTGCGAGGTGCCCGAGGCCGAGGAGGCATCGTTCGGGTCGTTGGCACCGATGGCCACGTTGGTAATCACCGATTCCACGTCGGGGTTGTCGCGGCCGATGACGCCGTAGATGCGGTTTTCGAGGACGTGGGTAATTGAGTCGGTTACTTCGACCTTGGTGCCCACGGGCATGTTCAGGTAGGTATAAATAAACTTGGGGTCGCCCTTGGGGAAGAAGTCGACGTGCGGCTTGCGGATGCCTACGGCCACAAACGAGCCAATGAACAGCACCAGTACGCCCACCATCACCAAAGCCGGGTGCCCGATGGCCCAGCGCACCAGGTTGGCGTAGCCGTTCTGGAAGCGCGGCAGGGCGCGGGTCTGGAACCAGCCAATCATCCGCACGAACACGAACTGGTTGAGGAAGCAGAGCAAGATGAGCGTGATGGCCAGGTTGCCCACGAAGGTGGAATGCGCCACGTAGCCGATGATGGCAATGACGAGCAGCACGCCCATCGCAATCAGGAAATTGCGCGTGAGCTTGGGCTTGCGGTGCATGTCTTCCTCGAAATGCTCTTCGCGCTCCATAAAGCTCACGGCAAACACCGGGTTCATGATGAAGGCCACGATGAGCGAAGCCATGAGCGTGATGATGAGCGTGACCGGCAGATAATACATGAACGAGCCCACAATGCCGGGCCAGAACATGAGCGGCACAAACGGCGCTACGGTCGTCAGGGTGCCGGCCAGCACCGGAACAAACACCTCGCCAGCGGCAAATTTGGCGGCTTTCGGCGTGCTCAGGTTGGGGTGCTCGTGCAGCAGGCGGTGGGTGTTTTCAATCACCACGATGGCGTCATCGACCACGATGCCGAGGGCCAGC
>JANXMN010000597.1 GCA_025354605.1 Hymenobacter sp. | reverse complement strand
GTACCGGCTTTCGTGAAGTGACCAACCAAAGCTTTGGTGGTGTTCTTCACTTTCTTCTCGCCGTACCCAATTTGAATGGCGGTGTAGCCGTCATTCGCGATAGTCTTAACCTGCGTCACTACGCACGGACCCGCTTCGATGAGCGTGCAGGGAATGTTTTTCCCATCCGGAGTGAAGAGGCTTGTCATACCGATTTTCTTACCGATGATGCCAGGCATTCTGTTATTGATTAAATGACACAAAAAGAAAACGACCGAATGCCGTTTTCGCTAAGGGAGTGCAAAGATAGGAAAAAAGCCTCGGGAATCACAAGGCAGCTTGGAAATATTTTCTCAGTGAGGCTGTTAGCTGTCGTTCGCTTCCCCCTCCGGCCCCTCTCCGATGGAGAGAGGAGCCTGACGATGTTAGGCAGGGCGCCAGGTTGGGTCGTGGTCGTCGCTGGGAAGGGAGCCTTGCAGTGCCAGCAGCAGGAAAAACACCACGAAAGCGAGGCCAATCTGCGTTTCCAACGTGTATTCGACCAGAAAGGACAGGGCAATGCTGACGTATTGGGCCAGCAGTAGCGGCGCGTGTTTGCGGCGGGCCCACCACGCAGGATAAAACAGCCCGACGCAAAACACCAGCAGCCCCAATGCCCCATAAGCGGCCAAGTTGTAAAGGTATTGGTTGTGGGGCAGGATGTAGAATTCGGAGCCCATTTCGGGGTAGAGCTTGGCGTAGCGCCGGGCCATTTCGTACTCCAAGTCTGGCTTGCTCACGCCCATGAGCTGGTTGCCGGACCAGATGGCCAGCGCAGCTTTGTAGGAATACACCCGCGCGGCGATGGAGAAATTCTTGCCCTCGGAACTGTTGGTCTGCTTGACCTTGCCAACGTCCTCCTGCGTGTTATAAACCTTGTTGCGAAACGTGGGGAAGGCGACGAAACTGAGCACCGGCAGCAACACCAATACCGCTGCCAACATACCAGCCCGCTTCCACTGCCGCTTGCGGAGCACCAGCCACAGGACGGCCAAGCCGCCCAATGCATAGAAGGTCATTTCGCCACTACGTACTGCCAGCAGGTGCAGAAATAGCGCGAGCGCTACAATAGCTCCAATTACCCACGGCCGCCATGCCTGCCGCACCGCATCATGGACCAGCAGCAGTGCGCCAGCCGCAATGGCCAGTGTGATGATGAGGCTAAACCGAATGTGGTCCGGTTCGGTCGGCAGCACTTTGGAATGGAGGTAGCTTTCGTTGATTGCGCTGGCGTGCAGCAGATAGTTGATAGTTGCCCCAACGGCTGCTAGCACCGTCATCGCCACGAGCAGCAGCCATAGCCCCCGCAAGTACCGGCTGGGCATGGCGGGGAGCAGCCAGAAAGCCATTGGCAGCAACAGAAACGGCAGTTGCAGCACTACGTCTTTGCCGTATTCGCCCATGTGGGTCGGCTCCGTGTTTAGCCCTTGCAGCAGGTGCAACAGAAACACCAGACTCAAGCTGCCGAATACCGGCCACAACTGCCAATTGGCTACGCGGCGGTACACGACGGCGTAGGTAATTCCCGTTAGCGCAATACCGGCCATACCGATACTGGGCAGAATCCGAAACCAGTTGGCGATGAAAATGCCGACGATTACGCAGCCGCAGAAGAACAGAGCGGCCAGATGTAGGCGTGCGAGGGTGAAGATTGATTGCATAACAGTGGAACGAGGCGCTTCTATAGTTCCACCTTATGAATCGTGCAGTAGTATTTAGGGTCGCATCCTGAAACCATACAACCGCCCAAATACACCTTACCTCGTTTGGCTTTTTTCATTAACATATTCCCTGGCAGACCATACATTATCGGAATGATGTTATCAGTGTGGCCACCGATACAGCTTGGCTTAATCCCTTTCGTGTAGACAAACTTGCAAGGGCCAGGAAACGGAATAATTAGCTTGAAGCTATTTTCTGTCACAGCTACGTTCTCCATCGTTTCGGTCCGATAACCTACTTCCTCAATTTGGATAGTATAGTTGCCGACGGCGACTTTATTAATTCTAAATTCACCGCTACTATCGGTACTGGCACCTGATACTGTTATGTCTCCTTGTTTCAGTAGTACAGTAACTCCAGCGAATCCTTCATTGGTTGCCCCCTCGGTTACTCGACCAACTAAATAGATGGTCTGACACATGCCAGTGAGTGACTTGAAAAGGCAAAGCATCAAGAGAGCAAATTTCATAAATGCAGTTTATTCGTTTGGCGCAAGTTCTAAAGAAAAAGCCCCACCGCGACGAATCACGGTGGGGCTTTTCTCAATTAAGACTGAAATCGAATCCTCAGACTTTGATTTCTACGTCAACGCCGCTGGGCAATTCCAGCTTCATCAGGGCATCTACGGTCTTCGACGAAGTCGAGAAGATGTCCACGAGGCGCTTATAGGTGCAAAGCTGGAATTGCTCCCGGCTCTTCTTGTTCACGTGGGGCGAGCGCAGCACGGTGAACTTTTCCTTTTGGGTCGGCAAAGGAATCGGACCGCTAACGATGGCCCCGGTGGCCTTCACTGCCTTAACGATTTTCTCGGCCGACTTGTCTACG
>JANXMN010000595.1 GCA_025354605.1 Hymenobacter sp. | reverse complement strand
CGCTGCAAAGCGCCGAGGGCGATGAGGATGTGGCCGAGTGGTACGCCCAGGTTGCGTAGTACCGTCGAGTCGGTGAGGTCGCGCTGCAGGCGGGAAATGGGCAGCTTGGCGGCGAAGTGCTCCAGCAGGGCGTTGGCCAGGCCCAGGTTGCCCTCGGCGTTTTCGAAATCGATGGGGTTCACCTTGTGCGGCATGGCCGACGAGCCCACCTCCCCGGCCTTGATGGTCTGCTTGAAGTAGCCCAGCGAAATGTACTGCCACACGTCGCGGGCCAGGTCGAGCAGAATAGTGTTGAGGCGCTTGAGGGCGTCGCAATGGGCCGCGAGGTGGTCGTAGTGCTCAATCTGGGTGGTGGGGAAGGAGCGGGTGAGGCCCAGGCGCTCGTTCACGAAGGTAGCGGCAAAGGCGTGCCAGTCGGTGCCGGGGTAGGCGGCAAAGTGCGCGTTGAAATTGCCGGTGGCCCCGCCAAACTTGGCCCCGAACGGCACCTGGCCCAGCAGCGCCACCTGGGCATCGAGCCGGGCCACGAATACCTCAATTTCTTTGCCCAGGCGGGTGGGCGAGGCCGGCTGCCCGTGGGTGCGGGCCAGCATGGGCACGGCCGCCCATTCCTGCGCGCGGGCGGCCAGGGCGTTGCGCACCTGGGCATAAGCCGGCAGCAGCACCCCCATCAGCGCATCCCGGAAGCTGAGCGGAATGGCGGTGTTGTTCACGTCCTGCGAGGTGAGGCCGAAGTGGATAAACTCGATAAAGTCGGTCAGGCCCAGCTTCGTGAACTCGTCGCGCAGCCAGTATTCCACGGCTTTCACGTCGTGGTTGGTGATGGCCTCGTGGGCTTTCACGGCTTCGGCCTGGGCCTCGGTAAAGTTTTCATAGAGGCCGCGCAGGGCCGGAAACACGTCGGCCGGCACGGCTTGCAGCTGGGGCAGCGGCAGCTCGGCCAGGGCGATGAAGTATTCGACCTCGACCAGCACGCGGTAGCGTATCAGGGCCATTTCGGAGAAGTGGGAAGCCAGGGGCGCGGTGGCACGGGCGTAGCGCCCGTCGAGGGGCGAGAGGGCAAGCAGGGGGCTGGGCATGGGCACAAAAGTACCTGCGGGCGGCTTGCCGGTCCGGCAAAAGCCCGCCTGCCGGGGCGGGGCCGGCCGGCCCGGACAACCTTTCCCGGCGATTTACCTATAATGCTAACTGCTGTTACGCAGTGGCTGCCGAGTCCAGGGTTTTGTTTCTGGTTCCTGGTTTCTGGTTTCTTGTTTCTGGTTCCCGGCTTCTTGTGCACCCTGGATAATTAACCATCAACCAGGAACGAGCAACCAGAAACAAAACCCGGGCTGCTTTAGCGGCTGCGTAACAGCAATGATAACATGGGCCGGGGGCCGCCCGCCCCGGGGGCCGGATGGAACCCGGCAGTGCGTTTCTTACCTTTGGCGTTGGCTTAGCCAAACTACCTGCTTGATTTTCGTGCGCATATCTCCTTCGACCAAACGTCTTATCATCGGCATCCTGAGCGGCCTGCTGGCTGTGATGCTCCTGGCCCTGGCCGTATTTCAGTGGAAGCGGCAGCAGCTCCTGACCTCGGCCCTGGCCTTGGTGAAAGAACGAATCGAGCGCAAGTATCCGGTCATCCTCACGCTGGGGCCGGCGCGCTTCGTGGGCTTCAAGTCGGTTGAAGTCCGGGGCATGAGCCTGGTGCCGCGCGACGCGCCTACCGACACGCTCCTGCAGGCCCGCCGCCTCGAAGCCGGCCTGAGCGTGCGCTCGCTGTTCGCCGGCCGCCCGGTGTTCAGCGACCTGGAAATTTTTGCCGCCCGCCTCACGGCCCGCAAAACGGCGACCGGCGACAACTACGGCTTCCTCATTAAGAAAAAAGCCGGCACGGCCCCGCGTGATACCACCAAGGGCACCAACTATGGCCTGCTGCTGAACCAGGCCCTGGAAACCGGCTTCGACAACGTGCCCGGCGAGGTGGTGTTCCGGAATTTCTACGTCAGCTACCTGAGTCCGCGCCACACGGCGGTGCTGCGCCTGCCCGAGCTCAGCATCAGGGACGGCGACATTGCCGGCCGCCTCACGGCCACCATCGACTCGGTGGCCAACGATTTGGGCATCAGCGGGCACATCGAGCCGGGCGACTATGCCCTCACGGCGCGGGTGTTCGGGGTGGGCGGCTCGGTGCAGCTGCCCTACGTGCCGCAGCGCTTCGGGGCGCTGGTGAGCTTCGATACCGTGCTGGTCCGGCTCGACGGCAAGGATTTTGAGGACGACGACACCGGGGGGCGCCTCACGCTGCGCGGCTCGCTGGCGGCCCGGGGCTTCAGCCTGTATCATCCCAAGCTGGCCGCCAACGAGATTGAGGTGCAGCGCGGGGCGCTCGACTTCGTGGCCACCCTGGGCCGGGGCACGCTGGCGCTGGAAAAAGGCAGCCGCGTGGTGGTGAACAAAATCGTGCTCAACCCCGAAATAGCCATCTGGACCAAGCCCAGCCGGGCCATCAACATCAACATTTCCTCGGAAGAAACGTCCGCCAACGACTTCTTCGACTCCCTGCCCACCGGTATTTTCGACGAGGTGCGGGGCACGCAGGGCACCGGGACGCTCACCTACCACCTCAACGCCAACCTCGACATGGCCAACGTCGACAGCCTGCGCTTCGACTCCGGCCTGCGGGGCAAGAACTTTCGCCTCACCCGGTTCGGGGAGGAAGACCTTAACAAGCTGAATACCCCGTTCATCCAGACCGTGTACAACGACAAGGGCGACTCGGTACGCAGCTTCGCCGTGGGGCCGCCCAACCCCGATTTCGTGTCGTACAACGACGTGTCGCCCTACCTCATCCACGCCATTACCACAGCCGAGGACCCGCGCTTTTTCGCCCACCACGGCTTCATGGAGAAGGCGTTTGTGAAGTCGGCCATTCAGGACATCAAGGAGCGGCGCTTCGCCCGGGGCGGCAGCACTATCTCGATGCAGCTGGTGAAAAACGTGTTTCTGACTCGCCAGAAAACCGTAGCCCGCAAGGTGCAGGAGGCCCTGATGGTCTGGCTCATCGAAAACACCGGGCTGGCCAGCAAGCAGCGCATGCTGGAGGTGTACCTCAACATCATTGAGTGGGGGCCGAGCAAGTACCGCTGGCCCAGCGGCAAGCGCGGGGTATACGGTGTGAAGGATGCCGCCCTGTTTTACTACGGCAAGCGTCCCAACGAGCTCAACCTGCCCGAAAGCCTGTACCTGGCCAGCATCATTCCGAAGCCCAAGTTCGCGCGCTACTCGTTCGATGCCTACGGCGACCTGCGCCGCAGCACCCGCTACTTCTTTCGCCTGATATCGGACATCATGGTGTCGCGCGGCCTCATCAGCCAGAACGACCGCGAAAACCTGCCCTACTCCCTGCCCCTGAACGGCCCGGCCCGGCAGTACATGGCTTTCGCCCCGCACCCCGATACGACCCGGGCCGTGCAGCCCAGCGACTCGACCGAGTTTGAGCCCCTGAACCTGATTGACCTGTTGAACACCGGGGCCGCCGCACCCGACGCCGGCGTGAACTCGGGCGCCCCGGAGGTAGCCCCGGCCAAGCCCCCGAAATAGGCCGGCTCGGACTGCCCGCCGCCGACGCATAAAAAGGGGGCTGAACCAGCTGGTTCAGCCCCCTTTTTATGCTGTTTGCACTATCCGCTACTCCACGGTGATGCGGCGCGTAACGTCGCCGGCCGCGTAGCGCACCCGGAGCAGGTACAGGCCGGCGGGCAGGCCCTCCAAGTCGAGGGTTTGCTCGGCGGCGGCGGTGGCGGGCTGCTGGCGCTGCCGGCGGCCCAGGGCGTCAAGCAGCTCCAAGCTCAGTGGATGGGCGCTGGCATCGGGGGCGACGTGCAGCTGGCCGTGGGCGGGCACGGGCCAGGCGCTGGTGCGGGCGGCCACGGCGGCCGGCGCGGCCACGGCCAGCACGTTCGAAGCCACGATGCGGGCGATACCCACGGCCGGCTGCCCGCCGAGGGTGGTAAAGCTGCCGGCTACCAGAATGCCCCCGTCGGACTGGATAGCTAAGCTGCGAACCAAGGCATTGGGCTCGACGGTATTGCCGAATGAAGCGTCGTACTGGCCGTTGGCGAGCACGCGCCCGAGGTTGCTAAACGAGGCACCGCTGCCGGTGCCCGAGAAGCTGCCCCCGAGTAGAATCCGGCCGTTGGGCTGCACGGACAGGTTGTAGAGGGTGCCCGCGAAGCTGAAGTTGGGCGCGAAGCTGGCATCGAGGCCGCCGGTGGCGTTCAAGCGGACCGCGCCCGTGCGCGCCGCGCCGTTTACCTGCATGAAGTTGCCGCCGACCAGCAGCTTACCGTCGGGCTGCAGGGCCAGGGCGTAGAGGTGAAGGCCAAAATTGCTGGAAGTGAAGGTGGGGGAGTAGTCGAAGGTGGCATCGAGCGCGCCGGTGGCCAGGTAGCGAACCACCCGCCCTACCGGCGGCTGGTTGGATGGCTGGTTTGCGGGCACAAAAAGCCCGCTCACGACTATACGGCCGTCGGGCTGCACAACAATGGCATCGACAATGCGCGGGCTACCTGGCCCCGCGTTGGTAAGGGGCCGCGCGAAGGAGGGGTCGTAGACTCCACTGCTGGTGAGGCGCACCAAGTAGCGGTAAGTGGAGCTGATGGAGCTTGTACTGCACACGATGCGCCCATCGGGCTGCAAGGCCATGGCGTAGGTGTTGGAGTTGCTAAAAGCGGGGAAGCTGAAGCTCGGGTCGGGGCTGCCCCCGGACAGCAGCCGCACGATGCCTGCCGACGTGCCGGCCAGCACTTTGCCATCGGGCTGTAGCAAAAGGGTGGTGACCGGGCCGGGCAACAGCCCGGTGGCTGCTGAGTAGCCCGCTTCTATAGTACCCGTGCTGCTGAGCCGGGCCACGCGGTGGACGGCTTGGCCATTCAGCTCTGTAAAGCTCCCCCCAATAATTACCCGGCCATCGGGCTGGGCGACCACCGCCGTAACCCGGCCGGGCGACTGGATGATGGGCGCAAAGGCCGGGTCGGGTGCCCCCGTGCTGGTCAGGCGACCGAGTGAGTTTTCCGAGCCGTTAAAGCTGTTGAAGTCGCCACCCAGAAGAACGCTGCCATTGGCTTCCAGGCCCACGGTGTAGGCAACGGTGTTGGGTCCGTTGGCAGTTTGAAACGACAGGTCTTGGCTGCCGTCAGCATTGAGGCGCTGCACCCTGGCCGGGCCGTTGGCGAGGGTGAAATTGCCCGTTACCACCATTCGGCCATCGGCCCGCAGTACCAGGGCCGGGTCGAGACTATAGGTGGTGGGGCCGCCACTGGTGCTGGCCATGCGAGTAAACGACCCGTCGAGTGAGCCGTTGGCATTGAGCCGGGCCAGACTATAACCTGTACCATTGATATCGAAGGAGCCATATACCAGCACCCGGCCATCCGGTTGAAGCACCACGCCATCAATGAAACCGTTGCTGAGCGAGGATGGGGCAAAGCTGGTATCCAGGCTGCCGTTGCTATTAAGCCGAACCAGGCCGTCGGCCGGCTGGCCGTTGAACGAGCTGAAGTAGCCGCCCACCAGCAGCCGCCCGTCGGGTTGCAGCGCCACGGTGGCCACCGATTCGCCCTGATTGGTGTCGACCCCGGTGCCGACCGTAAACCCGCTGTCAACACTTCCGTTCGGGTTCAGGCGCACGACTCCATTGGCCGCCACGCTGTTAAACGTATCGAAGCTCCCCACTGCCACTATTTTGCCGTCGGGCTGCTGCACTGTTTCCGTGGTGTAGCCTTCGTCGGGGCCTACAAGCGGGCCCGTGCCGGGGTTGAAGGAAGCATCAGCCGACCCATCGGCATTGAGGCGCAGCAACTCGCTGCGCACAAGCCCTCCGGCGGCAATGGCACCGCCGTACGAAGCCAGCAGGTATTGGCCACCGGCCAACCCCCGTACGCGGTAGACGTTGCTGGCCGAAACCACCCGTTGCTGAAAGGCTGCATCCAGCGCGCCGTTGGCATCGAGCCGCACCAGGCTAAAAGCGGGCGTGCTGTTGACACGGCTGAACGCGCCGGCCACCAAGCGTTTGCCATCGGCCTGCTGCGGCCCGAACGAATACACCGCGCCGGGCGCAAATACCGACGTTGGCGCAGTAAAGCCTGGGTCAAGAAGCTGGGCGGCCGCTGGTTGGGAAATAGTGTGCAGCAGCAAGCCGGCTACTACGAGTCGCGTGAGTCTCATAAAACTGGAAATGTGGATGAAAAGAATTCCCCAAATCTAGCACCCGCTACGGCTACTACAATGAGTCTTCCTCCGCCTTGGGCCAGATGAGCGAGGCCACTACGCTCAGCAGCAGAATGGCCCCCACCACGCCCAGCGACACCGGCATGCTCATGGGCAGCACCCGCTCCAGCAGAATCTTGGCGCCGATGAAGGCCAGCACCAGCGCTAGGCCATAGTTGAGGTAATGGAACAGCCGCATCAGGCTGGCCAGAGCAAAGTACATGGCCCGCAGCCCCAATAGCGCAAACACGTTGGAGGTAAACACCACGAACGTGTCACGGGTAATGGCCAGAATGGCTGGAATGGAGTCGGCCGCGAACACCACGTCGGTGGTTTCCACCATCACCAGCACTACCAGCAGAGGCGTGGCAAAGCGCAGGCCGTCCTTGCGCACGAAGAAGGCCCCGCTCTCAATATGGCGCGTGATGGGTAGCCGTCGGCTCAGGAAGCGCACGATGGGGTTGTGCTCGGGGTCGATTTCGGGGCCGCCCCCGCCGATGCCCATGCGGATGCCGGTGTACACCAGAAAAGCCCCGAGCAGGTACATCAGGAAGTGGAAGCGGGCCAGCAGGGCCGCTCCGGCCAGAATAAATATTGCCCGCAGCACCAAGGCCCCCAGCACGCCCCAGAACAGTACCCGGTGCTGGTACTGCGCCGGTACCTTGAAGTAGTTGAAAATAAGGAGGAAAACGAACAGGTTGTCGACGCTTAGGGCCTTTTCAACGAGGTAGCCCGTGAGCCACTGCAGGCCCGCCTGCCGCCCCATGTAGCGATACACCAGCAGGTTGAAACCCAGCGAAAGAGCCACCCAGAAGGCACTCCAGCCCAGCGCTTCGCGCAGCCGGATTTCGTGCGCCTTGCGGTTGAAAACCAGCAAATCAAGCAGTAGCAGGCCAATTACAAAGGCCGTGAATCCAAACCAGGAGAGAGGCGAGTTTTCCATTCGTCGGCCGCAAGTTAGGCAGAGGGCCGTATTCGCCCCTTTGCGCCGTAGCCCGCAGCCTTTGCTGCGGAACCCCGCGCCAGCCGAAGCTAAGGCCGCGGAACCCCGCGCCAGCCGCAGCAAAGGCCGCGGAACCTCACGCCAGCCGCAGCAAAGGCTGCGGGCTACGTTGCGCAGACGCGGTGGGCTACGCCGCCCGCTTCAGTGGGGATAACCAGCTGTTGATTTTCATCTGGAGCACCCCAAAAAAAGCTTCCTCCACGATGCCCTTGCTCATTTTGGACGTGCCCCGGGTGCGGTCGGTGAAGATGATAGGCACCTCCTTGATACGGAAGCCCAGCTGGTAGGCCAGCCATTTCATCTCAATCTGAAACGCGTAGCCCACGAAGCGGATATTGGCCAAATCGAGGGCGCGCAGCACGCGGGCCGTGTAGCATTTGAAGCCCGCCGTGGCGTCGCGGATGGGCATACCCGTAATCAGGCGTACGTACCAGGAGGCGAAGTACGACATCAGCACCCGCGACATGGGCCAGTTCACCACGTTCACGCCCTCGATGTAGCGCGAGCCGATGGCCAGGTCGTAGCCCTCCACGGCGCAGGCGTCGTGCAGGCGCAGCAGGTCGTCGGGGTTGTGCGAGAAGTCGGCGTCCATCTCGAACACGTACTCGTAGCCCTGCGCCAGCGCCCACCGAAAACCGTGAATGTAAGCCGTGCCCAGGCCCTGCTTGCCAGTGCGCTCCTCCAGAAACAGGCGGCCCGCGAACTCACCCATCAGCCCGCGCACGATGGCGGCGGTGCCGTCGGGCGAGCCATCGTCAATAATCAGCACGTCGAACGCCCGCGGCAGCGACATCACCTTACGGATGATTAGCTCCGCATTTTCGCGCTCGTTGTACGTGGGGATTAGGACGAGGCCTTCACTCATAGCTCACAGATTGGCCCCAAAGATAGGGTTTGCCCTCCCGAAGCTGCACAATACGCTACGCTTAATGAGACGCTGCGCTTAATGAGGAATGAAAAATAAG
>JANXMN010000547.1 GCA_025354605.1 Hymenobacter sp. | reverse complement strand
CGCGCGGCTGAACGATTGGCCTAACGCTCTCACGCGCGGACTCGCAGAGTCCACGCTACATTATTACTGGCTGTTCCGGATGAGCGCGGCGTAGAACTGCACCATTTTCGGGTAGTTGGCCACGGGCAGGCGCTCGTTGTTGCCGTGCAGGCTCTCGATGGCTTCCTGATTCATGAGGGTGGGCAGGAAGCGGTACACGTTGGGGCTGAGGGCAGTGTACTGGCGCGCATCGGTCGCGCCCACTACCACGTAGGGGGCCACGATGGCGTCGGGAAACACGCTGCGAATGGTGCGGTGCAGTTGCTGAAACGCCGGCGCGGCGGGGTCCGACACCGGCGAGGGCGCGTTCGGCTGGCCGATGATTTTAACGCTGATTTTCTCGTCGGCAATAAGCCGGCGCACTTCGCGCACCACGCCGGCCACCGAGTCGCCGGGCAGCAGGCGAAAGTTGACGGTGGCCGTGGCGTCGATGGGCAGCACATTGTCCTTGGCCCCGGCCCGGAAAATGGTGGGCGCGGTGGTGGTGCGCAGGGTGGCATTGCCGGAGGGTGTGCCGGCCATTTTTTTCACGATGATGGGGGCAAACAGCCAGCGATTGGCAAAGGCCAGGCGCTGGCCCAGCGGCATCTCCGAGGCCAGGTAGTCGAGCAGGTAGTTGTCGCCACCCTCCAGCCGCGCCG
Organism: Hymenobacter sp.; assembly: GCA_025354605.1. Taxonomy (GTDB): domain Bacteria; phylum Bacteroidota; class Bacteroidia; order Cytophagales; family Hymenobacteraceae; genus Hymenobacter. Next base: position 10,086 of record JANXMN010000547.1, on the reverse strand, counting down.
GGAAGGGGTGCTGCTCCAGCTTCAACACGGCGGCGGCCAGCTCGCCGATGCTCGTCTGGGCCGGGGGCATGGAGGAGTGGCCGCCAGCGCCGGTGGCCGTCAGCTCCAAGCTCAGGAAGCCTTTTTCGCAGATGCCGACCAGCGCCACGGGCTTTTTGAGCCCCGGCACGCCATCGGTCTTCACCAGGCCGCCTTCGTCGAGCACATACTCGGCCCGGATACCCCGCCGGCCCAGCTCGGCCGCCATTGCGCCCGCCCCGCGCCGGCCCTGGCTTTCCTCATCCTGCCCGAAGGCCAGCAGCAGCGTGCGCGTGGGCCGGTAGCCGGTGCCGAGCAGGTACTCCACGGCTTCGAGCTGGGCCAGCACGCTGGCTTTGTCGTCGAGGGTGCCGCGGCCGTAGAGGTAGCCGTCGGCCTGAATGCCAGCGAAGGGTGGGCGCGCCCACTTACCCTCGGTGCCGGGCAGCACGGGCACCACGTCGTAGTGGCCCAGCAACAGCACCGGCTTCAAGGCCGGGTTGGTGCCGGCCCAGGTGAAGAGCAGGCCGTAGCCATTGAATTTTTCGAGCTTGAGCTGGGCGTGTACTTTGGGAAACGCTTGCCGCAGGTAGCGGCCGAAGCGGCCGAACTGGGCCGTATCCGTCTGGGCGAAGTCGGTGGTCGACACCGTGGGAATGCGCACCGCGCCGGCCAGGCGGGCCAGGGCCGAATCGGCTACCGGCACGGCCGGCGCGGGGGCCACCCCGATAAGCTGGTGTGAGGCAAGCCGCAGGGTATTGACGACCAGAATCAGCAGTAGCCCGAGAAGCCCCAGGCCCAGCAGGCGTAACAAGTAGCGCATAGATTCGCAGAAAATTAGGTTGAAAAGCAGCCGCCAAGGTAGGGCCGAAACCCCTTAGTGCCGGACGCCCCCGCGTGGCCGAACATTCGGCCCGCCCGGCGGTCTTGCCCCTGCCCTGCTCTCCCATTCCCCTCCCCGACCTCATACCATGCGCCACCTCACCGCCGCCGACATCCAGGCGTTCGACAAAATCTACCGCCTCAACCTCGTCAATGGCCTGCCGGGGTTCAAGCCGGCCAACCTGGTGGGCACCGCTGCGCCCGATGGCCGTACCAACCTGGCCGTGTTCAGCTCGGCGCTGCACCTGGGCTCGGCCCCGGCGCTGCTGGGCATCGTGACCCGGCCCACCACCGTGCCCCGCCACACCTACGCCAACCTCAAGGCCAGCGGCTGCTTCACCCTCAACCACGTGCCCGAGGCGCTGGCGGCCCAGGCCCACTACACCTCGGCCAACTTCCCCGCCGACATTTCAGAGTTCGACGCCTGTGGCTTCACCGCTGCGTTTCGCGACGATTTTCCCGCGCCCTACGTGGCCGAAAGCGTCCTCAGCATCGGCCTGCGGCTGCTGGAGGAGCACGCCATCAGCAACGGCACCGTGCTGCTGGTGGGCACCGTCGAGCACGTTTATGTAAGCGACGAGCTGCTGCGGCCCGACGGCACCCTCGATTTGGTAGCCGCCGGCACGGCTGCCATTTCCGGGCTCGACGCCTACCATGCGGTGCAGCCGCCCGTGCGCTTCGGCTACGCCCGCGTGGGGCAGTTTCCGGTGGCCGAATAGCCCGGCCCGGTTCCAATTCGAACGCAAAAAGCCCGCTACCTATTCGGCAGCGGGCTTTTTGTACCGGGCAAGCCCGGGCTATTTCTTGGGCTGCGCGTCGTCGACCGAACCCATCTGGCCGCTGGCGGTTTGGCCGCCGGTGGCGCTGTTGCCGGCGGGAGCCGAGTTCAGCTTGTCCTGCACCGTGCCCTTCTTGATGGCGATGGCCGAACCTTCGCCGGTGGCTTTGGGGGCCTTGGGCTGGTTGTTGATGCTGTCGCGGTTCACATCGGCGGTGTGCCAGCCGGGCGGGTTGGTGAAGCCGTGGTGGAACTGCGTGTTTTCGCCGGGGCTCCATTTGTAGTCGCAGGACGAAAGCGCGGCGGCCAGGGCCAGGCCCGGCAGCAGGGCCAGGGCGAAACGAGAAGAAATCTTCATGAAGTAGTGCTTGGAATTGGGAGTGCAAAGTACGTTGATTTCGACCGGAAGGCCAACCTTCTGCCGGACTTGGCGGTACTTTCGGGGGCCGCGCCCATTTGCGGCCCCCTCCCGCTCGCCATGTCCGACGATTCCGCCCCCCAGCCGCCTTCCCGCTTCCGCCGTGCCTTGGGGGCCGTGGGGCGCGCCGCTCTGCTGCCCGTGCAGGGAGCCAGCTACCTCGTGCGGGCCGGCCAGGCCCACCAGCATTTCTTTCTGCCCGTGCTCAACGGCGCGCTCGGCGACCAGCTCGCCGCCCGCTTCGACCCGCGCGCCATCCGAATGAGCTTCCGGCGCGGGGGCCGCGACGTGGCCGTGACTGACCTGGGCCTGACCGAGCCGCACCAGAAAACCGTGGTGTACGTGCACGGCCTGATGGGCGACGAGCTCATCTGGCAAACCGGCTTTCAGGACGCCCCTGGCAGCCGGCGCTACGGCCCCCGCCTGGCCGAGGAAACCCACAGCCGGGCCCTTTACCTGCGCTACAACTCGGGCCTGCACCTCTCCGAAAACGGCCGCGAGTTCAACCGCCTGCTCAGCGAGCTGGTGAACACCTGGCCCGATGCCATCGGCGAGCTGGTGCTGGTGGGCCACAGCATGGGCGGCCTGATTATTCGCTCGGCAGGCTACTACGCTTCGCGTTCCGCTTCGCTTAATGAAGAATTAAGAATGAAGAATGAAGAATTGGGGCCGGAGCCGAAAGAATCACCCACCAAAAATTCTTCATTCTTCATTCCTCATTCTTCACTAAGCGAAGCGCCCGCGCCCTGGCTGGCTCATCTGCGCTCGGTGTTCCTTATCGGCACGCCCAACGATGGCTCGTGGCTGGAGCAGAACTCGCACTTCACGGCGCGGCTGCTCGAGCGCATCAACCTGTTTCCGACGCGCTTTCTCAGCAAGGCGCTCAACCAGCGCAGCAACGGCATCAAGGACCTGCGCTACTCCATTCTGGTGGATGAGGACTGGCAGGATGCCCATGCCAACGACTTCGTACCGCCGCGTACGCCGGTGCCGCCGCTGCCGGGCGTGCAATACCACATTCTGCTCGGTTCCTGGCTGCGCACCACCCGCCCTGCCGCCCTACGCGAGTATTTCGGCGACGGCCTCGTGGGCCAGGGCAGCGCCCGCGGCCACGCCACCTTCGGCGACGAGGCCACCTTGCCCACCGGCGCGAGCGTGCGCTCGGCGGCCTTCAGCCAGCAGCACCACGGCGGCCTGCTCACGCATCCGGAAGTGTTTCAGTACCTCAAGCAGTGGGCGTAATTAATGGTAATTTTTTAGTGGTTAATTCTTCTCTTCGCGAAGTGGTTTGCGAAAAATGCGATAGGGTGCGGGGTATAGATAGTGTGTCATCCAGAGCTTGCAAAGGACCTTATCTTGTTCGTGCAACCTGGAATCAGGCCAGAATCAGCAGTCGTAAGAAGGTCCTTCGCATGCTCAGGATGACAGCCTTTTGAATGATTAATCACTCATAATTGACCTCTAATCATTAACCATTAATAAAAAATGGCTCTTATTCTCTTCGACGGCGTGTGCAACCTCTGCCACGGCTTCGTGCAGTTCGTGATTCGGCACGACCCGACGGGACGTTTTCAGTTTACAGCCCTGCAAAGCGAGGCCGGCCAGGCCGTACTGGCCGCTCACGGCCTGACTCCGGCTGACGCCGCCGACCCCGATTCGGTGCTGCTGCTGCACGAAGGGCGGCTGTATTCGCACTCGGCGGCGGTGCTGCGCATTGCACGCCTGTTGGGTGGGCCCTGGCAACTGCTGGCGGTGGGCTATGTGCTGCCCCGGCCCTGGCGCGACGCGGCCTACCGCTTCGTGGCCCGGCACCGCTACCGCTGGTTTGGCCGGCAGGTAAGCTGCTGGTTGCCCACCCCCGAGCTGCGGGCGCGGTTTCGGTAAGCGCCTTTGATACTCGCCCGCCGGCTTGTCATCATTTCAACACCGGATTAGACAAATTAAACAAAATCGCTACCAATAAGCCCTGGAAGAGTATAAGTGCGAACTATTTTAGACTTTGCAGAGATATAACAATCGACATAAGGCAGGCCGGCGGGAAGTTCAGGAGGGTTGCAAGGCCGCTGAGAACCCCTAAAACGTTGCCGGCTGTCGACTCACTCTCTCTTCTTTGCTATGATAAAACTTCGTTCTCTGGTCGCTTTGCCGGTGGTGCTCGCGCTGAGCCCGGCGGCTTGGTCGCAAACCGCCCCGCCTCTGTGGCAGCCCGCCCCCGCCCCGCTAGCCCGCGGCGGCGCTAAGCCCGAGCTGGGCCGCTGGTTTAGTCTGAATACCAGTCAGCTGGCTGCCCGCCTGGCCGCTGCCCCCCCCGAAACCCGGCCCGCCGACGCCGTTGCGCTGGAACTGCCCTATCCCGACGGCACCCTGCACCGCTTCGCCCTCACGCAGGTGTCGGTGCTGGCTCCGGCCCTGGCCGCCCGCTACCCCGAAATCCAGACGTACGCCGGCCGCGGCCTCGACGAGCCCACCGCCACCGTGCGTCTCGAAACCGACCCCACCGGCCTGCACGCCCAGGTGCTCATGCCCGGCGGCGAGACCGTGGCCCTGGCGCCGGACCCCGCCGCCCCCGGCCGCTACCATAGTCGCCCCGAAACCATTCCGCCTTTTGATTGCCGGGCCCTGACGGTGCCTGGCCAGGCGGCCCGGCCGCAGTCGGGGGTTGGGGCAGCCCCACCGGCACCTTATGGTAGCCAGCTGCGTACGCTGCGCCTGGCCCTGGCTGCCACCGGCGAGTACGTGCAGAACCTGGGCGGCGGCACCGTGAGCGGCACACTGGCCAGCATGGCCACGCTGGTGAACTCGCTTAATGCCGTGTACGAGCGCGACCTCGCGCTCCGGCTCCAGCTGGTGGCCAACAATAACCTACTGATTTACCTCGACGCGGCCACCGACCCCTACGATAACGCCGACCTCTCGGCGATGCTGAACGGCAACCAGGCCGTGGTGGACGGGGCCATTACCAGTGCCGCCTACGACGTGGGCCACGTGCTGGGCTACCGCGGCGGCGGCTACTCGGGCGTGGCCTACGTGGGCGTCATCTGCAACGGTACATACAAGGCCCGCGGAACTTCTACCGGAGCCTCGGCTTCGCTGATGGCCACGGTGCTGACGCACGAAATGGGCCACCAGCTGGGCTCGGCGCATACTTTCAGCGGCGACCAGGGCAACTGCGGCGGGGGCAACCGCAGCCCCAATACGGCCTATGAGCCCGGCGCGGGCAACACCATCATGTCGTACGACTCGCGCTGCGCGCCCGACAACGTGGGCGGCGGCATCAGCTTTTTCCACGCGGGCAGCCTCACCAACATCATTCCCAGTTTGGCCTGCGCCACCACCACCGCCAGCGGCAACCAGCCGCCGGCCCTCACGGTGCCCGCCAGCAACACCTACACCATTCCGGTGGGCACGCCGTTCGCCTTGGCTGGCAGCGGCACCGACCCCGACGGGGACGCGCTTACTTACTCTTGGGAAGAGCTGGATTTGGGCAATGCCTCGGGCCTGGCCGGAGCGCCAACCGATGCGTCGGCCCCGCCGCTGTTTCGCAGCTTTGCGCCGGTAGCCAGCGCCATGCGCACCTTCCCCGCGCTGGCCAACGTGCTCAGCGGCACGGCTTCGACCAGCGAGCAGCTGCCCCAGGTGGCCCGCCCGCTCAACTTCCGCCTCACGGCCCGCGACAACCGCGGCGGCGTGGCTGGGGCCAACGTGGTGCTGGCCGTGGCTGCCGCCGGCCCCTTCGCCCTCACGGCCCCCAGCGGCACGCTCACGGCCAGGCCGGGCAGCAGCTACGCCCTCGCCTGGAACGTGCTGGGCACCGACCAGGCCCCGGTGAGCTGTGCCAGCGTGCAGGTGCTGTTTTCGACCGATGGCGGCCTCACCTTCCCCACGGTGCTGCTGGCCAGCACGCCCAACGACGGCACGGCCACCGTGCGCCTGCCCAGCGTGGCCACCACCCAGGGCCGCCTGAAAATCCAGGCCATCAACAACGTGTTTTTCGCCGTCAACAACGCCCCCATCACCCTCACTGGCCCCCCCCTGCCCGTCGAGCTGGCCGCTTTCAGTGCCGAAGCCCGTGGCCCGGTGGCCCACCTGGCCTGGACCACCGCTTCGGAAAAGACCAACCGGGGCTTTGCCGTGGAAGCCTCGGCCGACGGCCGCGAATTTCGGCGCCTGGGCTGGGTACCCGGCCAGGGCAACAGCAGCAATGCCCACGCCTACCAGTTCGACGACGCTACGCTGGCCACCGCCACCGGCCCGCAGGTGTATTACCGCCTGCGCCAGCTCGATGCCGACGGCACGGCCACGTTCTCGCCGGTGCGCGTGGTGGCCGTGTCCGCGGGCCGGGCAGTCCAGTTGCAGCTGTGGCCCAACCCGGCCCGCGGCACGGTGTCGGTAGCCGGCGGGGCTCCCGGCGAGGTGGTGCAGCTGCTCGACCTCACCGGCCGGGTGCTCGTGCGCGCCGTGCTGCCCGCGGCCGGCCCCTTGCAGCTGGCTCTCCCCGCCGCCCCCGGCGTGTACGTGGTGCGCAGCGGCAGCCAGTCGCGCCGCCTGGCCGTGGAATAAGTCATCGATTGTCAGCCCCAACGCGCCCGTCGTGCCGCCCACCTTGGTCCACGACGGGCGCGTTGCGTTCCGCCTGCTTGCTATTTTCCCGCGCCCGCTTTCCGCCGCAGCTCGGCCTCGTACACCCGCCGGCCCAGGTCGCGCAGAAAGGGGTAGCCGATGGTGTCGTACTCGTACTTATCGTCGTTGAAAACGGCGTCGGCGTTCACGTAGATGACGGCGCTGAGCAGGAATTCGACCCCGTGGGCCTCGTCCTGCACGTAGGCATTGTCGAGCAGGAAACCGTAGGCCTCGCCGATTTTGTTGAACACGCGCACCCCCGGCGGCAGCGGGGCCAGCCCGCCTCCCCCCAGCAAATACTTCACGTAGGTGTCGGGGAAATGCGCGGGGTCGTAGCGGGGCGAGGGGCTCTGGCGCGGCAGCTGCGAGAGCGCCTCGCGCAGCCGGGCGTAGTCGTCGGGGGCCAGGCGCAGGCGCTGAGCGGCCGGGAAGGTTTCCGGAAACAGCACCAGCCGGAGCATGCGCTGCAAATCGGGCAGGGCGAAAGCGTTGCGCTGGCTGAAGTCGAAGGGCTGGTCGATGCGCTGATTGCCATCGATATAGGCCTGGCCCAGGCGCTCGCCGCGCAGGCCCAGCTGGGGCCAGGGGCCGGCGAAGGTGGCAGCCGGCTGCTGGTAGAGCAGCTGCGTAGCGGCCGTATCGGCGAAGAAGCGCAGGGGGTTGGTGTGGCGGCTGCCGGGCTCCTTGTCGCCTACTTGCAGGCGGTGCTGCAGGCGGGCGTGGCGCAGGCCCAGGCGGCCCAGCTCCCGGTTCAGCTCTTCGGGCCCCACAAACTCGTAGCAGCGGTTATAGGCGTCGTTATCGCTTACCAGCAGCGCCTTGCGCACGTAGTGGCCCAGGCTGGGGCGGCCGGTGGCGCTGCTGCTGTCGCGGCGCACCCGCGTCTGCCCCACGAAGGCCGAATCGGTGAGCATAGTGGCCTCGGGCGTAAGGCCGGGGTGGGTAGCGGCCAGGTCGCGCAGGCGCTGCAGGGCCAGGGCGGTGCCGGCCAGCTTCACGGTGCTGGCCGGATAGAAATACTCACGGGGCCGCAGTCGGTAGCCGTAGCTGCGGAAGTGCGGCCGCCCCGCCGCGTCGCGCCGGATGCGCGTGTAGAGGATTTGCAGGTGGTAAAAGTCGGCCCGAGCCAGCACGCGAGCCAGGCCAGCCGTGTCGCGGCGCAGCACTTGGCGTAGCGGGTTGCCCAGGCCCTGGGCGGCGGCGGGAGTGGGCAGCCGCAGGGCCAGCAGGGCGGCCAGCCCCAAACCTCGAAAGCAGGATATGCACATAATTCTTCGCATCAAAAATGGACCTGCTCGGCCCGGCGCAGCCATTCTTCGTCGATACGCGCGCCTAGGCCGGGGCCATCGGGCATTTCAATCACGCCGCCCGGCCGGTAGCGGAAGCCGCCCAGCACGGGGTCGTCGGTGAACATGAGCGGAGTGTCGAAGTCGCAGTGGTGGATGGCGGGACTGCTCAGGGCCAGGTGGGCGGCGGCCGTCATGCCCAGGCGCGATTCGAGGAAGCCGCCCACCTGTAGCACCAGGCCGGCGGCTTCGCCCAGCTTCGCGATTTTTTGGGCGCGGTGGAAGCCGGACGACTTGCCCAGCTTGATGTTGAGCAGCTGGCAGGCCTGCAGCTGGATGAGGCGGGCGGCATCGTGCTCGTCGCCGCAGCTTTCATCGGCCATGATGGGGATGGGCGAGGCGGCCCGCACCCGGCTCAGCTCCATAAAGTGCTGCCGCAGGATGGGCTCCTCACAATGCTCGATGTTGAATTCGGCCAGGGCCCGCAACACGGCAATGGCGTAGTCGGCCGTGCGCCAGCCCTGGTTGGCGTCCACGCGCAGCGCATGCGTGGGGCCGATGCCCGCCCGGATGGCCCGGATGCGGGCCACGTCGTCATCCAGCGTGCCGCCCAGCTTCACCTTGATGGCCGGGAAACCCTCCTGCTGAAAGCGGACGGCATCGGCCTGCATCCTGGCGGGCGGGCCCAGGCTCACGGTCATGTCGGTGGTGAGGATTTTGTCGTTCCTCCCACCCAGAAACGCGTACAGCGGCAGCCCCGCGTGTTGGGCGGCGATATCGTGCAGGGCCATATCGAAGGCACTTTTAATGCTGCTGTTGCCGTAGATGACGCGGTCCATCTCGGCCAGGCTGCCGGCCAGGTCCAGCGCGTCGCGGCCCTTGAGGGCGGGGGCGAAATACTGCCCCACGACGAAGCAGGTATCCATGCTCTCGCCGTTGATGGTGAGAAAGGGGCTGCACTCGCCGAAGCCGACCAACCCGCCGGCGGTGCGCAGCACCACCACCACGTTTTCGGCCGCCAGCAATGGTCCGAGCGAAATGACGAACGGCTCGCGCAACGGCACCCGCAGCTTGTAGAGGCTAATGGACTGGAGGGTGGTGCCGGGCATGGCTTAAATGTACACTCATTGGCCGCAGGTTAGCAAGATTAAAGCCCGCGAGGGCCGGTTTGCGGACGGCCAGCGGCGGCCGGAAGCGTCGGCCCAGCACTCGTGTGCCTTGCTGCCGGAAGCAGTTCCGCGCTGCTAATCAAAGCGCCGTCGTGGGTACAAGCAAGCGGCACGGTGTGCGTCTGCGACGCGCTGCCGCTTGGGTTCGAGCCTGTGGCTTGAGGTGTGGGGCCATCTGGTTTCGTCGTGCCATACCCGAGCCACGGGCTCGATGCCAGTCGGCAGCGCGTCGCAGACGCACACCAGCGTGCACATACTGTTGAAGGGCTTCGCACAACCATTACTCAGTTAGCCAATCCTCGGTATGTCGGTTTTGAGTCAAGCCTACTGCTTCGAATTCATCATGATGTGATGAACCGATAGTAACCCCGAGTCGCTTAAGCACCGAATTGATTGCCCCATAACCTGGCCCTGCGGCGAATTCTCTGCGTCCGTCTTTCCAGAGAATGGCAGCCTGTTCGCCATCACCACCAAAATATTCTGCTTCAATGTATCCCACGCATTCGTTGCCAATACGTGCTAATACTCGTGTTTCGATGTGGGCTGTCAAAAAGTAAAATGGCAGAAGGCTTTCTCCTTGGACAAAGTTGTTCAGTGCATCATACAACTCATCCATTACCGGAATCAAGAAGACGCCTTGCTCAAGTTCAACGAGAACAGCTTGCGGCACCACCCCGACCAAAGGATTTAATGCTTCAGCACGACCAACGAAAGCTCGGATAGTATAACCCATAACGTATTATTGGCAATCACGCCGTAGGAAAACCATTCAGTACAATAGCAATTGCCGCACCAGCGATAGTTACACTACCTCCCCCTTCCCCGCCCCAGCCGCCACCACGTTCACGCGCACCTCGCCGAAGCCGACGGGCACCGCGGGGCCGGGCCGGGGGAGGCTCGTTTCTGCGAGTGGCC
>JANXMN010000539.1 GCA_025354605.1 Hymenobacter sp. | reverse complement strand
CAATCCTTTTTTCGTGTCGGTCAAGAGCGGAGCGAAAATCATCCCTGCCTTACCGGAACCGGTCAGCCTAGCGGTTGACGGTTGTTTTAGTGAACAGGTCGGCCGCCGACTGGGCCGGCGTGTTAGGATTAGTCGTCACCTCAATCTGCGGATACAGGAAGCGCTGAGGCAACGAAGTGCCACGAGTCGGCGTCACACCAACTACACTCTTGTTCAAGCTCGAAGCGCCAGCCAGAGTGGTCGCCCGGCGCTGGTCGTTGAAGGGTTCAATCTGGCCAATCAGGCTCAGGTATTTCTCCGTGAGAATTTCCTTCAGCAGCGCTTCGTTAGCATTGGCGGCCGTGCCGTTGGCGATGCCCCCGGTGGCGAAATCGGTCGCCGTGTAAGCGTCGTACTTCACCGTACCGTTGCCCGCGTATGGGCTGTTACTACCCGAATGATAAGCACGCACATTGTTGAGCGCCGTGAGGGCATCGCCAAAGTTGCTCGTGGTAAGGCGCAGCTTGGCCTCGGCCAGAATCAGTTGGGTTTCCTCATAGGTAACAATCGGGTACGCGCTGGAAGCCGTAAAGGCGCCGTCATAGATGTTGGGCTCGTAATCGACAGTTGCATACTGCGCGTCCGGGCCGCTAGCCGGATAATAGAAGTAATTCAGACGGCCATCCTCGTCGGTCTTGGCATTGGCACGCTGCGAATCGAGCAGGTGCGTGGCAAAGGCCCCGTCAGCCGTGATATCGCCTGGACGCTGCTGGTCGAGAAAGGAGTTAATCAGGTTGTAGTCGACTTGGTCGGCCGTGCCGAGGTGGGGCATGGCCATACTGCCGGCCGCCGACGAAATGCCCAGTGCGGCATAGCGGGCTGCGTTGGCGTAGTCCTTCACGTGCAGGTAGTAGCGGGCGCGCAGCGTGTTGGCTACGGCAATCCAGGCCGACTTGCTACCGCCGAAGTAAATATCGGCCAAGCCTGGGCTAAGGCCGGGCTTGTTGAGGTTAGCAATGGCATCGGCCAGCACTGTCTGCACGCGGGCATACACGTCAGCCTGGATGTCAAATTTAGGCTTGGCGATATTATCGTTGATAGCCTCCGAGTACGGGATGTCTCCCCACAGGGCCGCCGCATGACCGATAGACAAAGCCTCCAGGGTTTGCGCAATGCCTTTGATGAGGGGGTTCTTGTCGCGGTCGGCTCCCCGCTGAGTGAGGCGGCTGTTGGTGAGCGTATACTGATAGAAGTTAGCCCAGTCCGAGTCGTAGTCCGAACCCACCGTCTGGTAGACATTCAGACCGGCAGCCTGACGCGAAATGCCGGTAAACTGCTGCGTCCAGATGGCCGCTACGCGGCTGGCATCGGTTTCTTCCTGCAGGCCGGTGGCCAACTCCGAGGACGTGAGCAGCAGTGGTGTGCTAGCCGCCAAGGGCAGGTTCGGACTGATGTCGAAACCCTTGGTAAACTTTTCGCACCCCGTGAGGGCCGTGAGGGCCAGCAGGGAAGCAACAGTCAATTTATTGACGTTTTTCATATGAATGGAAACGCGGAGCGTTGCGAATGAGTGAGGAGACTAGTAGGTAATCCGGAGCGAGAACAGCAGCGAGCGGGTGCTCGGGTTGTTGAAGTAGTCCAGACCACGACCGTTGGACACGCCCGTCAGGTTGGTCTCGGGGTCTACGCCCGTGTAGTTGGTCCACAGGTAGAGGTTCCGGCCGGTCACGGTGAAGTCGACCGCCTGCAAATGGGTAGCATTGCGGAAAGCTTCCGAGGTCAGCGCATATGAGAGCGTGATTTCGCGCAGACGCGTCGTGTTCACGCGCTCCACGTACTGCTCGCCAGCTCCGGTGAAGCCGCTGCCGGCACCATTCGTATACCAGTCTTCGTCGAGGGCCACGGGGCCGGCGCCGTAGTCGGCTACTGTGCCGTGGAAGGTAACGCTGCCGTCTGCATTGCGAATGTAAGCAGCATTCTGGCCTACTTTCGACGTGACGGTACCGCCGCCGAAGGTTTTGGTTCTGGCGGCATCGGCGGCACTCAGGGTGGTACGCTGGCCACTGGCGGCCGACGTACCGAAGTAGTTCGTGATGCCGCGGGTACCATTCCACACGTCGAAGTTGTGGACGTGGTCAACCAGTACGTGCAGGCTCAGGCCTTTGTAGCGGGCGGTGGCGCCCAAGCCGCCGCGCCACTGCGGGTTGGGGTCGCCCACCACGCCGTTGCTCGGGTCGAGTTGCGGGAAGCCTTCGGTATCCAGCACCAGGGTATTGCTGCCATCGGTCTTGCGCTGAAAGCGCGAACCGAAGAGAGTGCCCATCTGGTGGCCTTTGATAGCCACCGAGTTCACTGAGTTTCCCCCGAAGCCATTTAGGAACACGGACTGTACACCAGCCAAATCTGTTACGTTGTTGCGGTTTTGCGAGAAGTTGGCATTCAAGTCGAAGCTGAAGTCCTGCGCTTTAATTACCGAGCCGTCCAACGACAATTCAATGCCTTTGTTGGTGAGGGTAGCGGCATTCTGCCACTGGGCCGAATAGCCCGAAGTGTAGGGCTGCGACACGGCCAGGATAACGTCGGTCGTTTTGTTGGAGTAATAAGTAGCGCTCAGGCTCAAACGGTCCTGCAGGAAACGCAGGTCCAAACCGGTTTCCACTTCCTGCTTGCGCTCGGGCTTGAGCTGGTTGTTGCCCCGCGTGATGTCGCGCAGGTAGCCACCACCATAGCCCGAAGCGTCCAAAGCCGGGCCGTATCCTTCTATGAGGTAGCCATTGGTGGCCGGGGCGTAGTAGGTCTGCGTCAGGTAAGGATTGGGCTGCACGCCCACCTGACCATAGGCTACACGCAGCTTACCAAAGCTCAGCACCTTGTTATCAGCCAGCATGCCGGCTTTGGTGAACTGCCAGGCAAAGGTGCCCGAAGGGAAGTAGAACGTGCTTTTGGTTTCCGTACCAAAGGTCGAAGCCGATTCACCCCGCAGGGTGCCCGACAGGAAGAACTGGTTGAGCAGGGCCAGGTCTACTTCACCGTAAACACCAGCCGTCCGAATCGTTGATTTAAGGTTGGCAGGCTGGCGGGCCGTACCCGGCGAATTATTGAGCTGGGGCGGCGAGAGCGGGTTGACAATGTTGGTGGCCGTGACGCTGATTTGGTCGAGGCGGCGCTCGTTCAGGTTGCTGCCGGCCAAAGCGGTCAGCTGCACGTTTTCACCAAAGTTGCGGGTAGCCCGCACGATGAAGTCATTGTTAATCTGCGTCTGGAGAATGTTGTCTTCGCGGGTCGAACCGGTCAGCACCGCCGCCGACTGGCGCGGGAAGTAAGTTTCCCGACGGTCGGTGTAGGTATCCACGCCAATCCGGTCGAGGATGCTCAGCCAGCTGGTGGGGTGGTAGTTCAGCTCTGAAACGCCTACCAGGCGGTTCACCAAGGTGGTGTTGATAACCCGGTTGGTTGTCCAGTTAGGGTTATCGTAGCCAGGGTTGGCGGCGCCAAGCGGGTTGCGGTAGGTAACCTGCCGGTCAGTCTGAATCACCCCAGCGGCGTTCGTATAGTCGCCGTAGTACTGATTGTTGTTAAAATCGGCAGGCGAGCGCAGTCCCCCCAGAAAAATACCGCTCGTGTTCGAGCCTTGCTGCGTGCGGTTAGAGAATGTACGGGCGTAAGTTACATTTACCGATGAGCTGAGCTTGTCCGACAAGTTGCGGCTCACATTGGCGCGGATGGTCGTCCGGTTGTTGTCGCTGTTGTTTTTCACGATGCCACGGGTGTATGTATTGCCCACGCTCAGGAAGTAGGTCGACTTTTCGTCGCCGCCGCTGAACTCTACCGAGTTGTCGCGGGAGTAGCCGGTCTGGAAGATTTCATGGGCGTGGTCAAAAGTTTCTTGGCTGTTTTTGCCGCCGTGCGGATTAGTTAGCGTACCGCTGGCAACGCCGTAGCGGGTGCTGCCATCAGGAAACGTTACAAAGCCGCGGTAGCCGGCAGCGGCGGGGTCGGTAATTTGAGCATCAGCACCGCCTTGGCGGTCCGGAATATAGTCGCCCCAGCCGCTGAGGCGGTTGCCAAATTTGTAAGCTCCGCCAAAGCCCTGGCCATAGTTGGTCTGCAATTCCGGCGTCTTGTTGATTCGGTCCAAGCTCAGCGATGAACGCAGCGAAATATGCATCTTGCCGCCCAGGCTGCCTTTTTTGGTCGTAATCACGATAACGCCGTTGGCGGCACGCGTGCCCCAGATGGCACTGGCGGCCGCACCTTTCAGCACTTCCATCGACGCGATGTCATCGGGGTTGATGTCGTTCAGACGCGAAGCCTGCACAACGCCGTCGGTCTGGTTTGAAGCGGCCCCGCCAAGGCTGGAGATAATACCACCGTCACCAATCGAGGAATTGTCAATCGGAGCCCCATCGACGATGATAAGCGGCTGTAGATTACCAGTAATAGTAGCCGCCCCCCGAATCTGGATGTTGGCACTGGCACCGGGGTCACCCGATGAGCGAGTGATGTTCACGCCGGGGGTTTTGCCCGAGAGAGCCGTAATTACGCTGGTTTCGCCTGAATTCACTAAGGCCGTACCCTGCACGGTAGCCTGGGCCGTACCCAACTGGTCGCGGTTGGCGGTCAGGCCCAGAGCCGTTACCACCACTTCGCTTAGCTGCTTCACGTCGGGAACCAGCGAGATAGAGAGGTTGGAATCGCTGCCAATGGCCGACTCCTGCGTGGTGTAGCCTACCGAGCTAAAAATCAGCGTAGCACCTGATGAAGGCACGTCGATGGCAAAGCTGCCATCCGAGTTTGTCGAGGCACCATTGGTCGTGCCTTTCACCAATACCGTTACCCCGGGAAGGGCTTCGTTCGATTTCCGGTCCGTCACCTTACCGGATATTGAACGGGTTTGCGCCATAGCTCCGTGAAGGAAGACAATCATGAGCAGCAAGCTCATGAGTAGTGTTTTTTTCATAATAGAACAGGTGTGGTGAGTGAAAAAAAATACCCCAAAAGGGAGGCAGAAACAAATCTGATAACAATTCGGACGTATACCCGAAACCCAAAACTAAGAAGCTTTTCGAGAAATACCTGCCTGAAGTTGATAATAATCAGATGCCCCGCCTATGCGCTTTACACACAGCCCTAGCCTATGTTATCCCGTAAATGCAATTAAAAAGCAGTTTTTCACGCATTATTTACACCCGCCAACTTTTAATTTCCAGCCGGCCAACCCAGCAGCCCGATACCCGGCGAACGTGGGCCCGCCCCCAAAGCTGCCTGGTAACACCCTTATTGACTGCGCATAGCAGCTAGTAAACGGCCCACTTTGGCGCATACCAATCGAAACCCCGCTACTCGGCAAGGGCCAGTCCAGCGGGGTTTGCCCGCAATGGCGGAAAATGTTGCCCGATGAGCTGCTGGCGGGCAGGAATTTTTCGCGCGGCCTTGCCGCCGGGTGCCCGCTTGCCTGGCCCGGCCGCGACACGCTTACCCGCGCCGGGGCCGCAGCGCCAGGTAGTCGAGGTAGTAGAGCACCTTGACGGACACGTTATTGTTATGCGGCGTGTTAATCGTGTTGCTCAGGTTGTCGAAGTAGAGCGGGGTGGCTTCGTTGGCCTGAAAGAAGGAGGCGCTGGCGTTTTTCCACACGATGCTCACCTGCGAGCCGGGCGCGAACCACCACGAGTACACGGCATCCACGTTGAAGGCGTTGAACGTGTTGTCGCGGTTGGCCGCGTAGCCCACCACCGGGGTTTCCAGGCCGCCGGGGCTCAACTGCGCGAAATCGCGGTAGTGCACGTTGCTCACGTAGTGCCGCAGCCGGACGTTGAACGACATCCGGTTGGTGAAGGTGTAGGTGGCCGTGGCCGTGTTGGTGATGGTTTGCACGTCGCGGCGGCCCAGCAGCGCGTCGGCGGTGTGGTTGTCGGCCAGGTAGCCGCCGAAGTGGCGGGCCACGGGCTCATCCACGGCATTGCCCCGGTCCAGCTCGCCGGCAAAGCCAATCTGCTTCACCACCAGGTTGTAGCTGAGCGAGTACACGAAGCTCAGCTTGTCGTTCACGCGATAGCGCGGGCCCAGAATCAGGGAGTAGCTATGGCGGCCGGTGCGGTCGCCGTCGGCCCCAAACCAGCGGACGCCGTAGTTCAGGTCCCAGGCAAATTTCTTGCGGTAGTCGGACGAGAAAAAGCCGTTGAGGGCCGCATTGGCGGGCTTGCGCACGTAGTACAGGCCCAGCGGCGCCCGGCGCGGGTCGAAGTAGTCGCGGGTGAGCGGCGAGGCATCCACGTTGAGGCCCAGGGTGAGGAAATTGCTGCTAATGGTGGTGTTCAGGCCACCAAAAAAACCCGCGTCCTGGTAGCAGAGGGGCTGTTCGAGCAGCGAGTAGTTGACGCCCGCGTAGGAGCTCAGGCGGTTGAGCTTCCAGAACGGCTTGTAGATGCCGTAGCCCACGTTGGCCGACTGCGAAATGCTGTTGTTGGCGAAGAGCAGGCCCAGGTCGTTGGGGTTGTAGGTGTGCGACTCGATGCCGTGGTCGACGCTCCAGGTGAAATTGCCCGAGATTTTGCCAAAGTTCAGGTAATACTTGTAGCCGTCGCGGTCGCCGATTTCGTCGCTGGTGCCGAAGGCCAAGCCCCGGCGGCGCGAGTACACCACCCGACCGTTGAGGGCGTAGCTGTTGGCGTGGTTGGCAAATTTGAACAGGCCGCCCGTTACGTTGGCATCGTAGGTCTGGCCGGCGCGGGTCACGTTGGTGTTCACTAAGCTCACGTAGGAGTTGTTCTTCAGGCTTTGGTCGAGCACCACGATGTTGTAGTTGGTGAAGGGCTGGGTGAGGATATCGCGCCGGTTGCCGGTGGTGCTGTCCTGCACGGTGGCATACACGTCGTTGCTCACGGCGTTGAACACGCCCACGCCCAGCCCGTGGCTGGTGCGGCCCGATACCTTGGTGGCGTTCAGCAGGCGCGTAGTGCCGGGGTTCTGCACCACGAACTCGCCCTGGTGAAAACTGCCGTCGGCGTTGCGGCTACGCAATTGCAGTTGCCTATTAACCCGGCCAACCCCGATGGGCGTGGCCCCCACCCGCCGCGAGTAGAATAGGCCGCCCTTGCTGAAAAGCTCGGTGCCTTCGGTGAAAAAACCCCGGTTCTCGTTGTACTGCACCTCGAAGGGCGACAGGTTCAGCACTTGGTTGTCGCTCTGCACCTGCCCGAAATCGGGTACCAGCGTGGCATCGAGCGTGAAGCTCTCGTTGATGCCCCACTTCACGTCGGCCCCGCCGTTGAAGCTGGTGCTGGCGTTGCGCTTGCCCTCAACGTTGTAGGGGTAATGGTTCACGTAGGCACTCACGTAGGGCGTGAGCGAGAGGCGCAGGGGCGGCTTCAGGTCGCGCAGGCCGGTGAGGTTGCCCCACTGGTTCACGAAGCCGTCGACCTGGGGCCGGATTTCGTTCCAGAAAAACTTTTGGCGCGAGCTACGCCGCTGCCGCCCGAAGTTGATGCCCCACACCTGCTCGGCAGCCGCGCTGAAGCGGATGGCCGAAAAGGGGATGCGCAGCTCGGCCACCCAGTCCGTGCCGATGCGACTCGTGCGGCTTTCCCACACGGCATTCCAGTTGCCATCTTCCCCGTTGGTGGGCGAAGTACGGGCATCGACCTGCACCCCGCCCGAGCTCACTAGAAACTCGTAGCCGTTGAGCTGGTCGTGGTAGGTGTCGATGAACACGCCGAACCAGTCGGTGTTGCCAAAATCGTCGCGGGCGCTGAGCTGGCTCAGAATCGAGTCGGCAGACACGTCGTGCATGCGCGCCCCGATGTAGAGGGCCGCGTCGTCGTAGAGCACGCGCACTTCGGTGGGGTGCTTTTCGGGGCGGCCGGGGTTCAGCTCCTGTTCAATGAAGTTGGTGGCTACCGGGGCGCTCTGCCAGGCGGCGTCGTCGAGCACGCCGTCCATTTGGGGGGGCGTGCTGGTGCGCATGGCCTGCAGCTGGCGCTTGGGCGCGGGCTTGGCCAGGTTGGCCTCCGTCGGCGCGGCCGGGGCCGGGGTCTGGGCCAAACCGAGGGTGGTGCAGCAGCACAGCCAGCAGATGCAGATAAAACGATACATAGTAATCAGACATGAGCAGTTAACCCCGACGAAGCCAACAGATGCGCCGAAGCCCGAAGGGTTGCGCGCTACCGACCGAAATTCATAGTGGGTTCATTCCGGCCGACCGGCCCCGGACAGCGCCGCCGGCCAGGCTTGGACCCGATGGCTACCACCGCAGGTCCGCTTCGTTACCGGCCCCGGTTTTTCCTGAAACCTCGACCTGGCGGCTAGGACAACGTCATGCCTGCCGTGTCTAACTGCAGCATGGGCGTAGCTCCCCACGCCAAAGGCCAGTTCTCTTCGCAGAAAACCGGCCTTACAATAGCCCCAGAGGCATTATTTAATTAATCCTCCTGGGTCGAAATCATCACGTTGAAGCTTTTACCGTCGTTGTGGCCCAGGAGCTTGCGGTATTTAGCCGCCAGCTCGTCGGGCTGCTTCATCCCGTTCACCGTCAGCCCTGAGGCATTGAGCTGGAACTGCAGGTTCTTCTCCTCCGCGCCCAGAACCCTATCCTGGCGCAACTCGCGGCGCAGTTCATCCGTGTCGATGCGCGGTGGGCGCGGGGGTGCGGGCGGGGCGGGCAGGGCACCCATCGGCGGCGCGGCCATTGGGGCGCGCGGTGGGCGCGGCGGCCGGGGTGGGCGCGGCCCCTCGCCCATATTAAAGCTAAAATCGCGGCTCCCGTTGCGTTGAATAACCATTGCGTCGTTGCCGCTCAGCGGGTGGCCGCTGGCTTCGGCGTGCAGCTTCAGGTACTTGTCGCGCAGCTGGGCAGACTGCTCCTTGCCGTTCACCGTCAGGCCATTGGGCGTGAGGCGCAGCTGAAAGTTATCCTTGTCCTGGATGAGGCCGTCCTTTTGCAGTTGGTTAATCAGGGCCTCGTCGCGCTCGTTGCGCTTACGGTCCCGGTCGGCCTGGGCACGGTCCCGGTCGGCCTGCGCCCGGTCCTGGCCGGCTTGGTTGAGGTCCTGCGAGGCCTGGGCGCGGTCCTGGTCGGCCCGGCGGCGGTCCTGCTCCATCCCGCGCAGCTCATGCTGCGTTTCACGCATGCGCTCCCGGAATTCGCGCTGCCGGTCCCGCATTTCCTGGTCGCGGTCGCGCAGTTGCTCGTCGCGGTCGCGCATTTCGGCGTCCAGCTTGCGCAGCCGCTCATCGGCTCCGCCAAACGAGCACGACTGCGAGCTGCCGGCACTTTCGGCCTGCCGCAGCCGGGTGCGCACCTTTGCCAGCTCTTTGCTGATTTGCTGGCGTTGAGCGGCCGTCAGGCCTTTGGTAGCGGCGGCGGTGCGCAGGCCGCGCTCGGCGGCGCGCAGCGCCTCCAGCTCGCCATTCCGATTAGTGATATTCGCTAGTTCATCCAGCTGTTTCCGGCGGTACAGACGGGGCCCGCTGCCCAGTGCCAGGGGCAACGGCGGAGCTAGCTGGTAATCGAAGCCCGGAGCCTCAAAGCCCAAGTCGCCACTGTTGCGGATTTCCCGCTCCGTCCGGTGTTCCAATTTACGCGGCCCGTTGCGCTCGGTATCACGCTCACCCCGCCGTTCCAGCTCCCGAGGCTCCGGGTCGTCGTCATCGGTGCGAAAGGAGAAGCCCGCCATACCGGGGCCGTCAAACGGGGCTAGCTGCACTATTTCCACCTGCTGGTTTTTCGCTGCCTTGCCTTTTTTAGCTTTGCCGGCGGCCGTTTCCACATGCTGCCCATTCACCATTAGGTCCGTCAACCGTCCCTTCTTGTCTTTGGTGATAACGACCGTCCCTGGCTGATTCTCAAAGGGTGGAGACACTTCGCGCCCGTTTGGCATCACGCGGTGCTCCTCGCGGCGATGGCGCGGGCGGATGCCAGCGGCATCATCATCGTCGGCGTTCCCCCGCCGGATAACGGTTACTTCCCGTTCCTCCTGCAACGGGGCAACCGGCACATCGGGCGCATCGGGGGCCGCAGCCGGAGCTACAAGAGCAGCTGCGGCTGCCGGCGCCACCGGGGTAGCGAGCGGCGCGGGCACTTTGAGGGCGCGCTTATTAGTATCGGCTACGCCAGCTGCTTTGGATGGGGCCGGACTGGTTTGCCCGAAGAATAAGTTAGGGCGAGTGGCCGAACCGACCCCGGCCAGCGCTACGCTGCCCCCCAGCAGGCCCAGCCCGCCCAGCAGCAGCAGGCCGGCCAGCAGGCCCTCGGCCAGCGTGGGGGCGGCGGGACGGCGCTGCACCAGGCGGCGCACCCGCAGCAGCAGCGCGCCGGGGCGGTTGTAGGCCGCCAGCGCCAGCCGGGGCGCGGCGGGCACCACGGCGCTCTGGCTCCACTCGGCCAGGGCGGTGAGGGCGCGGGCCAGGCGCATGGCGTCGCCGCCCACCAGGGCCGTAGCGGCATCGTCGCAGCAGTTTTCGCGCTCGGTACGCACGCAGCCCGCCACAAACCACACGGCCGGATGATAGAAAAAGAGCGCCTCAGCCACGGTTTGTAGCAGGTTCACGAGGTAGTCGCGGCGCAGCACGTGGGCCAGCTCGTGGGCCAGAATAGCCTCCAGGTAGGCCGGCGACAGCCCCGCTATCGTGCCCAGCGGCAGCAAAATGGCCGGCCGCAGATGCCCCACTACCAGCGGCACCCGCACCAGCGCCGATTCGAGCAGCGCCACCGGCCGGCGTACCCCGGCGCGGGCCGTCAGCTCAGCCAGACGCTCCTGCCAGGCGGCGGGCAGCGGACGCACCCGCTGGTGCCGCAGCCGCTGCACGTAGAGCAGACCGCCCAGCAGGCGCAGGCTCATGGCCAGCAAGCCCAGCAGCCAGGCCAGCACCAGCAGCGAAAAATGCGTGGTAATGGCTTGCACAAACGACTGCGTAATGCCCCGTAGCGTGGCCCCGGCCAAAGCGCCAGCGCCAGCCGGAGCGGCCGGGGCCGGGGCCGGGGCCGGCGTCGCGCGGGCCGAAAGCGCCCCGGCAACTTCGGTGGTGCCGATACCCGGCGTGCTCATCACTGTTACGGTCGTAGCGAACGTTTCACGGGTTACTCCGGCGGTAGCCCCGTCTTGGCCCGGCTCCGTACCAGCGCTGAAGTACAGCCTGAACGTGAGGCCGCTCAGCGCAACTATCAGCGCCAGCGCGCCGGCCGAAGCCAGATAGCGCACCTCGGCCCGCTGCCGGCGCAGCAGAAGTAGCGCGCCGGCCAGCACCACGGCCACTAGTGCGCCCTGCCAGAGCGAGTGCAGCAGGGTCCAGCCCAAAGCCCGCGTCAGGGCGGGCGACACGAATTGCTCAAGCGTGGTCATCGTCGGGAGCGTTAGAAGTGGAGTTTTGAATTTCGATGTCGTTCAGCAGGCGGCGGATTTGGGCCAGCTCGTCGGCCGAGGTGGAGCGGCTGCCCAGGGCCTGCATCACCAGCTTCAGGGCCGAGCCGCCGAAGGTGGCATCCACGAACTTGTCGAGCAGCAGCGACTGGGTTTCCTGCTCGCGCACCGCCGCCCGGTACACATGGCTGCGGTCAGCATCGTCGCGCCGCACAAGGCTCTTGTCAAGCATCAGTTGCAGCATTTTGAGGGTGGTGGTGTAGCCCACCTCGGCCTGGCGGCGCTGGCCCAGGTGGTCGTTGATGGCCCGCACGGTGGCGGGGCCGTGCTGCCAGAGCACGTGCAGGATTTCCAGTTCGGAATCCGTAGGTTTGGGGGGCGGGGCCTTGCTCATGTCTAAAGATGCGAAGCAACTACGAATTATTTCGTAGAGTAAGACAAAGATTATACGAACAACTTCGTAGTTGCAAGAGAAACCTACGAATTATTTCGTATTGAATGGCAAAATCAGCCTATTCGACTGATTGTCAGGTGAATTATTTCTGGCCCAACTTTATCAGCGGCTGGCTTGGCTAAATCGTTCCGGTGCCCTCGCGCCGTTTGGTCAGCGTTACCCGGGCACGCTGGCAGATGCCGCCCAGCGGCGGATTGAACTTGCTAACGCTGACTTTCACCTTGCGCACATGGGGCAGCTCGGCCGTGATGCGGTCGAGTACGCGGTGAGCCACATGCTCCAGCAGCCGGGCGGGGGCGCGCATCTCCTCGGCCACCATGCGGTACAGCACCTCATAGTTTACCGTCTGATGCAGCTTATCAGACTCGCCGGCGGCCAGTAAATCGGTTTTGATGTAGAGGTCGACTCCGTACTTGTTGCCGATTTTCTGCTCCTCGTCATAGTAGCCGTGGAAGGCAAAGAACTCCAGTCCTTCGAGTGCGATTTGACCCATGATGGTTGATATACTGATAATTGATGTGCTGACTTGCTGGGAAGCGATGCGCGGATATTCCAGCAGGTCGGTATGCTGAAGCAACGACCGGCCACAAAGGTTACGCCATAAAAAAAGGAAAGCCCGTCGCAACGACGAGCTTTCCCAACCAAAAAATCGCAATTCAAACCGAGTCTGCGCAATCCGTCAAATCCGTTAAATCTGCGTTCTAGATTTCATCGAAAAACGATTTATCCGCCACCGCCGCAGCAGCCGGAGATGCGGCGCTCGTACCCGCTGCCATACCCGGCTGGCCAGGGTGCGTCACGGGCGAGGGCTGGTTGATTTCAGGGTGGCTGGGGCCGACGGGATGAATGTCGGGTGCGGCGGGCTCGACGCGGGGTGCGCCAGGCTGGGGCACCTGCGAAGGCGCGGGCGGGTCGATGTGCGGCGCGGGCGAGATGCCGGGGTTTTCGGCCGGCGCGGTGGGGCGCTCAATGTCGGGGCGCGGGGCTTCGGCGGGGGTGCCGGGGTCGGGCTGCTGGCCGGGTTTGGGGTTGTAGGCAGCCAGCGGGGCAGCGCGCTCCAGCTTTTCTTCGGCCCGGCTAAAGGCCCCGGGAGCAAACGAGGCGGGCGTGGCGGCGGCTACGGCGGCGGTGGGCGAAACAGCGGAGGAGGAAGTAACCTGCATGTTGGAGGAAGCGGAAGGAGATGGGTCGGCGGCCGAATCCTGCGGCCGCTCCACGTGTACGCTGGCCGCGTGCGAAAGGATGGCCGCCGTGCCGCCCTGGGGGCGGTTGCGGGCCTTGTCGGCTTTGTCGAGGGCGCCGGTGGCCAGGTGGTGCAGGTCGCGGGCCAGGCTGTCGAACTGCTGTTCGAGGCGCTGGTAGTCCTGGCCCAGGTTGCCGACTTCGCGCTGCATGTCGCCCACGGTTTTTTCGGCTTTCTGGTAAGCCTCGTCCACAATCTGGCGGGCGCGCTGGCGGGCCTCATTCAGCATGTTTTCGACCTGAAGCTTGGTTTCGCGCAGGCGCAGGTCGGAATCGCGCTGGGCCTGCTCGGTGATGTTGTTGCCGGTGTCCTCGGCCGTTTTCAGGGTGCGATAAAGGCTGCTTTCTACTTCGCGCATCTTCTGCACGTCTTGCTGGGCGTGTTCGAGCTTGAGGCGCAGCTCGCGGTTTTCGTCGCCCATGCGCTCCCACTGCTGCGAGATAGTGGTCAGGAAGGCCTGCACCTCGTCGCGGTCGATGCCCCGGAAGGACTTCTCAAACGTTTTCTGGCGGATATCGAGGGCGGTGAGTTTCATCGTTGCAATGAAGAATGAGGAATGAGGAATGAAGAATTATACCGAGAAAAAAAACAGCGGGAAAGAGCCTAAATTGGCTTAATTCCTCATTTTTCATTCCTCATTCTTCATTACCAATTGCCAAACGGCCAGGCTGCGGTCGTCGCTACACGAAACTAGCCGGTTTTCGGTGCCCGGCCAAACCAGGCGGTTCACCGAGGTGCCGTGGCCGGCGGCGCGGGCGCGGTCGAGGACCCGCAGCAGCGTGAGGGTGGCCGCGTCCCAGAGCTTGATGCTCTTGTCGAGGCTGCACGAGGCCAGGTGGCGGCCATCGGGACTGAAAGCCAAGTGGTTGATGGTGTATATGTGGGCCGGCACGGTATCCAGCAGCCCATAGCAAGCGGCCACGTCCCAGCGCCGAATCTGCGCATCGCGGCCCGCCGTGAGCAGGTACGCGCCATCGGGCGAGTAGGCCACCGAGAACACCGAATTGGTGCTTTCGCCCAGGGTGTATTTCGTTTCCAGCGAGTCGAGGTCCAGAATCCGGGTTAGCGTGTCGGAGCTGCCCACGGCCAACTCGCCCCGGCCTTCGTGGATGGCCAGCGTGCGCAGGCTTTTATCGGCGAGGCGCAGCAGCTTTTCGAGGCGAAAATCAGGCAGCGTGAGCACGGCCAGCGTGCCGTCGCCCAGGCCCGCGTAGAGGCGCTGCCGGCTTTCGGAATACACGATTTCGAAAATGGCTACCGGGGGCAGGGCCGTGGCGTAGGCCAGTTGCCGGCCAGCTAAGTCGATGGCCTGAATTCCCTGGAAATTATGCCCCAGCGCCAGCAAATCCGGCCCCGGCAGGTGGCACAGGGCGTACACCGAGTTTTGCACGCGGGCCAGCAGCTCGCCGTCGAGCTCGGGGCGGGCAGCATCCCAGCCCACCACCATGCCGTCGGCGCTGCCCGAGTAAAACTGGCTGCCGGTCCCGCCGGTGAGAGCATATACCGCGTCGCGGTGGCCGGCCAGGGTGGCAAGGCGGGTAACGGGCGGGCGGAATATTTCGGACATACGGGGTCCGCAAAGGTAGCTTCGTGGTGAATGGTTCGTGGCAAATGGTGCAGGGCGAATTACTGGATGCCTGCCTGAGCCGATATTACCACAACGGCTAAGCCCTCGAACAAGGGTTGGCATTCCCCATTCATCACGGACCATTAACCACTACCGCATGCCCCTGCACTCCGTTCAGCGCCTCTCCCCTACCGCCCTGCTGGGCCTGTGGCAGCTTACCGAAACGCCCGCCGAGCTGTGGGCGGGCCTGCCACAACAGGCCCGCTACGCCCCGCTGCTGCCCGCCACCGCCGACGAGCGGCGGCAGGCGCAGTGGCTGGCCGGGCGGCGGCTGGCCCACGCCCTGTTCGAGGAGCTGGCCGAATCGTTGCCGCCCAACACCATCCTGCGCAACGAGGCCACCGGCCGGCCCTGGCTGGCCGGAGCCCCGGCCGAAACGGTCGTTTCGCTGTCGCACTCCGGCGCGTGGGTGGCGGCGGTGCTGGCCAGCGAGGGCCGGGCCGGGGTCGACATCGAGCAAATTCGTGACAAAGCGCAGCGGCTGGCCCCCAAGTTTCTGAATGAGACGGAATCGGCCCACGCCGATACAGTCGCCGCAGCCAGCAACCCCGCGGCAACAGCCACAGGGGAAGCGGCAGCGGCGGCGACAACAGTAACAGGAGTGGCAGCACCAGCATCTACTGAAACTCCCGGCCGGGCGGCGGCGCACTACACCCTGCTCTGGAGTGCCAAGGAGGCGCTTTACAAGCTGGCGGCGCGGCGGGGCATCCTCTTTCGCCAACAGCTTTTGCTGCATGAATTTACCCCGCAGACATCCGGCGAAATCCCGGCTACGTTAGTGCTGGACGGCGTCCGGACGCGGCACCGCATTTGCTATACCCGGCCCGCGCCCGGCTACGTGCTCACCTACTGCCACGAACCGGCTGGTTAGCCGTAAGTGCTTCAGCCGCGCGTTTCGTCTTACCTTACCACCATGTCTTTTCGTCGCCTCTCTATTCTCACCGCTGTGGCCCTGCTGGCCGTAACCCTCGCCGTGGGCGTGGCCCGTGCCCAGACCGGGACTATCACCGATTTCACCCTGAAAACCGCCGCCAACGCCGACGTGGCCCTGAAAAGCTACGCCAAGAACAAGGCCGTGGTGGTGGTATTTCTAAACCCGGCCTGCGCCTTCTCGCGCCTCTACCAGGAGCGGCTGGCTTCGCTCAGCAGCTCGTTTCGCAGCAAGGGGGTCGAGTTTCTGTTCATCAACACCCCTATCAACCTGGATGCGCCCGGCACCGCCGCCCCCGGCGAAGTCGAGCTGCCCACCCTCACCGATGCCAGCCAGAAGGTGGCCGAAATGCTGGGCGTGAGCAAAACCGCCGAAGCCGTGGTGCTGGAACCAACCAGCAGCGGATTTGCCGTGCGCTACCGCGGGGCCATCGACGACAACCCCCAGATGGCGGGCAGCGTGCAGCAGGCCTACCTGCGCCAGGTGCTCGAAAACGT
>JANXMN010000061.1 GCA_025354605.1 Hymenobacter sp. | reverse complement strand
CGGCATCGTGTGGCACACGCAGGGCTCGGGCAAGAGCATTTCGATGGCCTGCTTCGCGGGCAAGCTGCGCCAGCAGCCCGAAATGCGCAACCCCACGCTGGTGATTGTAACCGACCGCAACGACCTCGACGGGCAGCTGTTCCAGCAGTTCGCGCACGCCAAGGACGTGCTGAAGGAAATGCCCGTGCAGGCCTACGACCGCGAGCACCTGCGCGCCCTGCTGGCCGACCGGCCCTCGGGCGGCATCTTCTTCACCACCATTCAGAAGTTCAGCCCACTACTGGGCGAAACCACTTTCCCCCAGCTCTCCGACCGCACCAACATCGTGGTGATTGCCGACGAGGCCCACCGCTCGCAGTACGGCCTGAGCAGCAAGCTGGATAGAAAGAGCGGCAAGTACAAGACCGGCTTCGCCAAGCACCTGCGCGACGCGCTGCCGCTGGCCACCTTCGTGGGCTTCACCGGCACCCCGCTCGAAACCGACGACGTGGACACGCGCCAGGTGTTCGGCCCTTACGTGAGCATCTACGACATTGAGGACGCCGTGCGCGACGGGGCCACCGTGCCCATTTACTACGAAAGCCGGCTGGCCAAGCTGCATTTGGTGGAGGGCGAGCAGGAGATTGCGGAGATAAACGAGGAAGTAGAAGAAGTACTCGAAGACGAAGCGGACGTAGCCCGCCGCGAGGCCGAAAAAGCGTACTGGACCAAGCTGGAAAAAGTGGTCGGTTCGCAGACTCGCCTCGACTTAATAGCGGCCGACATCGTGCAGCACTTCGCGGACCGCTCGGCCGCCGGCAACATCGAGGGCGGTGGCAAAGCCATGCTAGTGGGGATGAGCCGCGAAATCTGCGCCCGGCTCTACGCGGCCATCGTGAAGCTAAAGCCGGAGTGGGACGACGAAGACCCGAAGAAGGGAGCCATCAAAGTGGTGATGACCGGTTCGGCGGCCGATAAGGACTACATCAAGAAGCACGTGTATGCGCCGGGCGTGCGCAAGACGTTCGAGAAGCGCTTCAAGGACCCCAAGGACCCGCTGCGCCTTGTCATCGTGCGCGACATGTGGCTCACGGGCTTCGACGTGCTCAGCCTGCACACCATGTACATCGACAAGCCCATGCAGGCCCACAACCTCATGCAGGCCATTGCGCGGGTCAACCGGGTATTTAAGAACAAGTCGGGCGGCCTCATCGTCGATTACATCGGCATCGCCACCGAGCTGAAGCGCGCCCTGAAAACCTACACCGACAACGGCGGCAAAGTAGGCGACGACGGCAAAGGCAAGCCCACCATCGACCTGGAAAAGGCGCTGACGGAGTTGGAGGAAGCCATCCGCGACGTGCGCTACCTGCTGCGCAACGCCGAGTACCGCAACACCTTCCTGATTCCTGCCGAAAGCCTGCAACGCCTGCGCGAAGTGAGCAACCACGTGCTGGAGCTGCCCGACGAGGAGCGCAAGAAGCTATTCGACAGGGTGCTGGCGGCCGGCAAGGCCTTTGCCCTGTGCAGCACCCTGCCGGGCGCGCAGGCGCTGCGCGACGAGCTGGCCTTTTACCAGGGCGTGCGCGGCTTCATCAGCGAAAGCAGCACCCCCGAAACCAAGCTCGACCGCGACCAAAGCCGCTACCTGCTCAAGCAATTGCTCGACCGGGCCGTGCAGCCCGTGGGCATGCAGGACATTTTCACGCTGGCCGGCGTGAACTCGCCCGACGTGAGCGTGCTGTCGGATAACTTCCTGGCCGAGATGCGCGACCTGCCCCAGCGCAACCTGGCCATCGAGCTGCTGCAAAAGCTGCTGCACGACCAGATTCATTCCCGCACCCGCACCAACATCGTGCAGCAGCAGCTCTTCACCGAGCGGCTGGATAAAACGCTGGAGAACTACCGCAACCGGGTTATCCAAAGCGCCCTGCAACTGTCGGATTTGGTTGAGAGCCTCGTGCTGCTCGCCCAGGAATTGCGGGACGCCGATAAACGGGGCGACTCGCTGGGCCTCAACCCCGCCGAGCTGGCCTTTTACGATGCCCTGAACGACAACGGCAGCGCCGGCACCCTGGGCGACGACATTCTGCGCAAGATTGCCGCCGAGCTGCTGGATAAAATCAAGCGCAACACCGGCATCGACTGGCAGAAGCGCGAGAGCGTGCGCGCCCGGCTGCGCAATCTGGTGCGCATCACGCTGCGGCGCTACCACTATCCGCCCGACAAGCAGGAAACGGCCATTGACCTGGTGCTTGAGCAGGCCGAGCGCATGGCCGACGTGCTGAATGACCCGGACACAGACAACCAGTAAAGGCGGCGGCATGGAATTCAACAACACCTACATCACCCACGAAGGCCAGCGGTACGATATCTACTGGACCAGCCAGTATGCCCAGCACGTGCTGGAAAACTTCGCCGACCCCGACCACGGCGTCGACCACACGACTATTTCGCGCATTCTGCAACGAGCCCGCCACATCGTGCCCAAGGTTGGGCGGGGCCGCCGCCGTCCGTATCTTCACATTTGCTTGACAGTTTACGAGGGCGTGGTGTATGAGTCCTACGTTTTTCTGGTGCCTGAACTCGCTCCTTGGCCCCCGCGTTGCGTAGTGCTGACTTGTTACAAAAGCCGCAATCCCGATTACCTGGCCCTATTCGCGCCGAAACCCTGACCTCAACATGGCCGCTTCCCAACGTCCTGATTCGCCCGACCCGAAAGGGCTGCCCCAGTATCCGGGCAGCGGGCAGCCGCGCGTGCCGCAGCCAGGGCAATTTCTGCCTACCGGCCCCAGCAGGCCTGCGGCGCAAGCGCCCGCCTCGGGCGTACCAAAAGCAACGCCAGCTACTGTAGCTCCGGTCCGGCCGGTTGCTAATCGGCTGTTCGACCCCTTCTTGTTGAAAGAAGGTGCTTTTGAGGACCGCACCGATTATGAGCGCACCAGCAAGCGTATTGCAAGCCTCATTAAAAACGGCAAGATTTTACCTCGGCAGCCTGACGTGTAGAAACGTCGTTTCCGCCGTTTCAAAGCCTCGGCTATTTGGCAGTCGGGGCTTTGTCGTTTTTGCTATTTAATCGAATTGAACATATAGGCGGAACACTGTTCGGCAGGCTTTACCCAAACCTGCGCCGCACTTTGCGGTTTCGCTAGGGAATTATTATCCTTCGCACAGCGCACCCTCCCTTTGATTACCATTCTCTCCGGCACCAACCGCCCGGGCTCCCGCGCCCGGCGCGTGGCCGACTACTACGCCACCATCCTCACCGAGCTGGGGGCCGACTTCCAACTGCTGGACCTGGCCGAGCTGCCGGCCGATTTCACCGCTACGGCCCTCTACGCCAACGCCGGCACCCACCCCGAATTCAACCGCCTGGCGGCCCGGCTGGTGGCCAGCAGCCACTGGGTCATCATCACGCCCGAGTATAACGGCTCGTTTCCGGGCGTGCTCAAGGCCTT
>JANXMN010000512.1 GCA_025354605.1 Hymenobacter sp. | reverse complement strand
GCGATGCAGTCGGCCACGTAGGGGCGGCCGGTGGGCGTGGTTTCGAATAGGTGGCCGGGGTGGTTGATGCCGAAGCCCTTTTTGTGCAGGAAGTAGAACTGCTCGCAGCCCGACTCGTCGGGCCCCACCAGGCAAAGCGCGCCGACGGGGGTAGCGGCTTCCAGCCGGGCCCGGCTGGCAGGGTCGAACAGCTCCGGCCCGATATCCGGTTTCTGGAGCACCCAGCGGCTGCTGATGCGCACCGTGGCCCACACCGGCTGGGCCAGCAGCAGCACCAGCAGCAGCCCGCGTCCGCGCCGGAACCGGGCCAGCCAGGCCGCGCCCCAGGTGGCCAGCAGCAGCAGCACGGGCAGCAGCGGTATCAGATAGTAGCCGTGGTACTTCATCTGGTGCAGCTCGGCGAGGTAGTAGGCGGCCAGGGCCAGCCCCCAGGCCAGGCCGGGCAGAAACCAGGGGTGGCGCGTGGGCGCGTGCCGCAGCAGCCGCCACAGCCCCACGGCCAGCAGCCCCAGGGTGCCGTAGCCCACCAGCGTTTCGGGCAGGTCGACGCGCAGATTGCGCTCGAAGGTGGCCCAGGCCGTAGCCAGGTCATCGGCCGGGCGCACCACCAGGCCAAAATCGGCCAGGCCGGTGGCTTCGATGAGGCGCAGGGCGTAGGCGTACCAGGCCAGGGGCACGGCCACGGCCACCACGGCGTAGGCCAGCAGCAGGACCAGCGCGCGGGCCGGCAGCCGCCGGGCCAGCAGGTCGCGTAGCACCCACACCGCGATAGGGAAGCCCACTAGCAGAAACTGCAGCTTGGTGAGGCCGGCCAGCGTCACGGCCAGCAGGCTCAGCAGCAGGATGCCCGGCTGCCGGGTTTCGCGCCAGCGGCTAAACCAGTACAGCCCCGCGAGGCTGGCCGAGAGGGCCAGCACGTCGGGCAGGGCATTCACCCCGTGGTAAAACAGCTCCGGGCTCCAGGCCAGGCACCAGGCCCCCACGGCCCCCAGCGCCACGCTGCCGCTGATGCCGCGCACCAGGTAGTAGAAGGCCACCACCCCGGCCATGTAAATCAGCCAGTTCAGCAGCCGCGGGATGCTTTCGTGGAAGCCGAACAGTTGGTAGCCGCCGGCGGCCAGCCACTCGAACGAGGGAAACTGCATGCCCGTTACGCCCGCCAGGTCATCGCGGCGGTCAACGCGCGGCCGCAGGATGTTCATGTCCTCCTCGTAGAAATTGCGGGCCACGGCCATGGTGTTGCACTGCCGCCAGGTGTGCGCCCCCGTGGGGGGCAGGCGGAAGGCCGGCGCGTGCAGCAGAAAGTTCAGCCCCAGCAGCAGCGGCCAGAACCAGCGGGGCAGCCGCGGCGTGGCCAGCAATTCACGAATACTCATAACGCACAACGAACCGGATAAGGCGGTAAAGATAGCCCCGGCCGCCAGGGCCGGGCCTCCCGTTGCCCCCGTCCAATCGGCATTGCCGGATAGTATAGGCCGCGTCCTATCTTTGCCCGCCATCCCCGCCTTGCTCATGCTCATTCCGGTTATCAACCACTCGCCCCACCCGCTGCCCGCGTACCAGACGCCCCACGCCGCCGGCCTCGACCTGCGCGCCCACCTGCCCGAGGGCCCCGTCACGCTGGCCTCGTTGGAGCGCCGGCTAATTCCAACCGGCCTGAGCCTGGAGATTCCGGTGGGCTACGAGGCCCAGGTGCGCCCCCGCAGCGGCTTGGCCGTGAAGCACGGCATCGGCCTCGTGAACAGCCCCGGCACCATCGACGCCGACTACCGGGGCGAGGTGCGCGTGCTGCTGGTGAATTTATCGCCCGAGCCCTTCGTCATCAACGACGGCGAACGCATTGCCCAGCTGGTAGTTGCCCGGCATGAAACCATCATCTGGCAGCCCACCGAAGCCTTGAGCGAAACCCAACGCGGCGCGGGCGGGTATGGAAGCACCGGCAGGTGAGTTTCTGGTTGCTTGTTTCTGATAGTTTATTGAAAATGGGAATAGTTAATAAACAGTTAAACAACGTATAACTGATGTTACGCAGGCTGTTGCTGGCGCGCGTCTGCGACGCGTGCCGACTGGTTTGGCGTCTCCAGACGCCCTACGCGCGCCGTTCGGGTATCGGGCAACGGCCGCGTCAGAGACGCGAAACCAGCCGGCAGCGCGTCCGAGACGCGCGCCAGCAACAGCCTGCGTAACATCAGTTACCTGAGTTCGTCTAGATTAAAAGGCGAGCGCTACCAAACCCTACAAGAACCGCTTTTGCCTTACCCCAAGGCGCAAGACCAATAACTAGAAACCAGAAACAAGCAACCAGAAACATGAAAATCATTGTTCCGATGGCCGGCATGGGCAAGCGCATGCGCCCCCACACGCTCACCGTTCCCAAGCCGCTGGTGCCCATCGCGGGTAAGCCCATTGTGCAGCGCCTGGTCGAAGACATTGCCAAAGTCTGCGGCGAGCCGGTCGACGAAGTGGCCTTCATCATCGGGCGCTTTGGGGCCGAGGTGGAAAAGAGCCTGGTGAAAATTGCCGAGTCGGTGGGCGCCAAGGGCACCATCGTGTACCAGGATGAGCCGCTGGGCACGGCCCACGCCATTCTCTGCGCGCAGGATTCGCTCAGCGGCCCGCTGGTGGTGGCCTTTGCCGACACCCTGTTCAAAGCCGATTTCACCCTCGATTCCAGCGTGCCCGGCACCATCTGGGTGCAGCAGGTGGCCGACCCCAAGCCCTTCGGCGTGGTGAAGCTCGACGCCCAGGGCCGCATCACCGACTTCGTGGAGAAGCCCCAGGAGTTCGTGTCGGACCTGGCCATTATTGGCATCTACTACTTCCAGGACGGCGAATACCTGCGCTCGGAATTACAGTATCTGCTTGATAACGAAATCAAAGACAAGGGCGAGTACCAGCTCACCAACGCCCTCGAAAACATGAAAAACAAGGGCACGGTGTTCGTGCCCGGCCGCGTGACGGAGTGGCTCGACTGCGGCAACAAGGACGCCACGGTGTTCACCAACCAGCGCTACCTCGAATACCTGAAGGAGCGCGGCGAAAACATGGTGCACGAGTCGGCCAAAATCACCAATTCGGTCCTGATTGAGCCCGTGTACGTGGGCGAGGGCGCCATTATCACCGACTCGGTGGTGGGGCCGCACGTGAGCCTCGGGGCCCACGCCAACGTGCGCGACTCGCGCCTGAGCAACTCCATCGTGCAGCAATCGGCCTCGCTACTGAACGTGGTGATAACGAATTCGATGGTGGGCAACTTTGCCAGCGTCACGGGCACCCCCGACGATTTGAGCCTCGGCGACTATAATCAGCTGCGGGTGTGACATTTTTGGGCTGAAACACGTTGTCACGACGCGGCTTCCCGAGGGGGCCGCGTCGCTTTTTGTTTCTGGTTTCTCGTTTTTCGTTGCTAGTTGTTGGGTGCTGGTCGTAACCGACTTATTCGGATATAAACCAGAAACGAGAAACCAGGAACCAGAAACTGTTTTATACCCGTAATTTTGAGGGCCGCCGGTCTGGCTTTGTTGTATGATGATGCGTCGAGTTGTGCTAGGTGTGCTGTTGTGGATAGGGCTCGGAGCCGGAAGCTTCGCGCAAACGCCCGAGGGCGGCGTATTGCCCTCGCCGCCGGCCAAGCTGACCCGCCGCGAGCAGCGGGTGCTGGAGAAAGAGCAGCACGAGCTGGAGAAGAAGTTGGCCGAGGCCCGCGCCAAGCGCGCCGCCCTGCGCGCCCAGATGTCGAGCCTGATGAGCGAGCGCGAGCGCGAGCACAGCGAGGCCCTGTTCGTGGATGGCGTGAAGTACGTGCTGCTCGAAGACTACAACAAGGCCCTTGAAAGCCTGCTCAAGGCCTACGCCATCGACCCCGACAACGCGGCCATCAACTACAAGATTGCCGAAGCCAACATGCTGAGCGGCAACCTGCACGATGCCCTGAACTACGCCCAGGCCGCCACTCAGCTGGCTCCGCACAACGCCTATTACTACCTGCTGCTGGCCCAGGTGCAGGCCAGCCAGAAGCAGTACGAAAACGCCACCAAAACCTACGCCACCCTCATCAAGGAGGTGCCCAACTCGGGCAGCTACCTCTTCAACCTGGCCGACCTGTACCTGGCCCAGAACAAGCTGACCGAAGCCCTGGCCACCCTCGACCAGGCCGAGAAGGAGTTTGGGCAGGTGGATGAAATCTCGTTCAAGAAGCAGCAGATTTACCTCAAGCAGAACAAGCTGGACCAGGCCCTGGCCGAGGGCGAAAAGCTCATCAAGGCCAACCCCAACGAGGCGCGCTACGTGCTGGCCCAGGCCGAACTCTACGGCAACAACAACCGCCTCGACGACGCCCTGCGCGTGGCCCGCCAGGCCCTGCGCCTCGACCCGGGCAACCCCCAGGCCCACCTGATTCTGGCCGACGTGGCCCGCCAGCAGAGCCAGCCCGACGAGGAAGCCCAGCAACTGCGCCAGGCTTTCGCCAGCCCGGCCCTCGACATCGATACCCGCGTGCGCATCCTGGTCAGCTACATCAAGCAGCTGCCCAGCCCCCAGGAAAAGGTGAACCAGCTGGCCCGCGACCTGACCGCCGCTACCGTGGCCGCGTTTCCGAAGGAAGCCAAGGCCTACTCGGTGAGCGGCGACGTGCTGGCCCTCACCGACCACAAGATGGAGGCCCGCAACGCCTACTCGCGGGCCCTGCGCTACGACAACTCCAAGTTTCAAATCTGGCAGCAGGTGGTGCTGCTCGACGGCGAGCTCAATCAGACCGACTCGCTGCTGGTTCACTCGGGCCGGGCGCTGGAGGTGTTTCCCAACCAGGCCTCGCTGTGGTTCTACAACGGGGTGGCCTATTTGCTGAAGCGCCAATTTGCCCGGGCCGTGAAGTCGCTGGAGCACGGCCGCAAGCTGGCCACCAACAACGCCGAGCTGCTGGCCCAGTTCGACGCGCAGCTGGGCGATGCCTACCACGAGCTGCACGACGACGAGAAATCGGATGCTGCCTACGAAGCCTCGCTGGCCAGCGACCCCAACAACACGCTCGTCCTCAACAACTACAGCTACTACCTGTCGCTGCGCGGGGCAAAGCTCGACAAGGCCAAAACCATGTCGGGCAAGGTGGTGAAGCAGTTTCCCGACAACGACACCTACCTCGACACGTACGCCTGGGTACTTTACAAGCAGAAAGACTACGCCGGCGCGAAAGCCGCCCTCGAAAAAGCCGCCCAGAAAACCACCGATGGCTCCGTTATGGAGCACTACGGCGACATTCTGTACCAGCTGGGCGAGAAGGAGCCGGCCACCACCCAGTGGCTGCGCGCCCGCAAAGCCGGCGGCGCGTCCGACCTGCTGGAGCGCAAACTGAAAGACCACAAGCTTTATGAATAAACTCTCGCTGCTGCTGGCCCTGGCCCTGGTACTGGGCGGCTGCGCCCGCAAGGCCACCCCCACCAAGTCGACCACCGGCCCCGGCACTTCCACGGCCATGGAGCCCAGTCTGCCCTCTGTGGTGGCTAAAAACACGGCTTTCGACTTTCTGACCATCAAGGGCAAGGCCCAGGTAACGATGAAGGGCAACAAGCAGGGAGCCAACCTTTCGGTCCGCATGCGGCGCGACAGCGTCATCTGGGTATCGGCCGGGCTGGCGGGGTTCGAGGGCGTGCGCGCCATTCTGACCCGCGACTCGGTGCGGGTTATCAACAAAATCGATAAAACCTACTTCAGCGGCGGCTACGACTACCTGAGCAAGCTGCTGAACGTGCCCGTGAGCTTCGCCCAGATGCAGACCCTGCTGCTGGGCGACTACCTGCCTGCCCCCACCGGCACCACGCCCACCGTGGCCACCGAGGAGGCCGGCCGCCAACGCGTGACCTACCCCCTGCGCGGCGTCGTGGTGGAGCACCTACTGCAGGCCGGCAACACCGGCCGCGTGCAGCAGCTGCGCGTGAGCGATGCCGCCACCAAGCGCAACCTCACCGTCGACTACACCGACTTCCAGCCCCTCGACCCGCTGCAGCCGCTGCCGTTTGCCCACGCAACTTTCGTGCAGGCCCAGCAGCCGGCGGCGGGCGCGGTCACGGCCGCTATCAACTACAATAAGGTTGAGGTGCCCAAGGGCCGTTTGTCGTTTCCGTTCGAAGTGCCCAAGGGCTACCGGCGGCTGCGCTAGGCGGCCCGCGCGGAATACCGGCCCCGCTGGCCTAATTTTGCTTTTCTACCAGGCTGGTAGGTTTTGAATGGCTTGCCTTGGATAACCCCACTTCCCCCCGCAACAGCGCAGTATTTGTCCGGCTGGCCGCCCGTGCGCGCCGGCTGCTGCTTGGGGGGCTGCTGGGGCTATTGCTGCCAGGGCTGCTGGCCGGCCCGGCCGAAGCCCAGCAGCACAAGCCGGCACCCGGCCGGCGCGGGGCCGTGGCCCGGCCCAAGCCCTTCCGGCGCGGCGCGGCCGGCCGTCGGCCGGTGCCCCTTCGGAAGCCGGCTCCGGGACGCAAACCGGCCCCGGTGCGCCGGCCGGCCACTGCCAACCGACCCAAAAGCAAAGCCCAGCTAGAGCGCGAGCGGCTGTCCAACATCCACCAGATGGAGCGCGCCAGCCAGGCCCTCGACCAGACCCAGGCCAAAAAGAAGGTGAGCCTGGGCCAGCTGCACGTCATCAGCGAGAAGCTGACCCAGAAAAAGCAGGTTATCCAGGGCATTTCGACTCAGCTGCAGGGCATCGAAACCAACGTGCACCAGACGGTGCGCCAAGTGGTGCAAACCCAGCAAACCTTGGCCCAGCTCAAGGCCGAGTACGGCCGCCTGCTGTACACGGCCTCGAAAACGGCCAACGGCTTCAACCGGCTGATGTTTCTGTTTGCGTCGGACTCCTTCAACCAGTTCATGCTGCGGCTGCGCTACATCCGGCAGTACACCGAGGAGCGGCAGCGGCAGGCAGCCCGCATTATGGGCACGCAGTACCGGCTGCACGAGCAGCTCACGGGCCTGACACGGCAGCAGCGGCGCAAGAGCAGCCTGCTCAACAGCCAGCTCAGCGAAAACCGCAACCTGCTCAACCTCAAATCGCGCGAGAATGAGATGGTGCAGCAGCTTAGTCAGCAGGAACAGGGCCTGCGCCAGGAAGTGGAGGAGCACCGCCTGGCCGTGACCCAACTCGACCACTTGATTGCCGAGCGCGTGCGCGAGGAGATTGTGCGTGCTGCCCGCGCCGCCCGCTTGGCCGCCCGGCGCGAAGTCGCCGCGCTGGCCGCCCGCGAAGCCCGCCGTGCCAATGCCCGCCATACCAACAGCACCGCCGCTACCGCCCACCACGAGCCCGACGAAGCCGCCGCTCCCACCGAAAGCCGCGGCGACGACCCCACGGCCGCCCCCGAGTCGGACGCGCCCGAAACCGCCGCCGAAGCCGCCGCCGACCGCCGGGCCGTGCGTATTGTCCTCACTCCGGCCACGGCGCTGGCCTCGTCGTCGTTTGCCGGCAACCGCGGCCACCTGCCCTGGCCGGTGGGCCGGGGCTTCATCAGCCAGCGCTTCGGCCGCCACCCCCACCCGGTACTACGCAACGTAACCGTCGAAAACCGGGGCGTGGATATTCAGACCGAGGCCGGCGAGGAAGTTCGCTCCTGCTTCGATGGCAAGGTGCTTAC
Source organism: Hymenobacter sp. (assembly GCA_025354605.1). GTDB lineage: Bacteria > Bacteroidota > Bacteroidia > Cytophagales > Hymenobacteraceae > Hymenobacter. The sequence goes on along the minus strand of JANXMN010000512.1, from coordinate 20,155 downwards.
CATCACCAATATTGCGGGCATGAATACCATCGTGATGATTCAACACGGCGATTTCTTTACCGTGTACGCCAAGTTGCGCTCGGTGAGCGTGCAGGAAGGCCAGCACGTGAGCGCCCGCGAGGTCATCGGCACGGTAGCCACCGACTCAGAAGGCACTTCGGAAGTGCAGTTCCAGGTGTGGCACAACTCCTCCAACCTGAACCCCGAAAGCTGGCTGGGCCACCATTAGAACGGGGGCAGCCGCGTGGAAGGGGGCGCTTTTCAGCACCTCGTGCAGCGCATTCTGGGTCAGATAGCAAGCTGCGACAACGGCTCAGCTTGCTGTTTGTGCGGGCATTACAAAATTCCGGCTTTACGGGCGGCGCTTAAACAGGACGGAATGCGGGTGCGTACAAGGGGCACGAATTCTCCATTCTCTTCCCTTACCCTAAAAGCTTTTAATCATGGACCTCAACAACAATAACGTTAGCGACAACACCGAGCTACAAGCCCGCGGCAACTGGAACCAGCTGAAAGGCGAGGCCAAGCAGAAATGGGCCAACCTGACCGACGACGACCTGACCTACCACGAAGGCAAACAAGATGAGTGGTTTGGCAAGCTTCAGGAAAAAACCGGCGAAACCGTTGACAGCATCAAAAACTGGTTCCACAGCGCCACCAGCAACGCTAGCGCCGCGGCCAGCGGCAACAGCACCGAGTTGAAAGCCCGCGGCGACTGGAATCAAATAAAGGGCGAAGCCAAGCAGAAGTGGGGTAACCTCACCGACAACGACCTCGACTACGAAGACGGCAAGCAGGACGAGTGGTTCGGCCAGCTCCAGGAAAAAACCGGCCACGCCATCGACGACCTGAAAGGCTGGTTCAACCGCACTTTCTAATTCCGCTTAATCCCGGCAACGGGCGTTCCCAATGCTCGTGCCGTTGAAGCAAAAAGCCCCCGTCAGCAATGACGGGGGCTTTTTTATGGTTTCTGGTTGCTCGTTTCTGGTTGCTTGTTGCGGTTCACTGCCAACCAGACACCAGGAACGAGCAACCAGAAACTCGTTTTACCCGCGCGGCATGGAGGTACCGGGCTTGCCGGTTTTGGCCGCCGGGCGGAACATGGGGTCTACCGCATCCATGTCGAGGAAGTGCGAGAACGTATCGCCGCGTAGGCCCAGGCGAATGGTTTCGAGGCTCACCACTTCGTTGGGTGCGATGTTGCCCAGGTTCACGTTGGCTCCCAGCAGCTTGATAAACCACACCTGCTGGGCCTTCTGCGGGGCTTCCCAGAGAATTTTCTCGGATGGAATCTTGGTTAGAATCTCTTCGACCAGGCCCGAGCGCACCTCGCCAGTGCTGCGGAACAGGCCCACGTTGCCGCCCTCGCGGGCCTCGCCAATCACCTTGATGGCGCCGGCCGCCAGCTCGGTTTCCATCTGCGAAATCCACTTGTAGGGCGGAATGATTTTTTCGGCATCCTTCGAGCCCACCTCGCTCAGCACCCGCACCTGCTGGCTCAGCTCGCGGATGTATTCGCACTTGCGGTCGTGGTCGAGGTCGATGCTGCCGTCCGATACTTCAGCGTATTCCATGCCGTGGGTGTCGAGCAGGCGGCGGTAGTCATCGAACTGATTGCGGATAATGAAGGCCTCGAACAGCGTGCCACCGAAGTACACCGGAATGCCGGCCTCCTTATAAATTTCCAGCTTGCGCTTGAGGTTGGGCACCACGTAGGAGGTAGCCCAACCCAGCTTCACGATGTCGGTGTACGCCGCGGCCACTTCCAGAAAGTCCTCTACTTCGCGCAGGCTCAGGCCCTTGTCCATCACCATGGTGTAGCCCTGTTCGCGGGGCTTAGGGGCGCGCTCGGGCAGTTGGGAGAGGTCGTAATTCATAGGGTTGATGTGCTGATATGCTGATGGATTGATGTGCTGATTGATAATGACTGGGGGAGATACCGACAACTGATATTGCATCTCCACAAACCCCGGCCTCGTAACAGCCCGCCACAAAAAGAAACCGCCCGCGCGAGAACGCGGGCGGTTGCAAAAGTAGCGCCTTCAGCACTGTAGTAGGTAATGCCCACTGATTTCGCAGTTCTCAGCCCTATCTAAAATCAGCATATCAGCACATTAATTAATCAGCACATCAATCGATTACTTCCGGAACTGCTCAATCAGGCGCTTCAGGCCGGGCTGCTCGCGCAGCTGCGGGAAGTAGTCGAACAGCAGCACGTGCTGCTCGTAGTTGAGCGTAAGGGCCGTTTCGAGGGTTTCGTAGGCTTCGCGCAGGCGGCCGTCGGCCAGCAGGTAGGCACACAGCATGTAGTGGAAGTGGGCCTCGTGGGGGTGCAGCTCCACGGCGTGGCGCACCAGCTCGGCGGCCTCGGCGTGGTGGCCCTGGTCGTAGAGAATGGCGCTCCAGCTCACCCAGCCCTGGGCATCTTCGGGGGCTACCTCGGTGGCTTTTTCGTAGGCTTCGAGGGCGCTCACCACGTTGCCCACCTGGTTTTCGGCCGCGCCCAGCGCCGACCAGTACTCCCCGCTCTGGTCGTAGAGCTCGGTGGCTTTGCGGAAGAAGTGAATGGCTTCGAACCAGCGGCTCTGCTCCTGCAGCAGCACGCCCTGGCCAAACCAGGCTTCGTCCATTTCGGGGTTCAGCTCCAGGGCCTGGCGGTAGTAGCGGCGGGCGGGCTCCCACTCGCGCAGCTTCTCGTAGCACTCGCCGATGTTGCACAGGGCCTCGTCGGTGGGCTCGCCGGCCGGGTAGGCCAGCTCGAACTCCGGAATAGCCTTGCGGTACTCCTGCTGGCACACAAAGGAGTCGGCCAGCCAGTGGTGGGCATCGTAAAAGTCGGCCTGAACGGTCACGGCGTAGTCGAAGGCCTCAACGGCCTTGTCGAACTGCTCGCGGCGGTACCAGAACTGGCCCAGATTGTACCAGGCCGTGGCCGAGTACGGGTCGTCGTCGGTGAAGCGCTTGAAGAACTCCTCGTGCTCTTCGAGCCGGCCCGTGATGTCGAGGCAGTGCAGCAGCTCCTGCACGCCGGTTTCGTTGTCGGGGTTCAGGCGAAGGCTCTGCTTGTAGTGCTTGGCCGCGCTCTTGAACTTCTGCCAGCTCTGAAACGCCAGGCCCAGGTTGAAGTGAATGTCCTCGCGCTCGGGCTCCTGCTCCAGGCCGGCCCGGAAAAAGGCCACCGCCTCGGCAAACTCGCCCCGCTGCGTGCTGATGATGCCGCGCGTCACGGCCACGTCAGCGTTGGTCGGGTCGAGGGCGGCCACGGCATCAATCTGCCGCTCGGCCTCCGAGTAGTCGCCGCGCATGGCCATCACCTGGGCGCGGTCGATGAGCAGCTCGGTGGAGAAGGGATACTGGCCAAGGGCGGCTTCGCAGGCCTGCAGGGCCTTGTCGAACTCCGCGCCGGCCACGTAGTGGTCGATGATGTTTTCGAAGTCCTCCAGGTCAAAAAAGACGGATTCCTGCTGGGCCACCATGCGCTCGAAGCGGCGTACGGTATCGAGTACGGCGCGGGGGTTTTCAAAAGGTTCGTTCATGCGCATAATTCCGCGTTTAAAAGGCCGAACCACCAGCGGAAGCGGAACCAGCTGCCGGGCCGCCATTCGGCACCGTCGGGGCAACTGCGGGTTCCGGCAACTCCACGGGCCGGTTCTCTGTCAATGATAACAACTATTGGGCAAAACCGTGCAATCCGATACAAACTAAGATACGGCAGCGCCATCGGAAATCGGTGCTTTTTCGGCCAACCCGGCCGCGCACCACGTCAATGTATCGGCTAACGGGCGGAATGCCAACCCGGTAGCGCTTTGCACTTTGTCGTGGCTGTACACTACTGGCTCGCGCCCGGCACGGGCCGTATCGCGGGTGATGAGCGGCCGCGCCCCGGTCAGCACCGCCCGCGCGTGCTCGAGCCGCCAGATTACCTCCGCCGCCCAGTCGGGCACGGCCATGGTGGGCGGCCGCCGCTGCATAGCCGCCGCCGCCGCCCCGAAGAACTCGCCCAGCGGCACCGTCTCGGCGCTCAGAATGTACCGCTCACCACTCCGTACCGGCTGGGCGAAGGCCAGGGCCAGCAGCTGCGCCACGACGTCGCGTACGTCCACCAAATTGATAAGGCCGCGCGTGTAGAAGCGGTGCTGCTGGTGTGCGTAGCGCAGCAGGCGCGTGCTGCTGCGGCTCCAGTCGCCCGGCCCCAACACCACCGAGGGGTTCACCATCACGGCATTCAGGCCCTCGGCCACGCCGCGCCACACTTCCAGCTCACCCAGGTATTTCGACGTAGCATAGGCTGGATGGGCCGCGCCCAGGTCCCAGGTGGCGGCCTCAGTTACGACCACGGCCCCATCGGCCCGCCGGGGCGCGCCCGCCGCCGGGCTGCCCAGCGCCGCTACCGACGACACGTGCACCAGCCGGATACCCGGCCGCTCCAGGCAGGCATCGACCATGCCAGCCGTGCCCTGCACGTTCACCGCCAGCAGCGCATTCTCGTCCTGCGGGGCGTACGACACCAGCCCGGCGCAGTGGAATACGTGCGTCACGTCGGGCGTGAGGGCGGCGCGCAGCTGCTCGGTATCGAGCAGGTCGCCGGGCAGCCACTCCACGCCCGGCGCGGCATCGGCGGGTACGACCCCGCGGTGCAGCGCCCGCACGACCAGCCCGCGCGCCCGCAACGCCCGCAGCAGAAAAGAACCAATCAGGCCGGTGCCGCCCGTGACGAAAACCATGTAATCAGTGGTTAGTGATGAATGGTTAATGGTTAATAAAGACGGTATGGCTAGTGCGAAGTGCGAATAGCCACCAGCCGCTACCCGTTCGCCTTTTCCTAAAGCGTGTTATTGAGCAGCGGTAGTTGCAGCAGCTTTGCCATGTGCGGCTGGGTGAGCGTGCGCTTGAGCAGGGTATCGGTGTGGCGCAGGTGGTGGGTATCGGTGCCCACGAAATCGACCAGGCCGCCATCGACCAGCTGCTCGGCCACTTTTTTGGCGGCCGGCGAGTAGTAGCCGGCCAGCGAGTTCAGGTTCACCTGCAGCAGGATGTCGTAATCCCGGCGCATCTTCTCAATCTCGGCGAAGCGGCCATAGAGGTAGGTGTAGCGCTCGGGGTGAGCCAGCACCGGCCGGTAGCCCTGCGACTTCATCTCGAACACGATTTCGTAGAAATTCAGCGGCTCGTTCATGTACGAGGTTTCGAACAGCAGGTAGCGCTTGTCGCCGCCGAAGGTGAGCATCTCGGTGCCGTCGGCCAGCTTGCTGCCCAGAAACTCGTCGAGGTAATACTCGGCGGCGCAGTCCAGGGCCACGTCGCCGAGGCCCGCCGCGGCCGCCTCGGTGCGCAGCAGCGCCAGCGCCGCCCGAATGCCCTCCGGCGTGTTCTTGTAGAAGTCGCCCATGATGTGGGGCGTCATCACCAGCTTGCGGTAGCCCAGGTCGCGCAGGGCCCGCAGCAGGTCGAGCGAGTGAGCCACGGTTTCGGCCCCGTCGTCGAGGCCCGGCAGCAGGTGCGAGTGCATATCCGCGCCCAACAGGGCCAAACTAGCTTTTTCCGGGCGCATCACCGCCGTCGTATCACCGCCAAACAAGCGCTGCCAGAACGAAGCCATCCGCTGCGGTCGATTAAGAGATAAACTTTTTGAGCTTTTCTCCGAAAGTCAACGGCTTGGCCGCGGCTTCTTCGTAGTAGCCCTGCCCATAAGCCCCATAGCCGTAGCCATAGCCGTAGCCATACCCATAGCCGTAGCCATATCCTGAGCCGCCGGAGTGCGCGTCATTGAGAATGGTGCACATCCGCGTGAAGTTGTTGCTGCGCATGAGCCGGTTCATATTCTTGAGAAAGGCCTTGCGCGAATAGTCCGCCCGCACAATGTAGAGCGGGATATCCGCCTTGCGCATAATCAGGATGCCGTCGGTTACCAGGCCCACCGGCGGCGTATCGATGAGGATGACATCGTAGGTCTTAAAAAGCTCCTCTATCATCTGGTCGAATCGGTCACTCAGAATAAGTTCCGAAGGATTGGGGGGAGTGGGTCCGGCCGAAATAAACTGCATCGACTCGATGGTGGTCGGCTGAATGCACTCCTGCACGCTGTGCCGGTCGATGAGAATGGTGCTTACGCCCTTCACGTTCTCGGCTCCGAAGGCCAGGTTGACCTTGGGTTTGCGCATGTCCAAGTCGAGGATAACCACCCGCTGACCCGACAGCGCGATAATGCCGCCCAGATTCACCGTGACGAAAGTTTTGCCTTCCCCCGAAATAGTCGAGGTCACCGAAATAAGCCGCTTTTTCTTCGCCGAGCTGATGAAATCCAGGTTGGTTCGAATCGAGCGTATCGACTCCGATATAGCCGACTTGGGGTTTTTGTCCACCACCAGCCGCGACACCTCCATCTTCTCCTTATTGTAAGTCGGAATGATGCCCAGCACCGCCGCCTTGGTGCTGCGCTCCAGCTCGCGCACATTCGTCACGGTGTTGTGCATGAAGTAGCGCACCGCAATCAGGCCAAACCCCAGCAGGAGCCCGCCGGCCAGGCCCACGGCATACACCAGCAGCCGGTTGGGAGAAATGGGTGCCCCCGGCAGCGATGCTGGCGATAGAATCTGAAAATCAGCCGTGTTGCCGGCCTTCATAATATTGAATTCGATTTTCTTATCAAACAGCATCAGGTACGACTTGCTGTACAAGTCCAGTGGGCGCTTGAGGCGGTCCTGCTCGGTGGCTTTTTCGGGCAGGCTCTGGAGCTGGCCGGTCAACTGGCCCTTCTGCTGGTCCATCAAGGCCAGCTGGCGGCTCACCAGCTTCTGGTCCTGGGCCAGCAGGCGCTTGATTTTGTTGCGCGAGAAGGCCACGTTGGCCTGGCGCTGCTGCACGGCCTCCGTCTTGTCGGTGCTGGAGCGCAGAATGCGGCGCAGGTCCCACTGCTGCGAGTTCAGCTCGTTCAGCGCCGTGCCCAGCTGCGGGTCCTCAATGCCAGCCAGGTCGGGCAGGCTCTGTTCCACTGTCTCGTTTTCCGAGTTCGTGATGCGGTCTTGGCTGGCCAGCCGCCGGATTTCGGCCAGCAGCGACAGCTTCTGCTCCAGCTTGGGGCGTTCTTCTTCCAGCTTTTCCAGCTTCTGGCTGAAACTCCCCGCATCCGACTTCACGTCGAAGGTCTTAGTAGCTTCGGCAAAATGCTTCAACCGGTCTTCGGCCAGCTCCAGGTTGCGCTGAGTTTCGTCCATCTGCTTGTTCAGGAACCGCAGCTGGGCCTCGGTCGATTCACGCTTTCGGGCCAGCTTCTCCTGTAGGTAGACCGTATCAATTTTATTAACAATGCTTTGCGCCTTATACGGATTGAAGTCCTTAAAGGAAATCTGGATGGTATTGGCGTCCGGATTGACAATGTCGACCGCCAGATTCCGGTCCAGGTACCCGTTTACCGTACCCTCGTCCTGAATCGTAAAATGATAGTCGGCCTCCCGCGCAGCGTCGGACAGCTCCAGGGTACCGGTAATTTCCAGCCGCACGCCCGTCAACACAATCGGCTGCCCCAACACGTACTCTCCGCTCATGGCCCGGCCCTGCCCCACGTAGTCGAGCCGGAAGCGCGTCGGGCCGACAAACTTGAGATTGAACTTCCGATTGTACAGGGAGGCATCCGTTACCTTATAGCGCACCTTGAAGGGGGAAGCGCCGTAGAGCTCGGTTTCCAACACGGTGCCCTGAACGTAGTAATTTACGTCCAGGTCCAGCGAATCCTTCAGTCGGCGGTAGATAATCCCCGATTTGATGAGTTCGACTTCGCCGGCCAGCTTGCCGCCGCGCGCCTTATCGGCCCCAGGAGCAGCCATGGCCAGGCCGAGAGTGGCGGCTTCGGCTTTCTCATCAATCTTCAGCAGCGATGCGGAACTGAACACCGGCTTGGTGTAGCGCAGGTATAGCCAAGAGGCCGTCACCCCCAGCGTCAGCAGCAGCACTACCCACAGTAGGCTGCGCCGAGCCACCAGCACCAACGTTGCCAAGTCGAGACTAGAGCCTTCTTCTTCTTCGCTGGTATCTGCCCCAGACGCTGCCACGGGCGGTTGCGGCCCGCCGCTGGTGGCATTGCGGATGAGTTCTTCGATTTCCTTATTTTCGCTGATTGCCATTACCCAGAGAATACCGACTGGCGCCGGATGATGTCGTGCTTTGCCCCGGCCTACCGGCCGAGAACTATCTTCTAACCTGAGAGATAATAAAGAACGTCGTAGTTAAGAGCAGGCTAGTCAGGCTCAAAATCGGCGCGGCATCCGCTAGCGCATCTAGGAATGGGCGGCGAATGGGCTCCACGTAGATAATGTCATTCGGCTCGACCTGTAAGCTAGCCCGCCGCATTCCATCAAGCGTCGACAGGTTGACCTGCTGCACCCGCGGGTTCTTTAAGTCGCCTCGGATAATGCGAATATTATCGGCCCGCCCCCCGTTCCGGTAGAAATTGTTGGTTCCGCTGCCGCCGCCATCGATACCCCCGGCCAAAGCCAGCACTTCCAGCAGGTTCATGTTGTCGTTGGTGAGGGAAATGACCTGGCCGCCAGCAGCGCCCAGCACGATAACCCGGTTGTTGGTTACCCGGGTCGTCACGAAGGCGTCCTTATAGTATTCGTTGAAGCGAATCGCGAGCGTACTGTCGGCCTGTACCAGCGAAAGGCCGCTGACCTTTACCCGGCCAATCATGGGCAGCACGGTTGTTCCATCGGCGTACACCAGAAACTCGGACGCGCCCGCACTGGCCCCGACCCCCTGGCCGGTGTTGCGGCCTGCGTTGCGCCCGCCGCCGCCGTTCGTCGCGCTGCTGCTGTTGCTACCACCGCTCCGGCTGGGCAGCGTGCCGGTAGGCATGCCAAACTGCAGCTCCCCGTTGGGGTCCAGAATCCGCTCGCCCCTGTTGGTGTTCACCCGCACCTCCAGGTAGTCGTTGGCCTGAATGACGTAGTTACGCTCCGAGCGATTGACGGCCAGCCGCATCTTGGTGCTGTCGAGTTGCCGACCCTGGCTATCGGTGAGCCGGAACAGGGTTCGCTTTTGGTAATACTGCGTCGACGCGCACGACGAGAAAAACAGCAGCCCCGGCAGGAGCAGCGCCCACAGCCGCCCGAGGCGCAGCGCACGAGATAATGAATAACAAGTCAATGGACAGGGAATCAAACGGGGAAATCGGGAATCATAGGTAGCCATAGCAGCTAGGTTCCCTCCAAAAAGCCTCAAAAGTAACGCTTTTGCCGCGCGCATTCAATAAAGTGCGGCTAATAGCGCTGGCTCAGACCTATTACCAACGGCCAGAACCGTACTTTTGTGGACCCATTGCAGCCTCCTACGCCGTTGTGGGTTTATCGTTCGTCTGTTCTCATAAATCCCACCACCTCGTTCCCAACAGTACATGGAAGCCGTTGCCACCGAAAACCAGACTATGATTGCGCAAATGGTGCGCGATTTTGGCACCCAGCACATCAAACCCAACATGATGAAATGGGATGAAAGCCAGGAATTTCCTGTCGATGTATTCCACAAGCTTGGCGAGTTGGGCCTGATGGGCGTGCTGGTGCCCCAGGAGTACGGCGGGGCCGGCTTCGGCTACTCCGAGTACGTGACGGCCATTGTCGAGCTCTCGAAAATCGACGGTAGCATCGGCCTGAGCATGGCCGCTCACAACTCGCTCTGCACCGGCCACATTCTGCAGCATGCCTCCGAGGAGCAGAAGCGCAAGTACCTACCCAAGCTGGCCAGCGGCGAATGGATTGGGGCCTGGGGCCTCACCGAGCCCAACACCGGCTCCGATGCCGGCAACATGCGCACCACTGCCGTGCCCGATGCGAGCGGCGACTACTTCGTGCTGAACGGGGCCAAGAACTTCATCACCCACGGCAAGTCGGGCAACGTGGCCGTCGTTATCGCCCGCACCGGCGAAGTGGGCGACTCGCACGGCATGACGGCCTTCATTATCGAGCGCGGCACGCCGGGCTTCGAGGCCGGCCGCAAGGAAGACAAGCTGGGCATGCGCGCCTCCGAAACCACCGAGCTGATTTTTACCGATTGCAAGGTGCCCAAGGAGAATGTCATCGGCAAAGTGGGCGACGGCTTTGTGCAAAGCCTGAAGGTGCTCGACGGTGGCCGCATCAGCATCGCGGCCCTCAGCCTGGGCATCGCCATTGGCGCGCTGGAAGCCGCCACCAAGTACAGCAAGGAGCGCCACCAGTTCAATCAGCCCATCAGCAGCTTCCAGGGCATCAGCTTCAAGCTGGCCGACATGGCCACCGAGGTCGAAGCGGCCAGCCTGCTCACCTACCGCGCCGCCGATATGAAGGACCGGGGCGTGAACGTGAACCTGGAATCGGCCATGGCCAAGCTCTACGCCTCGGAAGTGGCCGTGCGCACCGCCAACGAGGGCGTGCAGATTTTCGGTGGCTACGGCTATACCAAAGACTACCCGGCCGAGAAGTATTACCGCGATGCCAAGCTTTGCACCATCGGCGAAGGCACCAGCGAAATCCAGAAGCTGGTCATTGCTCGCGCCCTGCTGAAATAAGACTACAGATTGAACAGATTCTAACGGACGAAACGGATTTTTTATGGTTCCGCCGATGATAGCCTGGGGATGAAAGTCCCTAATTTGGCGTGCCAGGCCCAAAACCGCAAAAATCTGTTTCATCCGTTAGAATCTGTTCAATCTGTGGTCTATCTTTGCGGCCCGGTTTATACCGCACTCCTCAGAAATCTCCCTCACTCCCTGATATGATTATCGTTCAAATCAAAGACAACGAATCGGTTGACCGCGCGCTGAAGCGCTTCAAGAAGAAGTTTGAGCGCACCGGCGTGCTGAAAGAGCTGCGTCGCCGCACCTTCTTCCAGAAGCCCAGCATCACCCAGCGCAAAATGAAGCAGAAGGCTGTTTACAAGCTGGCTACCTACGGCCAGGCCAACAACGAATAGCCTTCGGCCAACGCCGGACTTGCCGAACGAACAACCGGCTGGTTTGCTCCTCTGAGCAGGCCGGCCGGTTTTTTCGCGCCCTCTCGGTTCAGGATTAATTGTAGGAACAGAAAAAAATGCTACCTTGAATGCCCGGCCCACCCGCCGGGCATTTTTGTTGCCGGTATGGAGGAGTTCCTCAATTTTCTGCGTTTTGAGAAGCGATACAGCCCGCATACGCTGGTGTCGTATCAGACCGACCTGGGCCAGTTCGCAGCCTACCTCAAGTCGGCTTGTGAGCTCGACAACCCAGCTCAGGCCACGCACCCGCTTATCCGGGGCTGGGTAGTGGAACTAATGCAGGACAAGCTCGACCCGCGCACCGTGAACCGCAAAGTGGCCTGCCTACGCTCCTACTACAAGTTTCTGCTGCGCACCGGCGCCATCGCAGCCAATCCCATGCTGCGCATCACGGCCCCCAAAATGGCCAAGAAGCTGCCCGAGTTCGTGCCCGAGGAGGCCCTGAACGGTCTGCTCAACTCGTTCGAGTTTGGCGACGACTTTGCCGGCCTGCGCGACCAGCTGGTGCTGGAAATGCTTTACGGCACCGGCATCCGCTTGTCGGAACTCATCGGTATTCATGCCGACGATTTGAGTTTGCCGGCCAGTACCGTGCGCGTGACGGGCAAGGGCAACAAGCAGCGCCTCGTGCCGCTGAACCCCACGCTGAAGCAGGTAATTGAGCGCTACCAGGCCCGCCGGGCGCACGAGTTTGGCGCGGCGGCCGGCCCGCTGCTGCTCACCGACAAGGGCGAGGCCATGTACGAGAAGTTCGTGTACCGCACCGTGCAGCGCTACCTCAGCCAAATTACGACCTCGCGCGCCCAGCAGCATCCGCACGCGCTGCGCCACGCTTTCGCTACTCACCTGCTGGGCAAGGGAGCCGACCTTAATTCCATCAAAGATTTGCTCGGCCACGCCAGCCTCGCGGCCACGCAGGTATATACCCACCTGTCCGTCGACCGCCTGAAATCCGTATTTGAACAAGCCCACCCCCGGGCTTGAGTTTTATTTACCCTTTACCCTTAAAATCACCCACCTTATGAAAGTACAGATGCATTCGGTGCATTTCGACGCCGACAAGAAACTGCTGGATTTTGTGCAGCAACGTTTGAATAAGCTGGAAACTTTTTACGACAAGGTGACCGAAGGTGAGGTCATCATGCGTCTCAACAATAAAGACGGTATCGAGAACAAAACCGTCGAGATAAAGCTGCTCGTGCCCGGCAACATTCTCTTCAGCCAGGAAGATGCGGCCTCCTTTGAAGCCGCCGCCGATGCCGCCACCGAAAGCCTGCGCCGCCAGATTACCAAGCACAAGGAAAAAGCCCTGGCGCATTAATTTAGCTGCAAGCTGTCAGCCTCAAGCTGCAAGCTTTTTTTCAGAACATGCCTGATAAAAAAAGCCCCGACTGGCAATTCCAGTTGGGGCTTTTTTTGAGCATGCCTGCGATGAACTACTGGAGGCTTGTAGCTTGAGGCCGACAGCTAGTTCAAGCCAAACTCGGCCTTAATCTGGGGCACGTAATCGAGCTTTTCCCAGGTGAAGGTTTCGAAAGTTTTGGTCTCACCGCCGGGCATCACCACGTTCACGGTGCCGGGATGGCGGCCCATGTGCCCATAAGCCGCGCTCTGGGCGAAGATGGGATTCTGCAGGCCGAAGCGCTTCACGATGGCGTAGGGGCGCAGGTCGAACAGCTTGTTCACCTTCTCGGCCACTTCGCCGTCGCTGAGGGGCTTGCCCGCGGCGTTTTTAGCCTTGATGGTGCCGTAAGTGGTCACGAACACGCCCACGGGCTGGGCCACGCCGATGGCGTAGGCTACCTGCACCAGCGCCTGGTCGGCCACGCCGGCGGCCACCAGGTTTTTGGCGATGTGGCGGGCGGCGTAAGCGGCCGACCGGTCGACCTTCGACGAGTCTTTGCCCGAGAATGCGCCGCCGCCATGGGCCCCCTTGCCGCCGTAGGTGTCGACGATGATTTTGCGGCCGGTGAGGCCGGAGTCGCCGTGCGGGCCGCCGATAACAAACTTGCCGGTGGGGTTGATGTGGTAAGTAATCTGGTCGGTGAACAAGGCCTGCACGTCGGCGCTCAGGCCGGCTTTCACGCGCGGGATGAGCACGGCTAGCACGTCGGCCTTTATTTTCTCCAGCATCTTGCTTTCCGAGGCATTGAAGTCGTCGTGCTGGGTGCTGATAACGATGGTATCGATGGCCTCGGGGCGGTGGTCGTCGGAGTAGCGAATGGTGACCTGGCTTTTGGCATCGGGGCGCAGGTAGGGCATGTCGGTTTTCTCGCGGCGAATCGCGGCCAGCTCCTGAAGCAGGCGGTGCGAGAGGTCGAGGGCCAGGGGCATGTAGTTGGCCGTTTCGTGGCTGGCGTAGCCGAACATCATGCCTTGGTCGCCGGCACCCTGGTCTTCGTCCTTGGCCCGCTCCACGCCTTGGTTGATGTCGGGCGACTGCTCGTGCAGGCGGTTCATCACCTCGCAGGTGTCGGCGTTGAAGAGGTATTCGGGCTTGTCGTAGCCGATGCGGCGGATGGTTTCGCGGATAATCGGCTCCGCATCAACGTGAGCCTTCGACTTGATTTCGCCGGCCACGAGGGCAAAATCGGTGGTAACAAGGGTTTCGCAGGCTACTTTGCTGGTAGGGTCCTGCCGCAGATACTCATCAAGAATAGCGTCGGAAATCTGGTCGGCAACTTTATCGGGATGGCCTTCCGAAACCGATTCGGAAGTGAACAGATAGGGCATGAAAAGCGCGAAAAGAGCGAATGATATAAAAGGAACACGCCCGCCCGGCCGAAGCTGGCAGGCGGGCGCGGCACAAAACTACGGAAAATCAAGCTAGCAGCCCGCAGTTTTAGTAATGTGGGCCTGCTCCCACTATCCGGTATTCAGTCGGGCGGGGTGGGGTATTACGGGACTACAGCTGCGCCAGTCGGCCGCCATCAACAACCAGGGTGGTACCATGCACGAAGCTGGCTTCGGCCGAAGCCAGAAAAGCAATGGCCGCGGCCAGCTCGTCGGGGGTACCCACACTGGCTTTGTCGATTTTCTCCTGGCCGCTTTTCACGTTGGGATTGCTCCAGAGCATGGGCGTATCGACGGCCCCGGGTGCCACGGCGTTGATGCGGGTCTGCCGGCGGTCGAGTTCAATGCTGAGCCCGCGCACGAGGGCTTCGAGGCCGCCTTTGCTGGTGGCGTAGGGCACTACATTGGCGGTAGTCTGGTGGGCGTGCACCGAGCTGATAGCGACGATGGCGCTGCCGCGGCGCATGTGGGGCAGGCAGAGCTGGGCGAGCTGCACGAGCGAGCGCAGGTTCACAAGCATCAGCTCGTCCCACTTCGGCAGGGGCAGGTCGACGAGGGGGTCGAAGGTCATCATGGCGGCATCGGCCACCAGCACGTCGAGGTGGTGATATTTGGCCAGCACCTTTTTTACGGTGGCGGCAATGGCGCGGGGCCGGGCCAGGTCGCAGGCCATGAACACGGCCTTACCGCCGGCTTTCGTGACGAGGCGAACGGTTTCGACCCCGTCGGCCCGGTCGCGACCCAGCACGACAACGGTGCCTCCTTCGCGGCCGAGACGTAGGCAAGTGGCCCGGCCAATGCCGGAAGTACCGCCCGTAACCAGGCAGATTTTATCAGTGAAACGCATGCAGGAAGTGAATTGAAATGAGCGCCGAAACCAGGGCAGGCCCGCGCGGGCTACCCTCAACCGCCAGCGGTCGGTTTTGTGTTGACGCGGGCTTTACGCCACTGCTTCGGGCGCAGCCGACTGCACGGGCGGGGTTAGCTTCTCGCACACCAACACCACGGGGCGGCCGCGCAGGTCGGTGGTGGCAAACAGGTACACCTCGCCGCCCTCGCGGATGCCGGTGCGCCGCCGGAAATCGGCCACCGAGTCGGGAAAGTTGCGGGTGGTAACGTGGGCGCGGGCCTCGGGGCCGAGGTGGACCTTCAGGGCCGGACCATCGGCTTTTTCCACGGCCCGGATTTTGAAGACCCGGCCCGGGAAATCGTTCCGCAGCACGTCGGAAGTGTAGAGGTGGCTGTGCTGGTGCAGCTTGAGCAGCTCGAAAGCCGTACCGATGCTGCGGAAGGCTCCCGCCTTGAGCACGGCGGCATTGGGCTCGTAGAGGTACTGCTGGGCCTCGGCGTAGCGGGGCAGGGCGCGGGCCTCGCGGGCGCGGTTGAGGCGGAATTCCTGCTGCGTGCCGTCGCGGCGCAGGTTCAGGGCGTAGCGCTCGGGGTCGACGGCGGGCTCCTGGCCCAGCTCGTAGAGTACTTCCTTCACCTCGTTATCGACGGCCACCACCCAGAGGCGGCGCACGTAGCCCAGGCCCTGCACTGCCAGCTCGATATCGAGCATAGGGGATGTTTTCAGCAGCACCTTATCGGCCTTGTGCAGTAGCAAGGGCAGCAGCTTGGCCACGTCGGGCTCGCAATCGCGCAGCAGAAAAATCTTGCGGGCGGCGGTGTCGCGCCGGGCCGGGTCGAGGTAGAGCCAGTCGTAGTGGTGCGGGGTTTCCTTGAGAAAAGCCACCGCGTCGGCCGCATGCACGCGCACGTTGCCGAGGCCGAGCTGGCCGAAGTTGTAGCGCACCACCTCGGCCAGGGCCGGGGTGCGTTCCACATAGTCGACTTGCTCCACGCGGGCGGCGAAGGCGGCCGCGTCGGCCCCGAAGCCGCCGGTGAGGTCGGCCAGCCGCACGCCGCTCACCAGGCTAGCCTTGAAGGCCGCGGTGCGGGCCGACGAAGCCTGCTCGACGGAAAGCGCGGGCGGGAAAATCAGCTCGGGGTTGTCGGCCCAGGCCGGCAGCTTGGCGCGGGCTTTCTGGCGGGCCTGAATCTGGCGGACCAGCTCGGGTACGGGTAGGCCCGGGTGGCGGCGGGCCTGCAGGGCCAGATGGGCGGGGTCGTCGTGCAGGTGGGCGGCCACGTATCGGCGGGCCGCCTCGGGCAAGGGGTAATCCATTGCAAAGGCTATACGGAAAAAGTGCCGGGGCCGCCGGGGCTTAGTCCAGAGCCCAGCGCAGGCCCAACAGTGGCTGCCCGCCCCGGGCCTGGCCAATTTCAAGGCCGGCCGGGCGCAGCCGGGGCCACACGGTGCCATGGCCCGGACGGCCGGAGCCGTTGTAGGCCCCCACTGCCCGCTGGAAGTAGCTATTGGTGTGGGCATTGATAAACACCGTGGCAATAATGCTGGCAACGAATACGCCCCCGGCTACCAGTTGGGTGGGGTTGCCATACTGCCGGTCATCGTGCGCGAAAATCTGCTGGCCGTACAAGCCAAAGGCCCCTACAGCTACAACGCGGTCAATCAGGAACTGGGTTTTCTGGCGCTTGTATAAGTTCAGCTGGTCGAGGGCCTCCTCGTTCCCCTTCAGGTAGGGCCGCAGCTGCTGGCCAAAAAACCCGGCGTCTACGTAGTTCTCGCCACTGGCACCGGGCGGCAGAAAATAGAAGTTGTGCTGGTGCCCGTTCAGGCCGCGCTGCAAATCTTCGGGTTGCAGGCGAATGGTGGTCAGATTTTCGCCAGCCTGCTGGGCCCGGGCCGGAGCCAATGAACTTGCTAACAAGACCAAAGCCAACAATGCGCGCAAATACCACCCTAGTGGCCGAACCCGAAAAAACTGATGCATAGAACAAAGATAGGGCACGGCCCGGAGCATGTTGAGGCCCGCAGGCACTTCTTTCTGGCGGCTCAGCTCAACCAACCAGCCCGCTTGCACGTTCAGTCCCAACCAGCTGGGTTGCCCGGCTAGTCACCGCTCACATTTGTTAGCCTGTTTTTATGAAAACCCCCTCCTTTCTTCGCCTTACTGCCGCGTGCCTGCTGCCGGCAGGCCTGCTGCTGGCCAGTTGCAGCAAATCCGATACGCCCGCCCCTACGCCCGTGGTTGTAGACCAAGGACGCATCAATCTATACCACGAAGCCGCCAGCGCTAACGTGGGCCTGAAATTTCTGGTTGACGATGCCGAGAAAGCTTCGCTCACTTACAGCCAAGGCTCGGGCTATCAAACCGTCAATGCCGGCGCCCGCGTCTTAAAAGTAAACGTGGCTTCATCGGGTACTACT
Source organism: Hymenobacter sp. (assembly GCA_025354605.1). Lineage (GTDB taxonomy): Bacteria > Bacteroidota > Bacteroidia > Cytophagales > Hymenobacteraceae > Hymenobacter. The sequence continues at coordinate 3,093 of JANXMN010000512.1, read as the reverse complement.
GTTTCGACTCAAACGGTGACGATTGATAAGGACAAGAGTTATTCGTATTTCGCTTATGCGACGAATGCTACCTCGGTTGCCGGGCTCTTGGTGCCCGACGACCTGACGGCACCTACTTCGGGAAAGGCCAAAATTCGCCTGGTAAACCTTGGCCAGGGGGCGGCCACGCCGCTGAAGCTCTCGGCGACTGCCGCCACGGCGGTCGACATTGCTGGCACGGAAACCCAGTTCGCGACGTCTTCACCGTTTATCGAGGTGTTGCCTGGTGCCTACAACGTCGCCGTAACCAGTGGAACCGGCTCAACCCTGGTTTATAACGTGGGCGACGGCAATGGCACCGGCACTTCGGCAACCGGCACGGCTGCTAACAAAACTTACGAAGCCGGCAAAATTTACACGGTCGTCTTCCGGGGCATCACCGGCGCAACGGTTGACCCTTCGTTGCAGCCACGGGCCGTATTGATTCAGAACAACTAGCCAAGCCTGCCGTCGGCAGCTTTGCCCATACAAAAGCCTTCGCCGTCTGGCGAAGGCTTTTTTGTGCCCCAGACCGAACAAATCAGGTATCTTCGCAGTTGAAACGCGATACTATCAACTAAACCGCATACCGTTGGAAACCACGACGAAAACCTACGTTCCTTATAAAGTTAAGGACATGAGCCTGGCCGCATGGGGCCGCAAGGAAATCCGCCTTGCCGAGGCCGAAATGCCTGGCCTGATGAGCCTGCGCGAAGAGTTTGGCGCGGCGCAGCCCTTTAAAGGGGCGCGCATTGCCGGCTGCCTGCACATGACCATTCAAACGGCCGTCCTCATCGAAACTCTCACCGCTCTTGGGGCTGAGGTAACGTGGTCGTCGTGCAACATCTTCTCGACCCAGGACCACGCCGCCGCCGCCATCGCGGCCGCCGGCATCCCGGTGTATGCCTGGAAGGAAATGGACGAGGCCTCGTTTGACTGGTGCATTGAGCAGACGCTGTTTTTCGGTGAAGACCGTCAGCCCCTGAACATGATTCTGGACGACGGTGGCGACCTCACCAACATGGTGCTGAACCGCTACCCCGAGCTGGCCGCCGGCATCAAGGGTGTGAGCGAGGAGACGACGACCGGCGTACTGCGCCTGTATGAGCGCGTGAAGAATGGTACCCTGCCCTTCCCCGCCATCAACGTGAACGACTCGGTAACGAAGTCGAAATTCGACAACAAATACGGCTGCAAAGAGTCGGCCGTGGACGCTATCCGCCGGGCAACCGACGTGATGATGGCCGGCAAAGTGGCCGTAGTGGCTGGCTACGGCGACGTAGGAAAAGGCACGGCCGCCTCGCTGGCCGGGGCCGGTGCCCGCGTTATCGTGACGGAAATTGACCCCATCTGTGCCCTGCAGGCGGCTATGGACGGTTTCGCCGTGAAGAAGCTGGCCAACGCCGTGAAAGAAGCCGACATCGTGGTGACGGCTACCGGCAACTGCGATATTCTGACGGAGGAACATTTCCGCAGCCTGAAGGACAAGGCGATTGTGTGCAACATCGGTCACTTTGATGATGAAATCGACATGGCCTGGCTGAACGGCAACTACGGCCACACCAAGGACACGGTGAAGCCGCAGGTCGACATCTACAACATCGAGGGCAAAGAGGTCATCATTTTGGCAGAAGGCCGCCTCGTGAACCTGGGTTGCGCCACCGGCCACCCCTCGTTCGTGATGTCGAACTCGTTCACCAACCAGACCCTGGCCCAGCTGGAGCTGTGGGAGCGCGCCGACCAGTACGAAAACCAGGTGTACACCTTGCCCAAGCACCTCGATGAAAAAGTAGCCCGCCTGCACCTCGCCAAAATCGGCGTGGAGCTCGACGAGCTTTCGGCCAAGCAGGCCGACTACATCAAGGTGCCGGTAGAAGGCCCGTTCAAGTCGGACCTGTACCGCTACTAGGAAGTTGTTTCAAGTAAAAAAGCCCCGCTGGCAGCTGCCAGCGGGGCTTTTTGTTTTTTTCAGCAGCCCCGGCGTCATCTGAGGGATGAGCATTGAAACGGTTGGGTTCCAATGTAGCTTGCGCCATTATTCCGTCATCTAGCGCATGAAAAACACCTTCGTCCGACTAATTACTTTGATGGCATTGCTGGCGGCTCGGGGCTTGCACGCCCAAGCCACCGCCGTTTCCAGCTTGGCCGACTACACCGGCCCCCGCTACCCCGGCGGCCCCGATTCGCTCCGCGCCCTCGTGGGCCGCAGCACCCGACAGGCCGGGGCCGCGCCTGCTGGCCACGCGCTGGTGCAGTTCCAGTTGGGGCCCGATGGCCGGCCGGAAAAATATGCCCTGATAACCCCGCCCGGCCGTGCCACCGACCCACTGGCCGAAGCCGCAACCAATGCGCTGCGCTACCTCGAAGTGCACATGCCCGCGTGGCAGCTTAGCACTCCTGCTCCCGAGGCAACGCCCGGCGATAAGTTCTCACGGATAAACTTAGTACTTGATTTTGCGGCACCATCTACCGCGCAAGCCTACGTGTACGCCGAGCAGCAACCGGTCTTCGGCACCTTAGCGCAATTGGTGCCCAGTCACCACGGGCGGTACATGGACGAGATTCTGGCCGACCCCATCAAACGGGCGCAATTCCAGTCATCGGCCCGAGGGTTGGTAACCTTCTGCCAAATGCAGGTGCGATACCCGCCGGAAGCTCTCCGGGCCCATCAACAGGGCACGGTGTACGCCAGCTTCGAAATAAGCGAAAGCGGGGCAATCGAGCAGCCCGAAATTCTGGGCAGCGTCGGCCGAAGCCTCGATGTCGAAGTATTGCGCGTACTGGCCACGCTTCCGGCTGCTACTGCGCCGGCCCAATTGCACGGGCAGCCGGTGCGCATGCGCTACGTGCTGCCAATCACGTTCATAATACAGTAGCCCCTACCGCCCAAATATCGCTGCCGCCAGCGCCAGCACTGCCCGGCGCGTGGGCTCCGGCTGCTCCAGGTACGCGAGGTGGCCGCTGTGCTCCAGAAACAGGGCCGCGGCCAGCGGCGGCAGGGCGGCCTGCCGCACGGCATCTTCAAAATGCACGGCCACGTCGTGCTTGCCGGCCACCAGCAACACCGGGAAGGCG
>JANXMN010000473.1 GCA_025354605.1 Hymenobacter sp. | reverse complement strand
GTTCAAACTCGGTGGACCTCCTTTTCCTCTCTTGACCGCTGTGCGAAAAACTATCCCATGAAGTGGTACAGAAACGTCACCACGCCCGTGTAGGCGGGCTTCTTTTGTCCCTCAATCTCCAGCGTTACCTCAATGCGGGTTTTGGCGATGCCGCGCAGGTTGGTCACCGACAGCATGCTGGCACGCAGGCGCACGGTGCTGTTCACGGTCACGGCCTGGTTGAAGCGCAGGCTTTCGATTTCGTAGTTCACCTGCATTTTCAGGTTCCCGATGTTCACGATTTGCTGCCACAGGTAGGGCAGCAGTGCCACCGTGAGGTAGCCGTGGGCAATGGTGCTCTTGAACGGCGACTCCGTCTCGGCCCGCGCGGCATCGGTATGAATCCACTGGAAATCGAGCGTAGCGGCGGCAAACTGGTCGATTTGGGCCTGCGTGATGGTGTGGTATTCCGACACGCCCAACTCCTGGCCAGTGTGGCTTTCGAGTTCGGCGAGGCTGCTAATGGTCAGCATGGGCATAAAAAATGAGGCGTATGTTGGCGGCGAAAGGGCCGCAAACATACGCCTCACACAACCTTAAATTAGAACGTCATGCTTCGCCTGGCGAAGCATGACGTTCTTTTCGAACCTGGAGACTACCCCCGCCCGCCAAACACGCGGCGCAGCAGCTCAGTGGTGCGGGCCACGGGGTTTTCGCGGATATTGGCCTCTTCTTGGGCAATCAGGGTGAACAAGCCGTCAACGGCCTTGCCGGTGGCGTACTGGTTCAAATCGGGCTGCACCTTCTGCACCAGGGGCAGTTGGTTGTAGCTGCCGGCTAGTTGGGTATAGTAGCGCGTGGCCCCTACCTGGTCGAGGCTTTTCTGCATAATGGGTGAGAAAGCGGAAACCAGCTGCGTCGAAGTGGTGCGCTTCAGAAACTGCGTGGCCGCGTCTTTCTGGCCGGTGAGAATGTTCCAGACATCCGTAAAAGTGAGGCTTTTGATGGCCGAGATGAAGATGGGTTTGGCGCTTTTAGCCGCGTCTTCCGCCCCGCGGTTCAGGCTCAGCTCGAACTTGTCGACCTGGCTGCTCAGGCCGATGCTGCGCAGCGTATTGGCCACGCGCTGGGCATCAGGCGGGAAAGGAATGCGGATGAGGCGGTTCAGGTAGAAGCCATCGGTTTGCGAAGCCTGGTCGGCCCCTTTGCCGATGCCCTGCAGCAGCGCCTCTTTGAGGCCACTGGCCGCGTCGGTGTTGCTGAGGCCACTCGCGGCTGCCGGAACTGCCCGTGCTGCCCGAGGCGCTGCCGGGCAGGGTAATGCCGCCGGGCAGGCGGAGGCCGCCCAGGTTGGGCAGTCGAATCTGGGCCGAAGCTGAAAGCGAAGTGGCCAGCAGCAGGACGGCGAAAGCAAGTTTTTTCATGGCGCGTGAGAATCGGGAGTTGGCGGCGGTATTACCAGGACCGTGCCGGATTGGTACCGGACGGCCCGCTACACTACAACTCCTGCACCTGCAGCTGAATATCGACGTTGCGGCCGTGGTCATCCGCACAGGAGATTTTTACGGTCCCGCTGGGCGGCCGAAAAAAGACCCGTTCGGTTGCCAGCGCGGCCCGCAGAAACCGGTCGTTCACGTACCAATACACCTGGCGCACTTCGCTACCGGCCGCACAGCTCAGCAACATTTGCTGCTTGTCCTGACGGTCGAGCACGTATTCGGCATGGTCGAGCGGCGAGGTGATGGCGAGGGCCGCACCCGCGCCATCCTCATTACTGCGCACTAGCCGGCAAGTGGGGTTATGCGGCGGCAGGCGCGTGCCGGGCAGCCCCTGCGTTTCGCGGAAAGCCAGCACTTCGGGCAGCGGATTGAGGAATAGCTGCCGCCGGAAACCGGCCGCCGGCACGCAGGCCCGGCAGTAGGAAATGGCCCCATCGGCCGAAACCAGCGCTTCCTGCTGGTGCTCGCAGTGCCGGGCCGACGACGTGCCGGGCAGGTAGTAGTCGATGAGCTGATTGGGGCAGTGCTCGCCGGGCACGAGGCCGGTTTCGGCGCAGACCAGCCGGAAATCGAGCGTGGCCGGCGGTACGGCCCAGCGGTTGGGCGAGTTGTAGGCCAGTGCATTAAACAGGTCGAAGAGCAGGGGCGAGGCCACGTCGGCCCCGGTCAGAGCCGGGCTGCCCTGCCCGCTGAAATTGCCCACCCATACGCCAATGGTGTAATCGGCATTGTAGCCAATGCTCCAGGCATCGCGGCGGCCGTAGCTGGTGCCGGTCTTCCAGGCAATTTTGGGCAGATGGCGGCTGTTCTGGTAACCCATCGGCAGGTCGGGCCGGGTGCGCTGGGAAAGGATGTCGGTGATGAGGAAGGCGGCGGCGGGGCTTATTAATGAAGAATGAGGAATGAGGAATGAGGAATTCCGGGCGTGGAGCCGCGGGTCTGCCGAAGAGGAAAGCCGCTTCGGCGTCAATTCCTCATTCCTCTTTTTTAATTCCTCATTAAGCGCCAGCGTCAGCGGTGCGTACTGCCCGCCATCTGCCAGCGCCGCGTACAGCCCCGTCAGTTCCTCTAGGGTCGCCCCGCAGCCACCCAGAATAGTGCTCAGGCCCAGCTGTGGAGCTGCTTTGGCCACGCTTTTGAAACCTGCCGCCCGCAGCTTGTCGGTGAAAACGGGCACCCCGACTTCCGACAGCACCCGTACGGCCGGGATATTGAGTGAGTAGGTCAGCGCCCGCTCCACGGTTACTTCACCGGCGCAGCTTTTGTCGAAATTCTCGGGTCGGAAGCCGCTGAAATTAGTGGGCACGTCGGGCAGTTTCAGCTTCGGCGTCACGATGCCTTTATCGACCGCTAGCGCATAGAGAAACGGCTTCAGCGTGCTGCCGGGCGAGCGAATGGCGCGCACACCATCGACCTGCCCGCTGCTGGCGTTGTCCTGAAAATCGGCGGAGCCCACGTAGGCTTCCACCGCGCGGGTGCGGTTGTTCACGACCAGCACGGCGGCCTGGCTGATACCCATTTCGTGCAGGCGGCGCACGTAGTTTTTCGTCAACTCTTCGGCCTTGGCTTGCGGGGCACGGTGCAGGGTGGAGTGGATGATGGGCCGGCCGGCAAACTGCGTAACCAGCCGGCGGGCCAGGTGCGGAGCCAGCGTGGGCGCGGCGTGGCGCTGCACGTCCAGCGGCTCATTCAGGGCGTCTTCAATATCCTGATTCGGAAACAGGTGCTGCTGCCGGAACTGCCGCAGCCAGCGGTTGCGCTCAGCCAGAATCCGGTCGTTGTTTTTGCCCAGTACCAGCACGCGCGGCTGGTTGGGGATGATGGCCAGCGTCACGGTCTGGGCCAGGGAAAGGTAGTCGGGCGGCTGTTGGAAGTAGAGCAGCGCCGCCGATTTCACACCCTCGATGTTGCCGCCGTAAGGCACTAGGTTCAGGTAGAGCTGCAGGATTTCGGCCTTGCTGTAGTGGGCCTCCAACTGCGTGGCGCGCAGCATTTCTAGTAGTTTGTTGCCGAAAGTGCGCTCCTTCGGCTCCAGCAGGCGCGCCACCTGCATAGTGATGGTGCTGGCCCCGGTGGTGCGGCCGGTCCGGAAAATGTTGCGCCCGGCCGCCTGCATTATTGCCAGCGGATTCACCCCGAAATGGTAGCGGAAATACCGGTCTTCCTTCTGAATAATGGCCTGCTGCAACGCCGGCGTTATCTCGGCCAGCTCGGTCTTCATTCGCCACTTCTGCGTCGGGTTTAGGTAGGCGTGCAGCACGCTGTTATCGGCCGCCAGCACAATGGGCGAATAGCGCGGCGCGGGCGGCAACGGAAACAGGCGGTCGAGCAGCAGTAGGCACAGAATTATGCAACTGATTGCCAGGAATGCCCGAAACCAAAAACGTTGACGCATAACTAAAAATAGGCTACTGGTGGTTGCTGACGCTGGTTTAGGGTAGCGTAACTCGTGCCGGGCGTTCGGGCGAGGCTGTGCCTCGCATCCGAACGGCCCGTCCAACGGTGCGCACCCGGATTGCCGCTGACGCGGCACGGGAGGCACAGCCTCCCGGCCATTTTCGGCATGAGTTACGTTACGCTAAACTCGCGCCAGCGCCTTACCGCACCCGTACCACGCCCGCCCCGTTGTAACTGTGGTAGTCCGCATTATACATCGCATCGGCATTCACCGGCCCCAGTTTGAAGGTGCCTTTCGACACGGCCCGACATAAATAATAAAACACTTTCGGCGAAGCCGTGGCGGTAGTGAACAGGTTTATCCGGTCGTCGCGCACGTCGAGGTAATCAGGCGTGCTGGCATCCTTCGCCCAACTCAATTCGCGCAAAGGGCCAATGCGTGGATTCTCAATTTCGAGGCCGGCGGGTAGCAGGTCGGTGATGGCCACGTTCTTGATTTCGCCAGCCGCATCGCCCGCTGCCAGGGTGAGGCGCACCACCACCAAATCGTTCTGGCGGAAGCTGGGGGTGCCCAGCGCTACGCCGTCGCGGTTCAGGAACTGGCGGCGGATTTTCAGGTAACTGTCTTCCTCCCGCACCTGGCCGCTGGCCGAGATGCCCTCGGTTTCCCAGAAGTAGTAGAGGCTGCCGCGCCCGGCGCTGCGGATGCTGACGCTGCGGTTAGCTACGTTCCGCACGGTCAGGTCTTTGCCCTCAAAATTCCCTGCTGGTTTACCGTCGATGAACAGCGCGGCAGTAGCGGTGCTCCGGGCGTTTTGGCGCGCTATTTTGCCGAAGGCCAGCAGCGCGAAAACGCTTTCCTGGGTGCTGAGCCAGGGCGCGGCTTTCAGCTGGCGGCTGAGCTGGCGGGCGATGCCGGGAATTTGCGGGTTGTTGGGGTCGGTGCTCACGAGAGCGTTGAGGACCAGGCCTTCGTCGCGGATGGGCGAGTAGAACGAGCCGTCGAGGGCGCGCTTAGCGGCCCGCTCGCTGCCAAACCGGGTGGGCAGCAGCTCGCGGAAGGCGCGCTGGTTGCCGAGCAGGCTTTGGGTGCAGGCCAGCAGGAACCGGGAGTCTTCGGTGAGCAACGGCCGATTGGCGCGGTAGTAGCTCATGGCCACGGGGTCCTGGCGGCCGGCCAGGGCCAGCACGTAGAGCGAGTAGGCGATTTCTCGGCTGGCGATGGTGCGCTGGCGGGCCAGGTTGTTGATGTCGAAGTATTGGTAGGGCTCGGTTTCGCGCTTTTTAAGGCGGAACTGCAGGTATTTCAGCGTCTTGTCGAGTACCGACTTGTTCACCGCGAAGCCGGCCTGCTGGGCTTCCTGCAGAAAGTGGGCGGCGTAGGCGGTGGCCCACCAGTTTTCGTAGTCGCCGCCCGGCCAGTAGCTCAGGCTGCCGTTGTAGAGTTGCATGCTCTCAATCTTGCGGATGGCTTCCTGGACGTGGTAGTTCGGGTTGTAGCGCTGGGCTTTGGCGGCCGCGCCGGTTTTCTGCTGCAGCGTAGCGGCCAAATCGGCGTAGTAGAGCTGCGGGAAGGCGGCCGACACGGTTTGCTCCAGGCAGCCGTAGGGGTATTGCAGTAGGTAGCGCAAATCCTTGCTGAACTCCGTGAGCGGCGAACGGCTCACCACCAGCCGGCTGGTGAGCGAGGCGGGCAGGAAATCGGTTTTCAGGTTAAGCGGGAGCGTGGCCCCGCCGGCCAGCACGCCGCTGCCGGTGCGCTTTTCGAGCGAGGCGGCGGGGCGAACGGGGAGTTCGATAACTTCAGAGAAAGTGAATTGAGGAGACTTGCTGCCATCTGGCGTTAAGCCCGCAACCAGTGTCCTACTTCCAATACTGCCGTCTTTGGCATACAAGTGAAAAACAACTCTTTTTTCGCTGTTCGGCGCAATTGTTACATGGCGTTGAGGCCGTGTAAATTCATTGCCACCCGTTTCCGTGTCAACTTTATCAGGAACAAACTGAATTGCGGAACCACTGCCAAGCGAATGAATTCCTGCTTCGCCACTAATGGTTTTAGTAGTGGTGTTCGTCAGAGTAACCGGCACGTCAATCGTGTCGCCGGGACTCAAGAAACGCGGCAGCGCCGTCGAAATCACCACCGGGTCGGCCACTTTCATCGTGAATTCGGCCGAGCCGAAGGCATCGTCTTTATAGGCCACGGCCATGATGCGCAGCGCCCCGCTGAACTGCGGCACGCGCACCCGATAGCGCACCTTGCCGGCGTCGTCGGCGGTAAGCACGCCGCTCCAGTCGGCCACCAGTTTCACGCGGCGGTTGGGCACGGGGTTAGTGCGGCGGGCCAGGTCGGCGGCATCGCCCCCGCTGCTGCTGGTACCCAGCTCGGGCAGCAGGAAAGGGTACACATCGAAGGCCGACACTTCGAGGGCGCGCTTCTGGTAGAAGTAGCCGTGCGGGTCGGGCGTCTGGTAATTGGTGCGTTGCAGAATGCCCTCGTCCACTACAGCCAGGGTGAGCTGGGCGCGCGGGGCGGTGGTTATTTCCACGGTTTGCCAGGTTTGCGAGCGGCTAGCGGCGGGTGCCGAAATGGCCACCGTGAGGCGCGAACCAGCCTTCTCGACGGTGAGCGGCAGGAAGCCCCGCGCCACGGTGAGCGGCAGGCGGTCGGCCGACGAGTGCGCGCGCACGGCCGTGGCCGTCACGTACACGTTGGGCACGTGCTCGCCCTTGATGGGAATTTTCACCTCGGCCGCCTTGCCGTCGGTGCTCACGTAGAAATGGTCAAGCACGTTGGCCCGCTCCACCGTGACGAGAATGCGGCCCGCGAAGGGCGATTTCAGCAGGAGCTTGGCCGTTTCGCCGGGTTCGTACTTGGCTTTGTCGGCCTCAATGGTCACCTCGCCCTCGGTGTTCACCTCGAAGGAATTCGCCTGGGTATCGCCGTAGCCATAGGCGTAAAACCGCTGCGTAACGTAGCTCGTGGCCCCCGGCCGGCTGATTCTCACCTCGTATTCGCCCGAGTACACGGGCGTGAAGCTGAAGCTGGTGCCCGCGCCCACGGGCCGCGACTGGCTCAGAATGGTTTGCTCGCGCTGCTGCGACTGGTACACGTAGCGGCCGCCCTGGCGCTCGAGCACGGTTTCCCACAGCATCCGCACCACCTTCACTTGGGCAGGCGCGGTGGTGGGTTTGCCGCCGGGCGTGAGGGCCAGCAACTTCACCGTGAGCGGGGTTTTGGTGCCGATGAGGTCGGGCAGGTTGCCGATGCCGAACATGGTAGCCTGGGTCTGCACGTCGAAGGTGGTGAGGCGGTTCACCGGCCGGCCGGTTTCGTCGAACACCGTGGCAAAGGCCACTCCTTCCAATGTGCCGAGGTCGCGGAAATCGGGCACGGTATAGGCAGCGGTGCCGTGGCCGGTGGCGTCGGTGGTGCCTTCGCGCACGGTTTTCTCGAAGCGCGAGGTGAGGGCACTTTCGCTGCTGCCTTCGCCGTCTTCGTTGGTCGATTTGCGCCGCTCGCCGCTGTTGATGGTGAAGCTGTAATCGGGGTAGCCTTTGGGCTGGAAGGTCTTCTGCTTCAGCGAGAATTCCACCTCAAACTTGCGGTCAGCCGCCGGCGGGCCAAACAGGTTTACCGCCGTGATGGTGGCTGTCACGTCCTGGCCCGGTTTCAGGGTGGCGGGCGCGGCGGCCACGGTCACTTTCAGGCGGTCCGGAATGAATTCTTCCACGCTGACATTGCGCGAGGTCAGCAGCACGTCGTTGCCGGTCAGCACTTCCAGGGTGTATTGCCCGGTCATGATGCTGGGCGGCAGAATGAAGCGGCTTTCGAACGCGCCGGCCGCACTCAGCTTTTGCCGCAAGCTGCTGTACTCCTTGCCGGTAGGCAGCAGCAGCCGGATTTTGAGGGGCAGGCCGGCGGGCGGGCTTTTCCAGTCTTCAGTGCGGATGACGGTGTTGGTCCGCACCGTGTCGCCGGGCCGGTACAGGTCGCGGTCACCGTACAAAAACGCCTGGTAATGCGCCGCATTCGAAGTCAGGCCGCCCACTTCAAACCGCGAGGTCTCGACCCGGCTTTTGGTTAAATCCAGGAATGAAAAATCGGCTTCCTTCACCGCCGTCACCATGCCCAGCGTGAAGCGTTTCATGCTGGCCGCCGAGTCGAACTGCGCCACGCCCGAACCGTCGGTCTGCATCGTGCCAATCACCTGGTTGTTCGAGCTCACAAGGTTCACCGTGACGCCGCTCAGCGGCTCGGCCGTGCGGATGGAGTTGGCGAATACCGTGGTGCCCCCCGTGTCTCCCTGCTTCACAATCAGGCCGATATCAGTCACGGCTACCAACTTGCTCACTTGCAGCCACTGCCGCTCGGTGTCCTGCACGCGCACCACGTACAGCCCCTTCATCGGCCCCTGAAACTCCAGCGCTTTCAGGTCGAGGTTGAGCAGGCGCAGGCCCGCTTCCTTCGCCAAGCTATTCACCGAAATGGTGCGCTCCGAAATCACGTTGCCGATGTTTTCGGTGTTATAATACTGAAAGCTACGGTCGATGTACTCGCCGTTCTCGTCGGTGCTCGGCTCGCGGGGCTCGCCTTCATCGTATTCGGGGTAGCCGTAGTCCGGCTCGCCGCGCATCAGCTGCTGAATGTTGTTGGCATATACCTTCGCAATGGTCACTTTCACCTTCTGCACCTGGTTGATGCGCAGGCCTAGGTTCCGGTTGCCGGTGGCATCCAGGTACATGGCCTTTTCACCGTGCGAAAAGGTGAGGCTGGGCCGCTCCTCCGCAAACGAAACGGCTTGGCTGAACTTCTCGCTGAGCACGCCGCCGAGGGAGCCGCGCGTGCCTGGGGCCAGCGTAATCTGGTAGGTTTTGCCCACTTCAAAGCCGCCGCGCAGCGTAAAACCGCTTTCCAGCGCCTCCACCGAAAAGGCCACCTTGGGCGTCACGGTCAGGTTGGGCTCGGCATCGGGCGCGGCCACGGGCTGGGTGGTGAGTACCGTTACCACGGGTTGGCCATTGAGCAGCGAGCCGGTTAGCTCGCGCACTTCCAGGATGTTCTGGTCGGGCACGTCGGCTTGGGCCGTGAGCGTAGTGGTGGTGGCCACGGTGCCGGTGGCGGGCCGCAGGCCGGGCGCAATGTCAATTTGCAGCGGCGAGCCCACCTTCACTTCCTGCTTGAAGGTGAGGCCGAGCGTGGCATCGGGCTCAGCCGTGCTGATTTCGACGGCTACCGGCTTGCCGTCCTGGGTAATGCGCAGGCGAGGGCGCACGTCGGCGGGCCGCACAGGGTAGTTGAATACGAGGTTGGCGGCCAGCTCGGCCGTGCCCGCCGCCCGCTTCGAGCTGCCGTAGAACACCTGCGGCGTAGCCATTTTCAGGTAGGGCGTGTGAAATTTGGGCCGGTTCAAAGCCAGCTCCTGCTTGCCGCTAGGCAGCGTTTGGGGCCGCAAATCAGCCTTGAACACCGTGCTGGGCCGGAACGGCACCATGGGCGAAAACGTGAGTTCGCGGGCGCTGGTCCATTTAAACTTGCCCGGCACGGCCGGTGAAAACTTCACGAACTGCGTGGTATCCCAGTGGTCAATCTGGCGGTCGTCCACCACCGCGTCATCGAAAGTGAAGACGAGGTTGGCGTAGGGGTCGATTTCATCGCCGTCGGTCTGAACCGTGTCGGCAGCCTGCTCCCTGGCCGTTTTTTTGGAGCAAGAGGAGGCGGCCAGCAGCGTTAGAAACAGCAGCGGCAGCAAGGACCGGAAGGGACGCAAAAGCATAATGCAGAAATGAGGCGTAAGGACGCGGGAAAGGTAGCGGAAAAGGGCGGAGGTTAAAGCAGTCGCGATGGTGAGAAACAGATATATTTCATTTGCCGGCTGCTGCGAAGCCAGTTGGGCCGGCGCAGGTGGTAGCCGTTATCCATCTCTAATAAGCTAGCTGCGCTACTTTTCGGGCAGGGGAGCCCGGCGGCATGAGTCTGAATGCTGATGCCCAGCAATTAATCCCTTCAAAAAGCAAATGCACACGATGGATGACTTCGCTACGTCACTATACGATGATGCAGTGCCGGCATTATTGCCCACGGGCCGTCAGTACCCTCTCGGCTTTCAGCAGCCCGGCTACGCTCACGCCGTCAGTAATACGGTCGTCCATCACCATCTGCACCGCTTCGGCCAGCGGCAGTTTCCACAGGCGTAGGTCCTCGGTTTCCTCGGGTTCAACTTCCCCCATCGTCAGTTCCTCCGCCAGAAAGACGAAGCCTTCCTCATCCGTGACCGAATTGGAGGTGTGCAGGCGCGCAATGCGCGTCCAGCGGGCAGCCGAAAGGCCGGTTTCCTCCCTTAGCTCCCGTTGGGCCGACTCCAGGATGTCCAACTCCACCGGGCCGCCTCCCATCGGAATCTCCCAGCTGTATTCCTTTAGCGGATATCTGTATTGCCCCACCAGCCAGGTATTGCCCTCGGCATCGACGGGCACGATGCCTAGTGCCTTATTCTTCATCGTGACAACCCCATAGATACCGCGCCCCCCACCCGGATTAAGCACGACATCTTCGCGCACCGATATCCACGGATTATGGTACTTGACTTCCGAGGCCAACGTCTGCCATGGGTTATGGTTTTCATCGACGAATGGAAAAGCTAAAAAAGGCATTGGCAAAAAATATTAGTGATGGCGTAACGCAAAAATAAGCTTCTACCAGCGAAGGTTGCCATTCGTTCGCCGGTAAAAAGTTTCCATCCGCCGTCTTAACGTATCCATTCGTCGGCGTTTTTAGCCACTTTATCCAAAAACACTTGCGTGCCCCCGTTCAAAAGGTATATCTTTGACCCATAAGTACCCCCGCACGGGCTGGAAATGTGGAAAGGAAGGACCTCTCGTGCGGCGGCGCTCTGACCTGGAAGGTGGGGTAGACACCTTTCAACGTTGGACCCGCCACTTTAAGGTCGTCGCATTCGTGCGGCGACCTTTTTTGTTTTGGCCTCCCTTCAATCTTTCAGCTTGGTTTCTTTTTTCGCTGTTGGGCTCGCTGCCACACATCACTCGTGTTCCGGTAATACTATCTTAACCTAGCCCTAATGGTGTCCGTATGCTTGAAAGTCGGCCGCGCACATTCCGGCCGCGCTCTTCTTCCTATGGCAGCCAACTCCAAAAAAGCCGCTGATAAAACCTCCACTCTACAGGCTGGCGACCCGCTTTTCAACTTGCACCATGCGCAGGCCGAAGCTGAACTGGCTCGTACCACCGGTGGCTTAGGCCCTACCACCAACGAATACATCAGCACCGAAGAGGAGGCTGCCATTGATAGTGCTACGGCTCCACGCGACAGCCAGGGTTTTATGCGTGGCGAAAACACAACCGCTGTTCTAGGTAGCAGTGCCGGCGACCATTAATCCAGCGTATCGCCTAATTTTTTCCCGGCCCCGCCGAAGCCCGGTAGTAGGGTTCCGGCGGGGCCGTTTCGCTGGCCGCTGCGGCATGGGTAATTTTGTCCGATGCCGCACGCCACCCCCTTGCTCGCTACCTGTACCACACAACTCTACGAAGCTGGCCTTGACGAAGCCGGTCGCGGTTGCTTGGCCGGTCCGGTATTCGCGGCCGCCGTCATTCTGCCCCCCGATTTTATTCCACCGTTTCTCAACGACTCAAAGCAGCTGAGCGCCAAACGCCGCGCCGTCCTACGCCCGCAAATCTGCGAGTCGGCCCTGGCTTGGGCCGTTGCCCAGGCTTCCGTTGAAGAAATTGCCAGCTTCAATATTGCCCAGGCCAGCTACCTAGCCATGCACCGGGCCGTGCGGGCCCTGCAGGTGGTGCCAACGCATCTAGTCGTCGATGGTAACCGCTTCCGGCCACTGGCAGGCTACGCGCATACCTGTGTAATTGGCGGCGACGGCCTTTACCGCCACATCGCCGCCGCTTCAGTGCTGGCCAAAACCTTCCGTGACGAACATATGGACAACCTGGCAAGGGAGTTTCCGGAATATGGCTGGCAACAGAATGCCGGCTATCCCACGGCTGCGCACCGGGCTGCCATTCGCGCGCACGGACCCAGCCCGCACCACCGCATGGGCTTCCGGCTGCTGTAGGGGCTACTGCTTCAATTTCAGCAAGTCCAGAAACAGGCTGAACCCGTCGACACTGGTGCCGCCTTCGCCAAAGCTTTCGAAATTCAGGGGCTTGATGATGTAGCCGCTCACGGCCAATTCCTGGGCCTTCAGGCGGTCCGACTCCAGGTCGGAAGTCGTCATAATGAAGACGTTGAGCCCAACAAACTCGGGGTCGGAGCGCAACACTTCCAACAACTCCAGACCGTTCATGCGCGGCATGTTGATGTCAAGCATCACCAGACTTGGGAGGTTGATTTTGGGCTCTCCGCCTTCGCCACGCAGCATTTTTAAGGCATCGCGGCCGTTGCGGGCATGTATAAGGGGTACGTTGATGTTTTGGCGGCGCAGCTCGCGCTGCACGTTCATCACGTCCATCTGGTCGTCTTCAACCAGCAGAATGCTGGGGGCGGGATGGTCGGGGGACATAGGCTAAATGATTGGCAATAGCGGGAAAATACCCGCGGCTAACAGCAGGAACTGTGTACGAAGAAAAATGCGTTATGATACCGCTGCCGTAGTCGTAGCGGTGGGCAGGCGGGCCTTGCCCGAATGGCGGGGCCAGGTAAAAGTGAACTTAGCTCCCTGGCCCTCCGTCGAATCGACGTTGATGCGCCCGCCCTGGCGCTCGACAATTTTTTTAACAATTGCCAGGCCTACACCTGTGCTTTCGAAGGTGTCGCGCTCGGTTAGGGTTTGAAAAATCACGAAGATGCGCTCATGATATTCAGGGTCAATTCCCGGGCCGTCATCAGCCACCGAAAACGCGTAAAATTCATCCGCATCTTCACAGCTGATAACGACATGGCCGGTTTCCGGGTGGCCGTGGTATTTCAGCGCATTACTGAGCAGGTTGCTGAACACCTGCTGCAGCTGCACCGCATCGGTGGTTAGCGTCGGCAGAAAGAACGGCAGCTCAACCTGAAATCCGGCGGGCGGATTCAGCGAATCGATAACTTCCCGGAGCAGCGTGCGCACAAAAATCGTTTCTTCGGCCCGGTCCACACGCCCAACGCGCGCCAGGTCAAGAATGCCGGTAATGAGCTTCTCCATGCGGTGCACGCGTTGGCGCATCAGCGCCAGAAACTCGCGAATGTGCTCGGGCAGCTTCTCCCGGCCCATATCTTCCTCAATCCAGCGCGAGGCGCTCTCGATGCCCCGCAACGGCGCTTTCAGGTCGTGCGACACGACGTAGGCAAACTGGTCGAGCTCCTTGTTGCGGTTCTCGAGCTGTTTGATATTGGCCCCCACGGTGCGGGCCATGGTATTGAGCGCGCGGGTAAGCTCACTCATCTCGTCGTTATCGGTATCGGTAATCTGGGTGGAATAGTCGCCATCGGCCATGCGCCGGGCTAGGTTGAGCATGTTGCTCAGGCGGCGTGAGATGCTGCGCACCAAGTAGCCACTCCAGAGCACCCCAACAATCAGGGCTGCCAGGGCCAGGCCCGACGACAGCCATTCGGCCCGCGCGATACTCTGGTCCAGGCGCTGGCGCAGATTGCCGCGCTGCCGGGACTGATGCTGCTCAAACATCGCCAGCTGGGCCCGAATACCGTCCATCATCTGCTTGCCCGTCAGGTTCTGAGCCAGGCGCTGATGCGGCAGCCCATCAAGCGCACTTTGTTGCGCATTGCGGCGGTGAGCTTCGCGCTTTTCGGCAATCAACAGGTGGCTGTAGCTTGTCCATTGCTGAAAAAGGCGTTGAGTCTGCTCGATGCGTTGCACCTGCTCGGGAGAGTTCTGTACCTGTTCGCGTAGATTCGAGAACCGGCCGATTAGCTCCCGCTCGCCAAAATAATAGGGCTCCAGGGTCTGCTCATTGCCAATCAGCAGGTAGCCGCGGAAGCCCGTTTCCATGTCCACAATGTTGCGCAGTAGGGTCACGGCGTCGGTCGAGAGTTGCTGCGAGGCCGCTACTTCGCGGGAGTTGCTCAACACCTGGCCGGCCATCCGATACGAAAAGATGACTACCACCGCAAACAAGCCCAGGAGCATGATGATACCCGTAAAGAGCTTGGTCGCGAGCGATGGTTTCATAGAGGGCCTTGGTTCAGGCTGGAGTACGTAGCTTGGCTTCCATAGTTTGCAACAGGGCGACCATCCTATCGGCCGCCACCTGCAAACGGGCGTAGCCCGCGCTCATTTCGGTTTCGCGGCCGGCTGCGTGCAGGTCCATCAACAGGTTGGCGGCCTCATGGATAAGCTGGTGCTGCTGGTCGAACTGCCGGGCTTCGGACAGATGCGCATACTGGCCGTGGCCCCGCATGCGCTGCGCAATCCACTGCCCCAGGCTGCATTGCTCCGGGTCGCGCAGGGGCCCTTCCTCGCCCGCATTGCCAAACAGGTATGAGCGCAGACGGCTCTTGAAGTGGACGTGTTTAATCAGCGCCGATTCGAAATCCCGCTTCAGCTCTTCATCTGTCATAAGAAAATAATACGAGCATCTGGCCCATCTGGCAACTAGCCGGCGGGCTGTTTATACGTGGCGCTTCGGCTTAAAGGTACGCCACGGTCGATGAGCCGATGGGCAATCCGTTTGCGGTACTTTTGCACTTTGCTCGGTCCTGCGGCGATTTCACCGTATTCCGCTTCGACGCATTTTGCGAGCACTCATTTTTCTCATTTTCTCACTAATGACCCAAGACCAGATTAAGGACTTGAAGGGCCGCGCTGAGGCCCTGAGGAGGTATCTTTGACTACGATGCCCGCAAAGAACAAATAGCTGCCGCCGAGGCGCAGACTACCGCTCCGGGCTTCTGGGACGACTCGAAAGCCGCCGAAACCATCCTGCGCGAAATCAAAGGAATCCGGACTTGGACCGACGATTTTGAAGCCGTGCAGCAGGCGCTGGCTGATACCGAGGTGCTTTTCGACTTTCACCGGGAGGGCGACGTGCCCGAAGCTGAAATGCAGGCCGACTACGAAGCCACGCTGAAAAAGCTGGAAGCGCTGGAATTCAAGCGTATGCTCTCCGATGAGGAAGACCAACTGTCGGCCGTTATCGACATCAACCCCGGAGCCGGCGGCACCGAAAGCCAGGACTGGGCCGAGATGCTCATGCGCATGTACATCATGTGGGCTGAAAGCCACGGTTTTGGGGTGAAGCAACTTAGCTATCAGCCCGGGGAGGGAGCCGGCATCAAGTCGGCCTCGCTCGAAATCGAGGGCGACTTCGCCTATGGCTACCTCAAAAGCGAAATCGGCGTGCACCGGCTCGTGCGCATGTCGCCTTTCGACAGCAGTGGCCGGCGGCATACTTCGTTCGCGTCGGTCTTTGCCTACCCGGTCATCGATGATACCATCATCATCGACATCAACCCCGCCGACATCTCCTGGGACACGTTCCGGGCCGGCGGCGCGGGTGGGCAGAACGTGAACAAGGTGGAAACCGCCGTGCGCCTTACCCACGCGCCCAGCGGCATCATCATCGCCGTGCAGATTGAGCGCAGTCAGCTCATGAACAAGGAGCACGCCCTGCGCATGCTTAAGTCGCGCCTCTACCAGATTGAGATGGACAAGCGCCACGCTGAGCGCGACAAGGTCGAAGCAACCAAGAAGCGCATCGACTTCGGCTCGCAGATTCGTAACTACGTGCTACACCCTTACAAGCTAATCAAAGACCTACGCACGGGCATTGAGCGCACCGACGTGCAGAACGTGCTCGATGGGGATTTGGATGAGTATATCAAAGGCTTTCTGATGCAGAACTGATACTTCGACAAGGTCGGCTATCGATGATTTCCGCAAAGAAAAAGCCCGCCTGAAAATTCAGACGGGCTTTTTCTGGTCAGGCTAATCGGGCCTTAGGGATTGGCTTGGTCCCAACGAACTTCTGCATCCGGCACGGGCAGACGGTCGAAAAGCTTGTACGTGCCGGTAGAGGCGGGTAAGCTGATTTGCGGGGTCGGATTGGGAGCGAGCTTACCCAGACGACGCAGGTCGACCCACCAATGGCCTTCGTAGAACAACGAATAGCGGCGCTGGCGCAGAATCTCGTTGCTCAGGCTAGGCACGTCAGTGGAACCGGTGTAGACAGCCAGGCCACCCGAGCGGGTCCGAATGGTATTGATGGCGGCTACAGCTCCGGGAATGTCGTTCGTGTTGGCTTTGGCTTCGGCAGCGATGAGAATCAGTTCCTCATTACGAATGATGCCATACGTCGAGTTCTGAGCAGGATACACCAACGGGTCGTTGGTGCTGGTCAGGCCAGATTGGGAAACGCTCGTAGTCCGAGTCGATACTTTGCTCAAGCGGCGGTCGCCGGTTTCAGCTTCCGTCACGAACTGGCTCGGTACCCCTACGTAAGTCGAAGGCCGGGTATTGGGCACCTGGAAGTACACATTACCTTGGTCGCCGCCAACGCCGGGCGCAAACGTAAGTTTCGGGCCCAGCGTGAGCGAGCCGGCCGGGTCGTAGAACGAGCCGCCTAGGGCGGTTAGCGCCCCAGCGTAATCCTTCTGGTACAGCGCTACCCGCGCCGCCAGAGCGCGATTGAAGCGCAGGAACGTAGTGGGAGTGTTGAAGCCCGCATAACCAGTCGACACCGGGAAGGGGAAAGCGGTGCCGGCCTGTGCCAGCTCACCCGCGCCCTTGTCGAGCAGTTGGCGGATGTTGGCCAGTGCTGGACCCGAACCAGCCGTAAACTTGCCGGGTTTCAGGAAATCAGCCACGTCGATACGGATGCCATTCTCGCCCATCAGGTTGAGCAGGTGCAGCTTAGCCAGTGCTTCGTAGGTATCGGCAAAGCCGTAGTAACCCTGACGCTCCACTGCGGTGGTCTGCGTGGAATTGGTAGCCGACTGCCGTACGACGTTGGCGGCCCGAATGACGCGGGCAACAGCGTTATATGAACCGTTGACGTAGAAACCGGTGGCGTCAAGCGGAATAGGCACGGCGCTGCCATTACCCTGAATAATCTCGCCCGTCCAGCGGGGGTCGTTGCTGGCCAGAATGAGAATTTCGCGGCCCAATACACCAGTAATCTGG
This sequence comes from Hymenobacter sp., assembly GCA_025354605.1. GTDB lineage: Bacteria > Bacteroidota > Bacteroidia > Cytophagales > Hymenobacteraceae > Hymenobacter. The sequence goes on along the minus strand of JANXMN010000473.1, from coordinate 3,280 downwards.
TTGTACGGCGCGTTGTTGGTGTGGGCCAGGCGGTACGAGGCTTCCAGGCCTACGCCCAGTGCCCGCATCTGGGCAATAGTGGCGTTGGCAACTACGCCTTCGATGCTCTGGTTGTTGGGGTCGGTTACGGGGTCAATCTTGGTCGGATTGCAGCTCGCCACGCCCAACATGCCTGCCAGCCCTAGCGCTCGTAATGAATATTTGATGGTTGCTTGCATGATACAAAAATTAGCAGGAAAAGACAATTAGAAGCCGATGTTCAGGTGCAGCCATAGACGCTTGGTCGACGGGTAGCTTACCACGTCAACCTGAGCACCGGTGTTGGTAGTTCCGAAGTTCGACACTTCCGGATCGTAGCCCTTGTAGTTGGTGAAAGTAACCAGGTTGTTACCCGATGCACCGATTTGCAGGCGCTTCACGTAGTCTTTGAAGAGGCTGGTGCGCACCGAAGCCGGCAGCGAGTAGTATACCGATACTTCGCGCAGACGCAGGTAACCGCTATTCTCAACGTAGTAGGAAGCCGGGGGGGCCGAGATGAAGCCATAACCTGGCAGGTTACCACGGTAGGCTCCCAGAGGACCGGTCACGGTTACTGGCTGACCTGCGGAGTTGTTGGCCGTCACGGTAATGGGGTTGCTCCAGTCGGGGCTGGTACCCACGAAATCCTGGTTGCTAACCGTCAGGTTGCTGTTGTAGGAGTCCTTCTTCCAGTGCCACAGGAACGACACATCGAAATCCTTGAAGATGTTGAAGGAGTTGAGGGACGACAGCTGGAACCGCGGCTGAGCATCGCCGAGGCGCGTAGCACCAATCTTATTGTCATCGGTAGGAGCAGACGTAGGAGTACCGAACCATTGCGTCGGCGACTCGTTCAGGGCGATGTAGGTGATGCCGTAGCTCTGGCCGAAGCCGTTGTTGGTAGAAGCGGGCACAATGAGACGGGTGATGAGCGAGCGGTTGAACCAGTACTGAGCAGTCGAGGTCCAGCGGAAGTTGGCGGTTTGCACTGGCACTAGAGTCAGGGCCAGTTCTACGCCGCGGTTGCGGATGTCGCCCACCGGGAAAGCCCGAACCGAGGAAACCCCCGTACCCGGGGCGAGCGGGAATGCCAGGATGGCATCAATCGTGCGCTTCTGGTACGCCGTAGCTTCCAGGCTCACGCGGTTGTTAAAGAAGCTCAGGTCAATACCGCCTTCCAGCTCGGTGGCGCGCTCCGGACCAATGTTCGGGTTGCCCACTAGGGTCGAAGGCTGGAAACCGCCGTTGCCGCCGGTGCTGATGTTGGTCAGCGGCGAGAAAGTAGCACCGAAGAAGGCGGGGTTACCGGCTTCGCCGTAGGCAGCGCGCAGCTTAATCAGGTTCACATTGTTCATCTCGAAACCGCTGATTTTGGTCAGGTTCACCGAGGCCGAAGCGCGGGGGAAGTAGTAGAGCTTCTTTGGGTCGCCATTGCGGCTCGACTTGTCAGCCCGCAGGCCGCCCGTAGCCACAACGATGTCACGGAAGTTGAAATCCTGCTGGAACACATAAGCGACGTCCGTCTCGTCTTGGATGGTAGTTTGTTGGGTGATAACCGTACCGCGGTCGGGCTGCAGCGGGCCAGGGGCCAGCCGCTGGCCCTGGCTGTACTGCAGCTGGGTGTTCAGGCCCAGGCGAATGGCACCGAGCTGCGAAGTCAGGGCCAACGGACCCAACTTATAATCATACAGCACGAAGGCCTGCAGGTTATAGTTGAAGAACTGGTTGTTGGCTACGCGGGCCACACCGGGGTTGGCAGCGCTTTGCTGCGACTGCAGGTCGGGAGGCAGTGCTAGGTTGGCCACCGAAGAAGCGAAGTCAATGCCGCCCTGCGTGTTTACGCGCAGAAACGAATTCTCCTTTTCCAGAATTTTGATGGTTGCATTGGCACCCGATGTCACCCGGTTCGTCGACTCACGGTTGATGGCTTTGTCCACGATGGCCAGCGGGTTGTCGCCCGTGATGGGCGAGGGCGGGAAAATGCCGGTAACGGGGTCGGGGTGCAGGTCAATGAAGCTGGGCGTGGAGAGCAGGTTGTAGCCCACACCTACGCCGTTGTTGTCGTTGCCGAAGAAGCCCCGACGGTTAATCGAGTTGTTGTAGCCGGCATTCACACCCAATTGGATGCGGTTGCTTACTTTCTGGTCGACGTTCAGTCGAATCGAGTTACGCTGATAGTCGGTATTCTTCACGATGCCGTTTTCGAGCGTCGTTGAGGCGGCCGCGTAGAAGCGTGTCCGGTCGTTGCCGCCCGAAAGGCTCACGTTCGTGTTGCGCATGAAGCCCTTGTTTCCGAAAATTTCCTTCTCGTAGTCCCAGGTCTTGCCATTTGCATCCAGAAACAGCTGTTCGTTGTCGCTGGGAACGGTAGGAGTTAATGGGTCACGCGGGAACACCAGCTTCACTTTGGCCAAATCGAAGTCCGAGTGCCCGATGTAGCGCTGAATGGTCTGCGAACCAACATCCTGGCTCACGTTAACCGTGGTCTGGCCAACAGCGCCACGCTTGGTTTTAATCACTACTACACCAGCGGCAGCGCGCGAGCCGTAGATGGCAGCAGCGCTGGGGCCTTTCAGAATCTCAATCGACTCAATGTCGGACGGGTTCAGATCCGATAAGCGGTTGGTACCCTGGTCCTGCGTCGTGCGGCCCGTGCCACTAGAGGCACCGGTGAAGGCAGCGGCGCCGGCACCATTACCAATTTCCTGGCTAACGGCGTATACCCCATCCACTACGATGAGGGGCTGCGCGTTACCCGAGAGGGTGGTTACCCCCCGTAGCTGCAGCTGTACGCCACCGCCCGGAGCACCGCTCACTGCGTTGATGTTGGCACCAACTACTTTACCGTTCAGGGCGGCATCCACCGTTACCGGGCGGGTGCTGCCGTAAAGGTCCTGCGCCGAGATAGTAGTGATTGCATTAGCCAAGTTAGAACGCTTGATGTTACTAGCCAAACCGTTCACCACCACTTCATCCAATACCTTGTTATCGGAGGCGAGTGCAACGTCGATAGTTGCCGCATTAGCATCGCGCTCCTGCGTGGCGAAACCCACGTAACTGAACGAAATTTTGGTTACCGAAGCAGGCACGCTGATGGTATAGCTACCATCCGAATTGGTTGACGTTCCATTGGTCGTGCCTTTGGCGAGCACCGTTACGCCGGGGAGACCCTGACCGGTACCCCGGTCCGTGACACGCCCTGATATGGAGCGGTCCTGAGCATGTACCTGCTGCAACAGGCAGGTCATCAGCAAGATGACCA
>JANXMN010000466.1 GCA_025354605.1 Hymenobacter sp. | reverse complement strand
CAAAAACCCCAACTTTTTGATTCTGGACGAACCCACCAACGACTTGGATTTGGGCACGCTCAACATCCTCGAAGACTTCCTGCTCAACTTTGGCGGCTGCCTGCTCATAGTCAGCCACGACCGCTACTTCCTTGACAACCTGGCCGAACACCTCTTCGTGCTGGAGCCCGGCGGGGCCATCCTCAACTTCCCCGGCAACTACACCGACTACCGCGAGTACCTCGAAGAGCGCGAAGCCGAAGCCGCCATTGTTGAAGAAGAAAAAGTCGCCAAAGCCGCCCGCGCCGCCGCCAAGCTGGCCGCGCCCGTCGCCGTGAGCACGGCCGTAGCCCCGTCGCCGCAGAAGCGCCGCGCATCGTTTGCTGAGAAGAAGGAATACGAGCAGCTCGAAAAAGCCATGGCCACGCTGGAAACCGAGAAGCATGAAGTCACCGGCCAGCTGAATGGCGGCACGGGTAGTCCGCAGGATTTTGCCGCCTGGGGTGCGCGTTTAGCTGCTATTGAAAAGGAGTTGGGCGAAAAGGAAGAACGGTGGCTGGAGCTGGCGGAGTTGGGGTAATCGCCTTTTACGTCAACTAAAAAACGGGCCGCTGTGATATATTCGCAGCGGCCCGTTTGCATTTGATTAAATGAATGGACGCCTCTTACTTAACACCTTCGACTTCCACTTTCACCATGGCATTGTATCGGCGTGAACTTTTGAATACCGGCAACACGCTCCAACCAATCTCCTGAAAATAGCTCCAAGTAATGCTTTTTTTAAACTCAAATGTTGGCCGCATAATCCGACCAAAGGGCATATAGTTATCCATGTCTGGCTGTGGCGAAGAACCGCCCGGTTTTTCAAACTCCAATGCGACAAAATAGCCTTCGGTTGGTGTAGCAACGCTGTAACGGGTCAAGTCGTAGGTGTACCATTGGCTGCCTTTGGTAGCCGCAATAACTACCCGTTCATTGAGCAAGTCAGTACCCGGCGAATATTGTTTGCCGTCAGCCCGATAGATGTGGATGCGATACGGGACTATTGGGAAGCCATTCTCCCCAATATAGAACGATACCGACCGCATGGTGCGGAGTTGCCTACGCTTATCGTTTTCAATAAAAAAGGCGAATTGAGCACCCGAAATCCCGTCAATTACGATGTCGTTTTGGGTAATTGCCGGGTCATTTTTGGCACTTTTTGGGCTGGAAGCGACTCTACAAGGCCCACTTGTGTGGTGTGAAATGAAGCCGGCTGGCCATGGAGTCAGTGCGACACGTAAGTTTTCAGCCTTGCCCGGCTCCACAAATAGTGCTTTGCGGACGTATCCAAGCGTCATCACGACCAGAGAATCCTGCTTAAATACCCCCGGCTTGAGCAGTTGAAAGTATCCATCTTCGTTTGACAGAGCGCCAATATCAGTGTCGCGCAGACCAAGGGAAGCAAAAGGGACTGGCTGCTTGGTTTTGGCATCCACCACCCGCCCGTTAATGCGCACTTCCTGCGCCCGCCCAAGCAGCGGCAGGAGCAGCAGAAACGACAAAGCAACTTTCAGTAACGGGGTTTTCATGTTTCGAAAGTAACCCAGAAAAGCAGTTGTTGAAAAAGCCGCTGCCGTAGTAAAAGCGTCTGATGCCTCCCCCGTCCCTACCGCACCCGCCGGCGTACCTGCGCGAATTCCAGCGGCACCACGCGGCTGCCCAACGGGGCTTGCACCACAAGCGCATCGGCCGCGTCGTAACGGGGGAAGTAGAGGTAGCCGCGCACCTGCTGGCCGGGTTCGAGGGTGACTTTGCGCAGGGCATACTCCTGCAAATGGGCGGCGCGCTGCTGGAGCTGGTCGGCTGAAACGGCGTGTTCGACTTTGGTGGCGGCCGAGGCGACGTTGTAGGCGAAAGCAATATCCTGCACGGCGGCGCGGTTCTGGTACTGCCCCACGGTTTCGCGCCCGCCGAGGCTGGCCACGTCCAAGGCCACGCTAGTGACGGTCAGGGCCAGGCCCAGCCAGTCGAAGCGGCTGGCTTTGTCGGCTTCTTGGTCAGCGGTGGCGCGCAGGTAGGTGATTTCGGGCTCAGGGTCGATGGCGGCCACGGGCCGCGCGGGCAGCGGCGGCAGCGCCAGGGTCTGGCTGGCAGCAGCCACGGCCGCCGTCACTTCGGTGCCGGGCAGGGGCTTGGGGCGGTGATATTTCTGGCCAGGAACGGCGGCGGGCTGGGGCTGGCGGCTGGGCTCAAATTGAAAAGCGGTGGGGTCGACCACCAGCGGGCGGCGAGTGGGGTTGCGGTATTCGGCCTCGAATACCAGGCGGGTGGGCTCGAAGCACACGAAGCTCAAGCGCACTTCCACGCTGTCGGCCTGGGCTTGGGCCTGCTCGCGCCCTTCGGCGAATAATCCGCTGGGGCGGGCGGGTTTCAGGCCAAGTTGGTAGGTGGGGGCGCAGGCGGTGGCCGCCAGGCCAATCAGCGTCCCGAAGGACCACGAACGCAAGAAATTAGAGCGCATGGCGACTATCAGAAAAGGCAAGGGTTCCGGGAGCTTGATGCGGGCCGAACCGCTAACGTTGCACGGACTACCAAATTTATTCTTTTCCGCCGGCAATTGCCAATGGCAGTGCGAAATCCCCAGCCGCATCGGCTCCAAAGGGCCAGCTACGCCGCACCGCGGCCAGCGGCACCGGGCCGAAAACATGGGCGAAGCGCTGCTGCCGGCTGGCTACCCACTCGCGTTCGACGCGCACACCGGCGGCGGTGAGGGCGGCTTCGTCCCATTCCAGCAAAACCAAATCGGCTCGCCCGGCATAGTACCGGCGGGCCGTTTCGAGAATCTGGTGGGTTTCGGAAGAATGGATAAAGCCTTCGGCGGCGAGGTCGGGGCTGGCAAAAAAGCCGGTTTGCTGGGCCTGCTGCCAGTCGGCCGGTTCGGCAATGCGGTAAATCATAACGTCTGTCTTTGCGAGCGGAACGCAGTGAAGCGCGGCAATCCTTCCTCTCTCAGCGACCAGCCCTGAGATGTGACAAAGCCCCGAATACCGTGCGGTGTTGGGGCTTTGTCGTTTGATAAAGCTTGTGGTTTGGCAAATAATCTTTGTCACATCTCAGGGTTGGTCGCGATTGAGAGGACGGTTTGCCGCGCTCCACTGCGTTCCGCTCGCAATGACAGGCGCAGCATTACGCCTTCCAGAGCTCCTGCTGCACCTGCTTGCCCACGGTGAGCATAATGCGCACGGGATTCGGGATGAGCGTGATGCGGGCTTCCTTGCCGGGGTATTTCTCGGAGTCGACCCAGACGCCTTCCTTGGGCGTGGGCGTAGAGCCGGGCGTGCTGGGCAGGTAAGCAGTGGGCAGCAGCACGTCGGTGTCCGATTTCAGGTCGGTGTGGACTTTATCGAGCGCCGTTTCGAGATAGTCGCCGTACTCGTCGTTGAAGTCGTCTTCGAGGTCGTGCAGGGCCTCTTCCACCTCGTCGTAGCGCGCGTCATCGTACTTTAGGGTGTGCAGCTCGGCTTTCTTTTCAATCAGGGCGACGAGGGCGAGGTTCAGTTCTTCGGTATTCATGGGGGCGCTGGGGGCGGTTGATTAGCTGCAAAAATGGGAAGGTTTTGGCAAACGCCCGCTATTGGGCCGGCCGGCGGCGGGGGAAATGGCGGCGGTTTCGGCCGGAACCCGGCCAGACCCGTATTTTTACCCCATCAACCCCCACCCCCAAACCGCTCCCCTCCCATGCATACCATGACCTCGCCCGAAGTGCTGGCCCAGCCCGCTCAGGACTTCCTCCCCCTCAAAGGCACCGACCACGTCGAGTTCTACGTGGGCAATGCCAAACAGGCCGCCTATTACTATCAGGCCGCTTTTGGCTACGAGCTGGTGGCCTACGCCGGCCCCGAAACCGGCCTGCGCGACCGCGCCAGCTACGTGCTGCAGCAGGGCAAAATCCGGCTAGTGCTCACCACCTCGCTCCTGAACGATTCCGACATTACCCGCCACGTGGCCCAGCACGGCGACGGCGTGAAAGTAATGGCCCTGTGGGTGGACGACGCCCGTAAATCGTGGGAAGAAACCACCAAGCGCGGGGCCAAATCGGCGTTCGAGCCCTACACCCTGGAGGACGAGTTCGGCTCCGTCACGCTGGCCGGCATCTACACCTACGGCGAGAGCATCCACACCTTCGTGGAGCGCAGCAACTACACCGGGGCTTTCATGCCGGGCTACGTGGCCAAAAGCAGTGCCATGCCGCAGAGCGCGCCGGTGGGCCTGCTGCACGTCGACCACTGCGTGGGCAACGTGGGCTGGGGCGAGATGAACCAGTGGGTGAAGTTCTACGAAGACGTGATGGGCTTCAAGCTCCTGCTCACCTTCGACGACGAGGATATTTCAACCGAATACTCGGCCCTGATGAGCAAGGTGGTGAGCAACGGCAACGGCTACGTGAAATTCCCCATCAACGAGCCCGCCGAGGGCAAGAAGAAGTCGCAGATTGAGGAATATCTCGACTACTACCACTCGCCCGGCGTGCAGCACATTGCCATTGCCACCAACGACATCCGCAGCACCGTAACCGAGCTCCGCCGCCGCGGCGTGGAGTTTCTGTCGGTGCCCGGCACCTACTACGATGACCTGCTCGAACGCATCGGTGCCATCGATGAGGACTTGGAGTCGCTAAAGGCGCTGAACCTGCTCGTGGACCGCGACGAGGAAGGCTACCTGCTGCAGATTTTCACGAAGCCGGTGGAAGACCGGCCGACGGTATTCTATGAAATCATCCAGCGCAAAGGGGCCAAGAGCTTCGGCAAGGGCAATTTCAAAGCGCTGTTCGAGAGCATCGAGCGCGAGCAGGCGCTGCGGGGAAATCTGTAATTCCGTAGCGCATCAGCTAAGCTTAAACTGCACGTCATGCTGAGCGCAGCCGAAGCATCTCTGCCACGTAACTAAACCATTTTAGTATTGCGGTAGAGATGCTTCACTGCTTTCAGCATGACGTTCTTTTTGCACTGCTTAACATCACGACCACAAAATGCCCAACTACTTCCCGCTGCTTGGGCTACTACTGCTACTGCTGAACCTTCCGGCCCCGGCCCAAACGGCTCTGCTCCGCCCACCCACCCGCGCCCGCCCGCACCGCTTGGCCCGGCTCGATGCGGCCGTGCCCGAAACCTCGGCCCTGTGTTTCACCGACGGCGCGCTGTGGACGCTGAACGACAGCGGCAACCCACCCGTGCTGTTCCGGCTCGACCCGGCCAGCGGCCGGGTAACGCAGCGGGTGCGCATCCGCAACTTTCCTAACGTGGACTGGGAGGAGTTGGCCGCCGACGCGCGCTATCTCTACATCGGCGACGTTGGCAACAATGCCGGCACCCGGCGCGACCTGCGGGTACTGCGCGTGGCCAAAGCCGATATCGGCGCGGCCGATACGTGCTCGGTGCAGGCCGAAGAAATTGCCTTCCACTACCCCGAACAGACCGATTTTAGCGCCCTGCCCTACCGCCATAACTTCGACTGCGAAGCCCTGTTCGCGGCCCCCGACTCGCTGCACCTGTTCACCAAAAACTGGCTCGATGGGCGCACCCGACACTATACGCTGCCCACGCAGCCGGGGCAATACGAGGCCCACCTGCGCGAAACCCTCGATACCCAGGGCCTGGTGACGGCGGCCGCGCTAAGCCCCGATGGCCGCACGGTGGGCCTGCTGGGCTACACCAAAAGCGGACGCGTTTTCCTGTGGCTGCTCACCGATTTTAAGGGCAGCAATTACCTGGCGGGCACCGGCCGGCGGCTGGGGCTGCCCGGCATGCTGCGCCTGGGGCAGACGGAGGGGCTGTGCTTCGTGGGTCCGGACCGGGTGCTGATTTCCAACGAGCGGCTGGGCCACTTCCCGCTGCGGGTGCGCCAGCGGCTGGTTGCCCTCAACGTGGGCTGCTGGCTTCGCCCTTGATTTCCGGGTTTCCCGAACTTTCCGTTCAACCTCTTTCCTTTGCGGCCGTTTCGACTACGACTGTACCAATCATTTGCTCTCTCATGGCCATTACCCCCGAAATCCAGCAGAACATCAACACCTGGCTCACGCCCGAGTACGACGCCCAGACGCAGGCGGCTATTCGCGAAATGCAGGCCAGCGGCCAGGATGATGCCCTCACTGATGCCTTCTACCGTTCGCTCGAATTTGGCACCGGTGGCCTGCGCGGCGTAATGGGGCCGGGCTCGAACCGCATGAACCGCTACACTCTGGGCATGGCCACCCAGGGCCTGTGCAACTACCTGCTGCAAAGCTTCCCCAGCCAGGAAATAAAGGTAGCCATTGCCCACGATTCGCGCAACAACAGCCCCGAGTTTGCCGAAATCGCGGCCGGCGTTTTCTCCGCCAATGGCATCACGGTCTACCTGTTCGACGCGCTGCGGCCCACGCCGGAGCTGTCGTTTGCCATCCGCGAGCTGGGCTGCCAAAGCGGATGCGTGATTACGGCCTCCCACAATCCGAAGGAATACAACGGCTATAAGGTGTACTGGAACGACGGTGCCCAGGTGGTGGCCCCGCACGATGCCAACATCATCGGCGAAGTCAATAAGATTGCCGGTGTAGGCCAGATAAAGTTTCAGGCCGACCCATCGAAAATCATTCGTATCGGCACCGATATCGACGCCAAGTATTTCGCGGCCGCCAAAAAGCTCAGCATCGACCCGGCCGCCATTCAGCGCCAGCACGATTTGAACATCGTGTACACGCCCATCCACGGCTCGGGCATTACGCTGGTGCCGGGCCTGCTGCGCGAGTTCGGCTTCAGCAACGTGAACGTGGTGCAGGCCCAGGCCACGCCCGACGGCAACTTCCCCACCGTGCAGTCGCCCAACCCCGAGGAGAAGAGCGCCATGCAGCTGGCCCTCGACCAGGCCCAGGCCACCAACGCCGACATCGTACTGGCTACCGACCCCGATGCCGACCGCGTGGGCGTGGGTGTGAAAAACAACGAGGGCGAGTGGGTGCTGCTGAATGGTAACCAAACGGCCGCTATGCTCACCAACTACCTGCTCTCGGCCCGGCACCGCGCCGGCCAGAGCACCCCGCAGGATTTCATCGTCTACACCATCGTGACCAGCGAAATCCTCGGGGATATTGCCCGCCAGCACGCTGTGAAAAGCTACCGCACGCTCACCGGCTTCAAGTACATCGCCGGCCTAATCCGCGATTTGCAGGGCCAGGAAACCTACATCGGCGGCGGCGAGGAAAGCTACGGCTTCCTCATCGGCGACTTCGTACGCGACAAAGACGCCATCTCGGCCTGTGCGCTGGTAGCTGAAATGGCCGCCGTGGCCAAAGACCAGGGCCGCACCCTCTACCAGGAAATGGTGCAGATGTATGCCCACTACGGCCTGTACGTGGAGGATTTGATTTCCCTGACGAAAAAAGGCCAGCGCGGGGCCGAAGAAATTCAGGAGATGATGGCCGCCCTGCGTGCCAACCCACCCCAGCACATCGCGGGCCTGAGAGTGGTAGAAATCCGCGACTACCAAACCGGCAAAATCCAGGACCTGCGCACCAACCGCACTTCCGACACCGGCGTGGAAAGCTCTAACGTGCTCCAGTTCCTCACCGAGGACGGCAGCAAGATTTCGGCTCGCCCCAGTGGCACGGAACCGAAAATCAAGTTCTACTTCAGCGTGAAGCAGCCTCTCAAATCAGTAGTCGATTATGACTTGGCCAACCGCCTGGGTCACGAGAAAATCAAGGCAATAATTGCGGATATGCAGCTTCAATAGAGCCAAGTGGTTTTGATTGTCGCAATTGGGCAGCGGGTCGCGAACGTTGTCG
>JANXMN010000446.1 GCA_025354605.1 Hymenobacter sp. | reverse complement strand
ATAGGGCAGCCGGGCCGGCGCGGGCGGGCGGCTCTTTCGGCCGCCCGACCGCTAATCGTGTGTAAACCCGCAACGATTAGCGGTCGGGTGGCTGAAAAAGCCGCCCGACCGCGCCGCCCCGGCTGCCCTATTTGGATAGGCTCTTAGCTTGAAGTGCCAAGAAGCTGCTTGCATTAGTGAGAGGCCGTTAGCGGAGTACCCCGAATGTATAATTCGGCCCGTCCGGCCGGTCAGAAACGGGGTTTAAGTCGGGCTAACGGGGCGAATTATACATTCGGAGTACTCCACCTGCTCATTCGAACAGCTAACCCAAGTTGCGGACTAAATGCATAGTCCCACAGAATGGGGCAACTGCGGTGATTTGTGTTATGAATTCAGGGTTTTGTGTGGCTCCAGGCGAGCAGGCGGTCCAGACCTTTGTGGAGCAACATCTGCTTATTATCTAACCTCCCTCGAAACACAACATGAGCACCCTCAATCAAGTCGCCCTGGGTAGCCAGGGCCTGAACGTACCCGTGGAAGGCCTGGGCTGCATGGGCATGACGACCCTGGCCGGCATGGAGGTCTACGGCAAGCCCGACGAGGCCGAAGCCATTGCCACCATTCACCGCGCCCGCGAGCTGGGCGTGAACTTCCTCGACACGGCCGACCTTTACGGGCCTTTGCTCAACGAGCGGCTACTGGCCAAAGCCACCGCCGGCCAGCGGGACCAGTACACCATCGCCACCAAATTTGGTTTCGAGATAAACGACGATGAGCAATTAACCCGGGGCCTCAACGGCCGGCCCGACTACGTGCGCAAAGCAGCCGAACGCTCCCTGCAAAACCTCAAAACCGATTACATCGACCTCTATTACTTGCACCGCCTCGACCCCGCCACCCCCATCGAGGACACCGTGGGGGCAATGAGCCGGCTGGTGGAGGAAGGCAAGGTGCGCTACCTGGGCCTGTCCGGTGTGCCCGCCGACGTCCTGCGCCGGGCGCACGCCGTGCACCCCCTCACGGCCCTGCAAAGCGAATACTCGCTTTTCGACCGCGGGGTGGAAGAAGAACAGGGAATCCTGCACGTGGCCCGCGAGCTGGGCATCGGCTTTGTGGCGTATGCGCCGCTGGGCCGGGGCTTTTTGTCGGGGGAGATTACCAAATTCGAGGACTTCGCGCCCACCGATATCCGGCGCAACCTGCCGCGTTACCAGGGCGAGAGCTTCCAGAAAAACCTGGACCTGGTGCAGCAGCTCCACGGGCTGGCAGCGCAGCAGCAGGTGACGGCCGCGCAGCTGGCCCTGGCGTGGGTACTGGCGCAGGGCGTAGTGCCCATTCCTGGCACCAAGCGCCGCCAGTACCTGGAGCAAAACGTGGCCGCGGCCGCCATTCGCCTGGGCGCGCCGGAATTGGCCGCGCTGAACGCGGTGCTGCCCGTGGGCAGCGTCAGCGGGGCGGCCCACGCCTAGTCGGCTCCAGGGCAATGGCCGGCGGCTATGCCCGCCGGCCATCCCGCTTACCTTATCATTACGTTATGAAACCCGCGGATTTTCACGTACTGCACACCGTCACGGACTGCGCCCGCCACTATGGGCTGCCAGACCCGGCGCACCCGCTGCTCGCGCTGATTAATCTGGCCGACATTCGCCGGCCGGCCGTGCCCACGCCGGTGGTGGCGCAGTTCTACACCGTCGCCCTGAAGCGCGGGCTCCAGGGCCCCGTGTACTACGGCCGCCAGACCTACGATTTTAACGGGGGCCTGCTCACGTTTCTGGCCCCCGGCCAGGTGGTGCTGGCCGGGGCGGGCCCGGACGTTTCCGAGTTGAGCGGTTGGGCGCTGGTCTTCCACCCCGACCTGCTGCGCAAATACCCGCTGGGCCAGAAAATCACCGGCTACGGCTTTTTTGCCTACGCGGTCCACGAGGCCCTGCACGTCTCGGCGAAGGAAGAAGACCTATTGGAAAGCGTACTGCGCAGCCTCCAGCACGAATACGAGCAGCCCATCGACGCCTTCAGCCCGGACCTGCTAGTGGCGCAGCTGGAGGTGCTGCTGGGCTACGCCAGTCGCTTCTACCACCGCCAGTTTTTGACCCGGCGGATAGCCGAGCACGACCTGCTTAGTCGCTTCGAGGCCCAGCTCGCGGTTCATTTTGCGCAAGCGGACCACCCGCCGCTGCCCACCGTCCAGCACGTGGCCGCGGCGCTGCACGTCTCGCCCGCCTACCTGAGCGACATGCTGCGGGCCCTCACCGGCCAAACGGCGCAGCAGCACCTGCACCACGCCCTGATTGAAAAAGCCAAGCAGCTGCTGCTCGGTACGTCGCTCACCGTCGGCGAAACGGCTTTTCAACTGGGCTTTGCCTACCCGCATTATTTCACGCGCTTGTTCAAAAGCAAAACCGGCCTCACGCCCGCCGCGTTTCGCTTCTCGGCGCACTAACTTTTTGCCTTCGCCCTGCATCAAGCCAGCTTACAGGCCGCAACTTGGATTAGCTACCAAACAATTGCCGACGATTCCGCCCAACGAGCCTTGGTGCCTGCTTGCCGCGCGGGCGAAACAGGCCGGACTAAGCAAAATTGCCCCGGCTGGCCCGGTGGTGCGCCTGGTTGCGGGGTGGGAGAGCCGCCTCCATGGCTTGTTACACTTTCAGCTGACATAAGAATGGTGTTACATATGGTCATGTAACATCATTCACGTTTTGTGTTAGCTTTGTAACAACCCTGGCGGCCCCCTTTGCGACGGCTGGGGTGTGGCAATGGCGAGTTTCGTACGCGAGCATTTGGGTATTACGCAGGAGCGGCTGGCCTCTTGGGTGGGGGTGAGCCGGGTGGCGCTGGCCCTGGCCGAGGGCGGCAGCCGCGGCCTGCCGCTGGGCCGCGGCCTTCGCGAGGTGCGGCTGACGCTGGCGACCCTGGGCCAGCTCCTGCGCCCCGACGGCCCGGCCGAGCCGGTGGCCCTGCCCCCGGTGCCCGCGCCCGCGTTCACCCCCGCCCCCCTGGTCTGGCGCTTGGCCCAGTGCCGCCACGAAGCCCGCAACGCGGCCCGGCAGTTGGCCGCCCTGCAAGCCCGCGCGCAGTGTTTCACCAACCGCCTGGCCGCGCTGCCCATTCTGCGGGCCTACGCCGGGCCGATACCCAACCCCGCCCGTGAAACCGCCTGGCTGAACCTGCTCGAAGCCGAAGCCCTCGACGGCCTGCGCGACGACTGCGGGGCCGGCCCCCAGGCGCTACTTGCGGGCCGCCTCGCCGGCCTGCAAGCCGAAATCGGGGTGCTCGAAGCCCTGCTTGGCCCCGCGCCGCCCGCCCCCGGCGCTTCGCCCCCAGCAGGGCCCGCCCCGGAATAACGAACGGCAGCACTACGACCCAAACCTGCGAGAAAACGGCCATGCCGGACGGTGCCAGCCGCCCGGCTTCAATGAGTCGGGTGCCGGCCGGGAGCCGCTGTCGCGTGAGTTGCGCCTCCTGCGGCGCCCAGGCCGCGTTGGGCAGGGGCGCATACCTGGCAATGAACGGACGAAAAGGGTGCATATGCCAGGACAAACCGCGGGAGGGTCGGCTCGTTTGGCTGGAGCAGCAGAGTTGCCGGCCGGGGCCAGCGCTTCGCCCACGTCTTCGCCCACGTCTTCGCCCCGGCTGGCCCCGTGGTGGAGTTCCTGGGCGAGCTGCATGGCTAGTTCAGCGTCCATTCGTCGGCCAGCCGGGCGCAGTCGGCGTGGCGCGGGCAGCTGATGAGGTGGTCGTTGACGAGGCCCGCGGTTTGCAGCAGTTGGTAGCTGCCGAAGGGCCCAAGCAGGCCAAAGCCGCGTCGCTTCAGCTCCCGGCTGAGGGCGTCGCCGGCGGGGGCGATGGCGGGCACCTCGGCGGGCAGCGTCCAGTGGTTGCGGTGGGGGCGGCCCCCGACGAAGGCGTAGAACCAGCGCAGCAGGGCCGCGTCGCCGCCCAGCTCGGCCCGCAGGCGCAGCCAGGCCTGGGCATTCTGGCGGGTGGTTTCGGCCTTGCGGCGGTTGCGGAGGACGCCCGGGTTCAGCAGAAACTCCGCCACCTCATCCTCGTCGAAGCGGGCCAGGCGGACGGGGTCGAAGTTGTGCAGCGCCTCGCGAAATGCTTCGCGGCGCTTCAGCACCCAGTCGCGCGGCAAGCCCGCCTGGAACGTTTGCAGGACCAGATACTCAAACAGAATGATGGCCTCGATGACGGGCTCCCCCCACTCGTGGTCGTGGAAGGCGCGGGTATGGGCATCGTGGTCGAACCCTGGGCAAGCCAACGGGCTGGGGGCGGGCAAAGGAGCCATGTAAGGGGATAATGCTCTAGCGGCTGACCGGCCGGGCCGTCGCCCGCTGCTGTACCTCCACCAGTAGCTCGTCCTCGGCCCGGCCGCGCAGGCGCTGGTAGTTCAGCTCGAACAGCCAGGTGGCGTGCGCGGCGTCGGCGGCAGTGCGGATGCTGACCTCAGTCCACCCCCGGTACGCCGCGCCGCCCCAGCGCAGCGGGCGGGCCAGGCCGGCGGCCACCAGCGCCGCGCCCAGCGCCGGCGGGGTGGCCAGGTGGGCCTCGCCGCTCAGGTGAATATGGCCCAGCTCCTCGCTGCCCACGTAGAAATCGGCCCCGTCCACCACCTCGCCCACGCGGAAAAGGTCCCAGTGGGCGGCGGCCAGGGTACCGGGCCAGTTTTGGATGGTTTGCGAGACGGGTTCGAGCACGGCCGACAGCGCGGGCACGGGAGCAATAGGGCCTTTTTCTTCGAGGGTCATGATGGGTTGGGAAAAATGTGGGGGTTAGAAACGGGCAGGGGCACTTAGAACCTATTCGAATAGGGCAGCCGGGGCGGCGCGGTCGGGTGGCTTTTTCGGCCACCCGACCGCTACTCGTTGCGGGTTTGCACACGATTAGCGGTCGGGCGGCCGAAAAAGCC
>JANXMN010000445.1 GCA_025354605.1 Hymenobacter sp. | reverse complement strand
AGCGACTAGCGTGACGGTAGGCGGCGGCGGCAACGGCGGCATGTTCGGCTCCTCGCTGTTTTCGGGGGCGCTGGCGGGGTTTTTCTTCGCCCGGCTTATCAATCTTACCGGGGTCATTCATATTCCGGAGGTGCATTTTGTAGTGCTGGGCATGGCCGGCACGCTGGCGGGCGTTATTCACGCCCCGCTCACGGCCATCTTCCTCATTGCCGAAATCACTGGCGGCTACGCCTTGTTCGTGCCGCTGATGGTGGTCAGCTCCTCGTCCTACCTCATCACCAAATATTTCGAGCCGTATTCTGTGTACACCCGCAAGCTGCCCGCCCGGGGCGTCGACGTGTACGCCAACCGCGACCGGGGCCTGCTGGCCCAGCTCGACCCGCGTAAGCTGCTCGAAACCGACTTCATTCCCGTGCGGCCCTCCACCTCGCTCGGCGAGCTGGTCGACGTATTCCGGCATGCCTCGCGCAACTTGTTTCCGGTGGTGGCAGCCGGGGGGCGGCTGCTAGGCGTGGTCAGCCTCGATTCGGTGCGCGACGCCCTCTTCGACGACGAGCACTACAACACGACCAAAGTACGGATGCTTATGAAGCCCGCCCCCGCTATCGTAGGCCCCACCGATGACCTGGAGCATACCCTGGCCCTCTTCGACCGGTACGGGGCCTGGGCCTTACCCGTGTGCGAGGAAGATGGCCGCTACCTGGGCTTTATCCTCAAATCGACCATTTTGGTGCGCTATCGCAAGCAGCTCATCCAAGAAAGCGAAGCTTGACGCTTTGCTTAATGAGGAATGAGGAATGAGGAATGAGGAATGAGGAAATTACTTTTGTGCCGTCGTTCATCTGCAACTCTGCACCCATAATTCCTCCTTCCTCATTCTTCATTCCTCATTAAGCGCAGCGATTATCGGTGGCGGCCCGGCGGGCCTGCTGGCGGCCCAGCGCCTGGCCGAGGCCGGCCTGCGGGTGCGGCTGTACGAGGCCCAGGCCACGGTGGGGCGCAAGTTTCTGGTGGCCGGGCACGGTGGCTTCAACTTGAGCAACGCCGAGGAACTGACGGATTTTGCCCGCCGCTACGGCGCGGCGCAAGGGCAGTTTGAGCAACTGCTGAGCCACTTCTCGCCGGCGGATTTGCGGGCCTGGGCGGCCGACCTAGGCATTGAGACTTTTGTGGGCACGAGTGGGCGCATTTTCCCAGTGGCCGCCCACAAGCCGGCCGATTTGCTGCGCGCCTGGTTGGGCCGGCTCCGGGCACTGGGCGTAGAAATCGTTACCCGGCACCGTTGGCTGGGCTTTGCCGGGCCGGCCGGCCTGCGCCTCCGCAACGAAGTTCCCGGGCCGGAGTATGGCCGCGAGTTCATTCTGGAGCCGACTGCAACTGTGCTGGCGCTGGGCGGAGCCAGCTGGGCTAAAACCGGCTCCGACGGGGCCTGGGCACCGCTGCTGCGCGAAATCGACGTGCCTGTGGTGCCGTTCGCGCCGGCCAATTGCGGGGCCGAAGTCGCCTGGTCAGATTTTTTCCGGCTGAAAGTAGAGCGGGCTCCGCTCAAGAATATTGCCCTGCGGGTGAATGACGGGCCGGCTGTGCGTGGTGAGCTGCTGCTCACTGAATACGGCGTGGAAGGCACGCCGGTATATACCCTTACGCCGGCCGTACGGGCGGCGCTGGGCGGCGGCGGTCCGGCCTTCCTTCAGCTCAATCTCAAACCTGACCTGCCCCCCGCCACCCTGTTGCTAAAGCTGCGACAGCTGCGCGGCAAAAATTCCTTTCCCGATTTCCTCAAGAAAACACTGCACCTGAGCGCCCCCGTGCCCACGCTTCTGCGCGAAATCAGCCCTGACTGCGCTACGCTTTCGCCCCAGGCACTGGCGGCGCTGCTGGTGGCCCTGCCCCTGCCGGTGGCCGGCCTGCGCCCGCTCGACGAAGCGATTTCTACCGCCGGCGGCGTGGCTTTGGCGGCGCTGGATGAGTACCTGATGCTGCGGCAGCGGCCGGGCACTTTTGTGGCCGGCGAGATGCTGGATTGGGAAGCACCCACCGGTGGCTACCTGCTGCAGGGCTGCTTCAGCACTGGGGCTTGGGTGGCAAGGGGCGTGGAGAAATGGCTGGCCGATGCCCGGACGACCAGCTAAAGGCGACGAGTTTCAGGAATCGGCCCGCACGCGGTTTTTTTCCTCAGCTTCGCGCAGTATCTGGCGAGCCTCGCCGAGTAGGCGGCGACCGGGGTTCAGCTCATCGCGGGCGATGAGGGCGAAGAGCAGGAAGAATGAGGCCAGCGGCAACAGCCAGCCCAGCGCAAACCACAGCCAGAACGAGCGGCCCCGGCTCTGGGCGCAGTAGCCGGTCAGAATCGGGATAAACGAAATGGCTACCACCATCACGAACAGCATGTCGACGAAGAGCATTGGCGAACGGGGCTGAAGTAGTGAAGGGAGCCAGCCGGGTCAGTCGGCGGGGTTCCGAAGATACGCAATGATGGACTGCGGATGAAGCTCCCGGGCAGGAATTTTGTTTCGCCGTACCACTGTTAGCGGTTTTTTTCCGTAGTTCAGCCCGAAGTCGCGCCCGCACCAGGGCGCGGCCGTTCCGAATTCGTTCATGTGGGAGCATCAAAGCTTGTTTCGCGTCTCGGCCCAACTCTTTGCCGAGGGGGTTTTTAATCTGCTCGACCGGGGCCTGCGGCCCGAGGTTTTTCTGCTGGGCTACGCCGCCGGCCGCGAGTCTGACACTCCCGAAGCCGTGGTGCTGGAGCCGGCTTCGCACCGCTACTCGCCCGCCGATTTCCAGCTGGTGAAAGCGCGGGCGACAACCTTCGAAGCCGATGCGGGCCCCCGGGGCTCGGTGTACCACCTGCACCCCAACGACCACGACCGGTCCGAAAAGCAGCATTGGTACGAGCTGATGTGCCAGGCCACCGAGGCCACCCTGAACGAACTCGTGGCCCGGCGCAGCGAAAATCGGCGCTCCTTCTGTTCAGCCCCCGTCAACCTGCAGGGCTATCTCGTGACGGTGGTGCTCCAGCTGTCGGCCGATTGCTACAACGGCTACTACGCCCTGCCCAAGCCGGGCAGCGGCCGGCCGGCCAACCTGCCCCACGCGGCCGTGCTCGAATTTATGCACGAGGGCAGCCGCGCTCTGCGCGAGGCCGACACCGCCGACAACGACCAGCCCGTGCTCGACCGCGACTACAACGAGCTGTTGCGCTCGGCCGGCCGCCGCCTAATGCTGCGCGTGGCCCCAGCCGGCACTCACGGCCTGTATGATGCCTGCAACGGCGTGGCCGCCCTGCGCCACGAGGGCGACGAAGCCATCGGCACTATGCTGGTAAGCCGCCGGATGCACCCAGCCGTGGTGCCCGTACTCACCCTCGAAACGCCGGTGCCCATGCGCGACCACCGCTCCATTCGCAAGCTGCTGGAGCTGAGCGAAGGCCAGACGGCCCTGATTTCGGATGCCTCGCACGTATTTGGTCTGGGCCAGCTGGTGCCGCAGTCCGACTCGCAGTTTGAGCCGTTGGTGACGGTGCATTTCACCAACCACTACAGCTGGGAGGTGAGCCACGCCGGCAATGTGCTCATGCGCGTGGTGAGCAACACGCCGCGCTTGCCCCAGGGCCAGGTGGCGGCCGACAATTTCGCCCGGGTGGTGCGCATTGTCTTCCCCGAGCTCAGCGCCGATGGCACCGATTACCTCTGGGACCTGGCCCAGAAGGCCACTACCCAACCCAACGGCACCATTCTGGTCATTACCACCGGCGCAATCCAGGAGGCCCAGCGCCTCGCCCGGCAGTGCTTCCGGGTAGTGCCCCGCATCATGACCCCGACGGTACTGCGCCTGGTTACCAACATCGACGGGGCCGTGCTCATCGAGCCCAACGGCATCTGCCACGCCATTGGGGCTATTCTCGACGGGCTGGCCACGGCCAAGGGCGACTCCTCGCGCGGCTCACGCTACAACTCGGCCCTGCGCTACGTGAACAGCAGCAAATACCCCATGCTGGCCGTGGTGGTGAGCGAGGATGGCTGGATTGACCTATTGCCCAATTAGTGATTCCTGGTTGCGAAAGCTGTTGTGGCATTCGGCCCGGCGATGTAGCGCCGCCTGATGCCGCTTTTCGTCGAATCAATATTGCTTTCCGAACTCTACGCATCGATGCAATAATGGGTCGCTACACTGAACCAGCGAATGCTGAAACAGCTTGGTCATATTTTGGTATTCCAGGCAATTGCGGAGTAGAAACCCAGCAATCCCAGGAAAGCACTGGCCTGTGAATGTTACGCTGCAATAGTTGCCGACCCCGCTGCCGTTACTATTTTTAACCGGACCTTTGCCGACGTGCCGACCATGCCCACTCCTGCCGCTATTCCGGACATTGATTACCCGAAGGCTCTCGCGGCCGCTGAGCAGCGCATCCGCGAACTCACCGCCGCCCTGGCCCATGCCCAGGCCAACGAGCAGGCCGTCCAGGCCCTGGCCTACCTACCCGACGAAAACCCCAGCCCAATAGTCCGCATCGGAGCCAATCTGCTGGAGCTTTACGCCAACTCCGCGGCGCGGGCCGTAAACCGTACCCTCACCCGCGCCCAGCGCGTGCAGGTGCAGCATGAGCTGCGCGCGGCTGCCAAGGTAGCCCTGGCTACCCGCACGCCCAGCCTCATTAGCCTGACCGCCGGCGACCACACCTACGACGTATCGGTGATGCCCCTGCCGGCGCAGCGCTACGCCAACATCTACTTCGCCGACGTGACCGAGCGCGAAGCGGCCCGCCGCCAGCTGCACGAGAGCCAGCAGTTTACGGCCCAGGTACTCGACACCATTCCGACGGTGGTGATGGTGCGCGATGCCCGCCAGCACCTCGTGTTCGGCAACCAGGCCATGCATGCTATCATGGCCATTTCGCCGTTCAGCGGCCTCCGCCCATTTCCGGAGCAAACCATAGCCGAGCTGCGCCGCTCGGCCGAGCTGGATGCCCAGGTACTGGCCTCCGGCGAGGAGCTGGTTCTGGAAGAAAGCCTGACCTTGAGCGACGGCAGCACGCGCTGGTTTTATGCCATTCGCCGCCCCCTGCAGCGGCCCGATGGCACCGTGCAGGTGTTGGGCGTGAGCACCGACATCACCGCCCTGAAAATGGCCCAGCGAACGCTGGAGCGCAGCGAAAAGCAGTACCGCGACCTGATGCACTACGGCCAGGCCCTTATCGGTACCTGCGACATGCACGGCCGGGTCATCACCGTGAACCCCGCCCTGGCCCGCCTGCTGCGCGAAAATGCCGACGAGATGGTGGGCACTTCCGTGACAGCGCACATGACGCAGGAAGACCGCGAGGGCTTTGAATTCTACCTGGCCCAGATTGACGTAGCCGGCGAGGCGCAGGGCGTGCTGCCCGTGCTGCCGCGTGGGGCCACCGAGCTGCGCTACCTGCACTACCACAACTTCGTGGTGCGCGAGCCCGGCCACGACCCGTACATCGTGTCGCACGGCCACGATATCACCGACCGAGTGCTGGCCAGCAAGGAGATGAAGCGCGCCAAGGAAGCGGCCGAAGCAGCCGTGCGCGCCCGCGAAAACTTCCTGGCCAACATGAGCCACGAGATTCGGACGCCCATGAACGGGGTGCTGGGCGTGGCCAACCTGCTGGCCAAAACTTCCCTCACCCCCGAGCAGCGCGAGTACGTGCGCATCATCCGGGGCTCGGGGCAGCACCTGCTCACGGTGCTCAACGATGTGCTGGACATGGCCAAAATCACGTCGGGCAAGCTGGAGCTCAACCCCGAACCCTTCGACGTGACCATTTCGGTGCGCGAGGCCATGAAGCCGCTCTCGCTCCAGGCCATCGACAAGGGCATTTCCTGCGTCATGTTCACGTCCGACGTAGAATATCCCATTCTGATGGGCGATGCCCACCGGCTGAACCAAGTGCTGCTCAACCTGGTCAGCAATGCCATCAAATTCACGCCCTCGGGCGGCGATGTGCGCGTGACCAGCAAGGTAGTGGGCGAAACCGGGCACGACCTGTCGCTGCGCTTCGAGGTGAAGGATACCGGCGTGGGTATGGGTCCGGAAGTGGTTGCCCGCATTTTTGAAAGCTTCACGCAGGCCTACGCCGATACGGCCCGCCAGTTCGGTGGCACCGGCCTGGGCCTGAGCATCAGCCGCGCTCTGGTTGAGCAGATGGGCGGCACCCTGACCGTGGAAAGCGCCCCCGGTCTGGGCAGCACCTTCGCGCTGACGCTCACCTTACCCAAGGCCGACCAGGATATTCCGAGCGCCATCACCACCGACAATTACGACACCGACGTACTGCGCGGCGCCCGCGCCCTGCTCATCGAAGATAACGAAATCAACCGCATGGTGGCCGCCTGGACGATGCAGAACTGGGGCATCGAAGTACTCGAAGCGGAAAGCGGCCGCGAAGGTCTGCACCTCCTCGAAACCGAAGGGCCCTTCGACGTAGTGCTCATGGACATTCAGATGCCCGGCATGAGTGGCGTGGAAGCCACCACCCTACTCCGCCAGAACCCTGACCCCATTCGGGCCAGCGTGCCCGTGCTCGCCCTCACGGCCAATGCCTTCCGCAGCGACCACGAGCGCTACCTCGCCGCCGGCCTCAACGACTGCCTGGCCAAGCCTTTCGAGGAGCCCGAACTCTACGCCAAACTCCGCCGGTTGCTGAATCGGTAGGGTCGGCGGGTGATTCGCCTTTAATGAAAGACCGTCAAACTACCCGTTCACAGAGCCCATCATGGCCGCCGGGTAGCGCAGGCCAGCTGCCGCAGTGCCCTTGAGCGCAATTTCATCGAGCTGTTCCAGCTCTGCTTTGGACAGCTCCACTGCCAGCGCACCGAGGTTTTCTTCGAGATACTGCACGCGCTTGGTGCCGGGAATGGGCACCACGTCGTCGCCCTGGGCCAGCACCCAGGCCAGGGCCAGCTGGCTGGCGGTGCACTCTTTCTGCCGGGCCAGGTCCTGAATGCGGGCCACCAAGTCGAGGTTTTTGGCGAAGTTCTCGCCCTGAAAGCGGGGGGTGTGGCGGCGGTAGTCATCTTCGGCCAAATCTTCGAACCGCTTAATCTGGCCGGTGAGGAAGCCGCGCCCCAACGGCGAGTAGGGCACGAAACCTACGCCCAGCTCGCGCAGGGTTGGCAGGATTTCGTCTTCGGGCTCGCGGCTCCAGATTGAGTATTCTGTTTGCAGGGCCGCGATGGGATGCACGGCCACGGCCCGGCGCACGGTAGCCGGCGCGGCCTCGCTCAGGCCCAGGAAACGCACTTTGCCTTCTTCCACCAGCCGGCTCATGGCTCCTACGGTTTCCTCGATGGGCGTGCTGGGGTCGACGCGGTGCTGGTAGTAGAGGTCGATGTGGTCGGTGCCCAGGCGCTGCAGGCTGGCCTCGCAGGCCGCCCGCACGTATTCGGGCCGGCCGTTGATGCCGCGCTTGGCGGGGTCGCTGGGGTCGCGCTGAATACCGAACTTGGTGGCCAAGACAATGCCGTCGCGCCGGCCTTTTAGGGCGCGGCCCAGCAGCTCCTCGTTTTTGAACGGGCCGTACATGTCGGCGGTGTCGAAAAAGGTCACCCCCAGGTCGAGGGCGCGGTGCAGGGTGCGGGTGCTTTCGGCATCGTCCTGCCCGGCGTAGAAGTCGGACATGCCCATGCAGCCCAGGCCCAGGGCCGAAACGGTGAGGCCGGAGCGGCCCAGTTGGCGGGTTTTCATAAATCGAAAATGTGGTTGAGTGGTTGCATGCCGGATAAGACTCCGGTCGTCCGGAGCGGGCCAAGGACCTTATCACGTGCGGACCGGTTGTTGGGTTACGCCAAAGCCCGCCGCCCCACGAAGGTCCTTCCGTGATGCTTAGCAATACCAACCAATTGACGAATGTCTTTGATTTGACTGCATTTCCCTCACTACCGCCACACCTCTCTCACTGCCGCCTCGGCTCTCCAAACCCCCGCCTCGGCTCTCCAAACCCCCGCCTCGGCTCTCCTAACCCCCGCCTCGGCTCTCCAAACCTTCTCCTCGGCTCTCCAAACCTTCTCCTCGGCTCTCCAAACCTTCTCCTCGGCTCTCCTAACCCTCTCCTTGGCTCTCCAAACCCTCTCCTCGGCTCTCCAAACCCCCGACTTGGCTCTTCTAATCCAAGATTCACCCGAATAAATCCAAGAATCACCGTTCCAACCTTTCGCCTCACGCTTCCCTCATGGGTTCCCACCGTACCTTTGCCTCGTGAAAAGCTCCCTCAAAAATGCCGTTTGCGTAGCCGCTGCGCCCTTCCTGCTGCTGGCCGCCTGCGCTTCGCCCAACCAGCCGACCACCGAAGGCGCGGCTGCTTCGCCCGCCTCCACCGCCGAAATGGCCCTGATGGCCACGCACGACTCGCTCATGTTTCAGACCGACGAGCTGTATGCCCTCAAGGGCAAGCTCGCTGGCTACCACAGCGAAGCCGCCGCGCCCTACATCCACGGGCTGCTGGCCGCCGACCACGCCATGACGGCCTGGATGCACCAGTACAAAGTGCCCGACACCACGGTAGCCCCGGCCGCCCGGCTGGCCTATTTCCGGCAGCAGCAACAGGTGCTGACCGGCGTGCGCCGCCAATACCGCACTTCCCTCGATTCGGCCACCCGCTTTCACACCGAACACCCCGCCGCTGGCGAGGCCGCCGCAACCCACTAGTACTTATGCGTATTCATCTCCTTCTGCTGCTGCTGGCCGCCATATTCGCCTCCCCGGCCTGCACCGAAAAGCCACAGCCGGCCGCCGCCCTGCCCATTCTGGGGGAGCGCGACATCCGTCCCCGCGCCGACGGCGGCCCCGACGACTCGGTGGCCGTGACCGTCCCGGCCTTCCACCTCACCGACCAGGCCAACCAGACCGTAAGCAACCAGACGCTGGCTGGACATGCCTACGTGGCCAATTTCTTCTTCACCACCTGCCCCAGCATCTGCCCCAAAATGCAGAGCGAGCTGCTGGCCGTGTACAAGAAATACCCCACCGACCCGCGCGTGGCCTTCCTGTCGGTTACCATCGACCCGGCCCAGGACACCATCGCCGCCCTGCGCGACTA
Source organism: Hymenobacter sp. (assembly GCA_025354605.1). GTDB lineage: Bacteria > Bacteroidota > Bacteroidia > Cytophagales > Hymenobacteraceae > Hymenobacter. Next base: position 11,618 of record JANXMN010000445.1, on the reverse strand, counting down.
CGCCGAGCGCCTCGGCGTGCCCAACGCCTCGCGCTGGCACTTCGCCCGCCTGCCCGACCGCGAGCAGACCTTCGTGCTGGCCCGCAAATTCCTCACCGGCGTGATGGCCGATAAGTCGGCCCCCGGCGGCATGGTGCACAGCGGCGTGCTGGTGCTGGTCGACGACCACGGCTACATCCGGGGCGTTTACGACGGGCTGAACCCCGCCGAAGTAGCCCGCCTGCAAACCGAGCTGCCCACCCTACTGGCCGAAATTGACACCCGCGCCAAAGGCGTAGCCGGGCGCTAAGGCCTTGCCCATGAACCTGCGCCCCTTCCGAACCCTGGCCCCGGCAGTGCTGTTGCTGGCGCTGCCGGGCTGCTTCAGCAACAACCGCCACCAGGGCCAGCGCCTCTACGCCGAGCAGTGCGCCAGCTGCCACGGCGACCAGGGCCAGGGCCTGGGCCGGCTCATCCCGCCCCTGGCCGGCTCCGATTACCTCGTCGACCATCGTGCCGAGCTGCCCTGCTTGCTGCGCCACGGCCAGCACGAAGTCATCGTCGTCAACGGCGTGGGCTACCACAACGTGATGCCCGGCAACGACACCCTGAGCGTGGCCAGAATGACGAATCTGCTGAACTTTATCGAAACGCACTGGGGCAACGAAGCCCGGCTGCGCACCATGAAGGAAGTGCAGGAGCAGCTCGACAGCTGCCCGTAATTCGCCCCTTTTCTCCCGGCCGCTACCCCTTTTTTGCCGTAGATTGCGGCTCCAACCATTCGCACCAATTTTCCCTATGGGCCTGCTCGACTTCCTAAAAAACAAACCCGCCGACACCCCGGCAACGCCTCCCAAGCCGAACCCCGCCACCCCGGCGGCCCAGCCCGAAAAACCCGCCGGCGGCCCCCGCTACCAGGGCTCGAAATTCACGGCCCCGGTCGAAACGGCTCCGGCCGTCCCGGTCTTTCAGGTACCGGAGCCACAGCCCCTGCCCTTCCAGCCCGAGAACGTGCTGGAGCAGCTCCTGCTCCTGGCCTCGACCGACGAAAACGCCCGCCCGGCTTTCTATCAGGCCCTGTTGCAGGAAGAAATTCTGATGATTCTGGCCCCGATGGAAGGCATTGGCCCGGGCGAGGTCGTGCTGAGCGAAGGTCAGGAAATCCAGCTCCAGGTACTCTCCGATGGCAAGCTGCCCATCTTTTCCTCCCCGCCCCGCCTCACCGACGGCGGCCTCGACAATGGCCCGGTGAGCTATGTGCGCCTGCCCGGCCACGCGTTCTTCAACATGGTGCAGGGCCAGGACTGCGTGCTCAACCCCTTCTCGCCGGCCGGCAAAATCCTGCCCAAAGACGAGCTGGCGGCCCTGCTCAACGGCCAGCTTACCGGCCCGCTTTCACCGGCTGGGGGCGATGCCCAGGTTATGCTCAGCCAGCCCGCCGAAATGCCCCAGGCCCTCATCGACAGTGTGATGACTTGGGCGGCCAACCAACCCTATCTGCAAGCCGCCTACCTGGCCCAAATGCAGCTGGCCACCAACCCCGACGTACCCCGCCTGCTGCTGGCCTTCATCAGCACCCAGCCCGACCCCAGCTTCATGCAGGAGCTAGGCCCGGTGCTCGAAGGCAAAACCCAGGCCTTCCAGTTCATCGACCTCATGCTGCTCGACCCCGCTTCGGAGGAAGGCGTGAACCCGTACTTCCGCACCATCGAGCCGTTTTATAAGCGGGGCTGATTCTCCTTGGCCCGGCGTACTCCCCAAGAACGTCATGCAGAGCGCAGCGAAGCATCTTGCCCGCCACCACTAATCCGGTTGAATGGATTACGTTGCGCGGGCAAGATGCTTCAGCAAGCTCAGCATGACGTTCTTTTTGCTTTCTGTTCCCCCCTTCCGTCCTACCTTCCCTCATGAAACTCGCTACCCTGCTCCTGTTGGCTCCTTTTGCCGCCTTCGCCCAGGCTCCCAAGCCCGCCCCCCTGCTGCCGCCCGCCGACCCCGCCATCCAGAAGCTGGTGGAGGAGATTTCGGCCAAAAACCTCGAAGCTGACATCCGCAAGCTGGTTTCGTTCGGCACGCGCCACACGCTGAGCGACACGCTGAGCTCCACCCGCGGCATTGGAGCGGCCCGCAATTGGGTGCGCGATGAGTTCCTGAAATACAGCAAAGCCGGCGGCGGGCGCCTGACCGTTGAGCTGGACACCTTTACCGTGAAGCCCGACGGCCGCCGCATCAACAAGCCCGTGCTCATGGCCAACGTGCTGGCCACCCTGCCCGGCACCGACCCCACCGATACCCGCGTCATCCTCGTCAGCGGGCACATCGACTCGCGGGTGAGCGACGTGATGAACGCCACCGCCGACGCGCCCGGCGCCAACGACGACGGCTCGGGCACCGTGCTGGTGATGGAGCTGGCCCGCGTACTGGCCGGCCAGCACTTCCCCTGCACCCTGAAATTTGTGGCCGTGCAGGGCGAAGAGCAGGGCCTCTACGGCTCGGGCCACCTGGCCGAGCGGGCCAAAAAGGAAGGCTGGAACCTGATTGCCATGCTCAACAACGACATCGTGGGCAACTCGCATGGGTTCGACCCGGTCATCACCGACGCTACCCAGGTGCGGGTGTTCAGCGAAGGCGTGCCAGCCAACGAAACGCCCGAGCAAGCCAAAATCCGACGCCAGCTCAGTTCCGAAAACGATGCGCCCAGCCGCCAGCTGGCCCGCTACATCAGCCGCGCGGCCCTGCTCTACGGGCGCGGCCACCAAGCCACGCTGGAGTACCGCCCCGACCGGTTCCTGCGCGGCGGCGACCACACGCCCTTCAACCAGCAGGGCTTCGCCGCCGTCCGCTTCACCGAAATGAACGAGGACTACACCCACCAGCACCAGGACCTGCGCACCGAAAAAGGCCGCGCCTACGGCGACGTAACCGAAGGCGTGGACTTCGCCTACCTGCGCCGCAACGCCGGCCTCAACCTGGCCACCATGGCCGCGCTGGCCCTGGCCCCCGCCGCCCCGGCCAAAGTCGAAGTGCTCACCGCTAACCTCACCAACCGCACCGAGCTGCGCTGGCAGGCCCCCGTCGCCGGTCCCAAGCCCAGCGGCTACGTGGTGCTGGTGCGCGAAACCAGCGCCTCCCAGTGGCAGCAGCGCTTCCCCGTAGCCGATGCCAAAGCCGACCTGCCCATTAGCAAGGATAACTTCATTTTCGGCGTGGCCAGCGTGGATGCCGCCGGGCACGAGAGCGTGGCCGTGTTGCCGGTGGTGGGAAAGTAACCGCTTTATTTGCACCATCCAATCACTCCGGGTTTGCTATTCGTGCTGGTGCCTGATTGCAGGCCACCGGCCGTTTACCTGGTGCTGAGACCTTCAATACCACCCCAACTATAACTAAGCAGTAATTTTCTTTTTGACTCCGATTTTATGCGTTTATGCTTTTTTGCGGCCTTGGTGCTGCATGGCTGCCTGTTCTACTCGTCGGCGCAGGCACAAGGCCGCTTCCAACCGGGATATGTAGTGCTGCTACGCGGTGACACCCTGCGCGGCTTCGTGGAAACTCCCACTCGCAACACCGTGATGCGGGGCGTGGAGTTTAAAAACAACGCCGGTCAGGTCGATAATATTTTTTATCCAATCAAAGCATTGCGCGCCGCCGGGCTCACGGGGGGGCGTAGCTACGTGGTGCGTAAGATGCAGCCCATGATGTTTCATGACACCCTGCGCATTCTGCTAGAGCCGCTGATTCGGGGCCGGGCCACGCTGTTCCGCAGCGCACGCAATGTCTTCACCAATAATCCTGAGGAGGAGATGTTCGGTAATTCATTTACGAACAGCTATTACTACGTCGAGCGGATGAATACGACCTCCCGCCCACCGTTTCTACTCCGCGCCGACCACTTTCGGGACGACCTCGGTGCCCTGTTCAGCGACTGCCCTACCGCTCCCCCCATCACCGGCAAATTTGAGGAGGCCAACCTGATGCACCTGATGCAGCAGTATAACTCCCGTTCCGCGAAATAGGTCGGGGAGCGGCCTGGTCTCGCTGAGAAAAGCTTGACTCAAGGTAACGCGGGCCCTTTGAATAGGCGGCCGCCCGAATATCGGAATGACAAGAAATAAGCCTGAATAAACGTGGCAACATGCAACCATTCCTTTTGCAGTTCAATCATTCACTCAACCCACTTCATTTTTCAAAGCCCAATTCACTATATTCATGAAAAACGCTTTCCTTTCCACCCTGGGCGGCTGCCTACTCAGCCTCGCAGCCCAGGCGCAATGGGTCAATCAGCCCATTAGTTTTACCACTGGTTTGGGCACAACCTATCTGGACGCCGTGGATGCGAACACGGCCTGGTGTTCCGGGCAGCCAGGCGGCCCCACTTTTCTTGCTCCCCAGGTTGCCCGCACCACTAACGGCGGGCAGACCTGGACGGTAAGTAGTCCGCCCATCCCGGCCGGAGCAGAACAGGCGATTACCGCACTTTCAGCTCCGGATGCCAGTAACGCCTGGATAACGCTTATTGACAACTCGGCCCCGGGCGTGATTATGCATACCAGCGACGGTGGCCAGACTTGGACCACCCAGAGCAGCGCCACGGTGTACGCCAGCACCCGTAGCTACCCTGATTTAATTCATATGTTTTCGCCCGCCGAAGGCATTACCATCGGCGATGCGCTCAGCCCCCAGGCACCACTGGAGATGTACCGCACCATCGACGGGGGTACTACCTGGACCCCGCTACTGAATTCGCCGACCACCGAGCGCAACGAGTACCCGGTCCAAACCCCGCCCACGGTGGTAGGCAACCACATCTGGTTTGCGACCAGTACGGGGCGCGTATTCCACTCGCCGGACAAGGGTGCCACCTGGACGGTGGCATCCGTTGACCCCAATCTGACTAATGCTACCACGGTTGTTTTCCGCGATGCCCAGAATGGACTTTTAGTAGCGGCCGACGACCAGAGCACCGCGCATCAGCTCTTCCGTACCACCGATGGCGGGATTACCTGGGCCGCCGTGCCGTATAGCGGCCCCCTGCACGGCCTGGGCCTGAGCGCCGTGCCGGGTACGGGCCTGTACGTTTCGGCCGGCGTGGATGTCGGCAACAGCGACCAGGGCTCGTCCTACTCCCGCGACAACGGCCAAACCTGGGTTTCCATTGAAACTACTCTCGAGCATTATGTGACCGAATTTGTAAGCGCCAACGCGGGCTGGTCGGCCAGCATCAGCCTGACTTCACCCGTGACCGGAGCCAACCGCTTTGGGGGCACGCTGCTGGCAAACCGGACCGATGCCGCCCTCCAGGCCAGCCTCACGGTGTCGCCCAACCCGGCAGTGGGCGGCCGCTTCGCACTGCGGGCCGCCAGCAGCGCGGGCAACCGCACAGCCACCGTGCGCGTGCTCGACGGCACCGGGCGCCTGGTGCAGCAGCGGGCCTGGAACAGCGCCACCCCGCTCGACCTGGACCTGAGCCAGCAGCCCGCCGGCCTGTATGTGCTCGAAGTGCAGTCGGCCAACGGCACGGCCCGCCAGAAAGTAGTAGTGCAATAGCAGCAAGCGTCACTTGCCAGACCAGCGCGCTCCGTGCCAGGCACGGGGCGCGCTGTTTTTTTATCTGCCGCCGGGCCTGTAGTTAGCGGGCCGTTCCGGGCCAGATACCCGGGAGTGAGTTTGATGAACGGCGGTTTACTCGCGGTGCCAGTGGTTAAACTGTCGTCTTCTGCGGGCATTTTGGCGGAGGGCAAGGTCCGCGCGTGGCTGTTGACACACGGGGAAATTGCCCCTGCTTCGGTTTTTGGCAGCGCTTCACTTAGTAGAGGCGCTCCCACGTCAGCCCCGCGATGAGCCCCGCAAAGAGCCCCGGCGATTTTCATCGATGGGACTTTTTGCGCGTCAGGCTCCTGCCTATTTTTTCACTCCAGCCGCCGCCAGCACTTCCTCATTCAGATGGATGTATTCGGCTTTGGAAATCTCATTCTTATCGGCTTGCACCAGTTCCAGCGACTTGCGAGCCGCGACAATGGCTTCCGCGTTCTTGCCCTGCTTCTGGAGCAGCTTGGCTTTCCAGTAGTAGCCATAGTAGCCGGCATCCGCGTTGGACTTGATGAACTCATCGAACCAGCCGATGGCAGGGGTGAGGTCTTTACCCGTGTTATAATAATACTGGGCGGCTTGCACGTAGGGCTTCTTTTCGCCCTTCATGGCCTGCTCAATCTGGCCCATCACAATGCGGTCGGGGTCGGCGGTGAGGGGCAGCGCCACCTGGGTGCGGTCCCAACTCAGCACCAGGTCGGCGGCGTTGGGCTTGAGGTTTTCCACGGTCAGCGACATGGTTTCGACCGGGGCAGCCAGCTTCGTGGGCCGGGCTTTCAGGCGCAGCACGTCGAGGGCCTGCTTATACTCGTAGCTGCCCCACTGGGCGGTATCGCGGTTCAGAATGAAGGTCCACTCTTTGGCGTCGGGAATGGTGAGTAGGGCATACGCCCCGGCCGGCACCGTTTGCCCCCCGATTTTTACTTCCTCGCCAAAGCGCACTTTGGTGATGGTATTGGCCCCCGTGCGCCAAACCGTGCCGTTGGGCACCAGATTGCCAAAAGCCACCCGGCCTCGCAGCGATGGGCGTGAATACGTCAGGTCGATGTAGGAGGTGGAGAAGTTCTGATGGATGCGCGTGGTCGGGCTCAGCGGCGGAATCGAGAGCTTCGTTTGGGCGTGGGCGGCGGGGGCCAGCAGCAAACCCGCGGCGAGCAGTTGTAGTACGTATTTCATAGCCCCAAAGATGGGGATTAGCGCCCAGGGTTGCGGCCCTTGCGCGGGGTTTACGGGGGAGCGCCGAACAACCCGGCGGCGCGGGCGTTCAATGAGATGGAACCCGCACGACGCGTTTTCGACCCCATCCATTTCGCTGCATGAAAATTCTCCTCACCGGCGCCACGGGCTACATCGGCCAGCGCCTGCTTCCCCTGCTGGCTGCGGCGGGCTACGACGTGGTGTGCCTCGTACGCGACCCGCGCCGTTTCTCGCTTCCCGACTCGCTCCCCGAAGCCCTGCGCCCCCGCGTGACCACGGCAAAAGGCGACCTGCTGCGCCCACGCACGCTGGCCAACCTTCCCACCGATATCGACGTGGCCTACTACCTCGTGCACTCGATGAGTGGTGGCAACCACGACTTTTTCGAGCAGGAGCAGCAGTCGGCCTTACACTTCGTGCAGTACCTCGACACCACGATTGCCAGACAGGTAATCTACCTGTCGGGCATCGCCAACGACACCGACCTGAGCGTGCACCTGCGCTCGCGCCGCGCCGTCGAAAACGTGCTGAGCCAAGCCACGCGGGCCAAAATCACCGTACTGCGCGCCAGTATTATTATTGGGTCGGGGTCGGCTTCATTCGAGATTATCCGCGATTTGGTGGAGAAGCTGCCCGTGATGGTAACGCCGCGCTGGCTGAACTCGCGCTGCCAGCCCATCGGTATTCGCGACATCATGTTCTACCTCACCGAGGTGCTCGACAACCCGGCCTGCTTCGGCCGGGCTTTCGACGTGGGCGGCCCCGACGTGCTCACTTACCGCCAGATGCTGCTGGGCCTGGCCGCCGAGCGCGGGTATAAGCGCTGGATTGTAACGGTGCCCGTGCTCACGCCCCGGCTATCGTCGTGGTGGCTGTACCTGGTCACGAGCACTTCGTTTTCCTTGGCCCAAAGCTTGGTGGAAAGCCTGAAAAACGACACCGTGTGCGACCCTGCCAAAAGCATTAGCGCCGTGATTCCGCATCAACCCATGCACTACCGCGCGGCGCTGGCCCTGGCTTTCACCCGCATCGAACAAAATGAGGTAGTGAGTAGCTGGAGCGACGCGCTGAGCAGCGGCAGCATGCGCCAGAACTACATGGATGCCATCCAGATTCCCAAAAACGGCATGTTCTTCGACCGGCAGTGCGTGCCGTTCACGCGGCCCGTGGAGGAAGTGCTCGACAATATCTGGCGCATCGGAGGCGACCGGGGCTGGTACAAAACCGATTGGCTCTGGCACATCCGGGGCCTCATGGACAAAGCCGTGGGCGGCCCTGGCCTGCGCCGAGGCCGCCGCTCGCCCTCGCGCCTGCGGGCCGGCGACCCGCTCGATTTCTGGCGCGTGCTGGTGGCCGACAAGCCCGGCCGCCGCCTCCTGCTCTACGCCGAGATGAAGCTGCCCGGCGAAGCCTGGCTGCAGTTCCGCATCGTGGACCAGCCCGATGGCCGCCACACCGTAGAGCAGCTGGCCGCTTACCGCCCCCGCGGCCTGGCCGGGCGGCTTTACTGGTACTCGGTGCTGCCATTCCACGGCATTATTTTTAAGGGTATGGCGAATAATATCGTGGAATATGGGGAGTCGCCTATTAGCAAGCAGCACCCGACCCAAAGGGTGGAACACTGAATTTTATAAAGCCTGATTCTTTTAATATTTTCGACCTATTCGTCAGAGCTTTGCAGTCAGTTATCACACCAACATGAAGTCGGGTATCCGCAAAATTAGTTTTGCAAAACCGGTATTTGAGCAGCTAGGTTTGGGCAACCTCTCCAACAACGCAGCCTCCCCCTCATGCTACTCCCCGACCCGCACGGCCACGATTACTACACGCCTTTTTACCTGCTAGCCACACTTACCAATGTGCTGCTGCTACTCTGGGAAGGCTGGCGGCGCGGCTTCTCCCTGCGCCCCTGGCTCACGCTGGTGGCCGCCAGCAGCCTGGCCCTGATTCTGGGCAGCAAGCTCATCACCCACCCGGTGGGCCAATGGGCCACGGTGCTGTTCAGCAATACCCCCACCGACACCGCCCGCTCCATTCTGGGCGGTAGCCTGGCCGCCGGGCTCACGGTACTGGCCCTGCGGCGCTGGCAGGGGCTGAGCTGGGCCGTGCTCGATGCGCTGGCTTTGCCCCTGTGCGCGGCACTGGTGGTGCAGTGCGTGGGCTGCGTGCTCACGGGCTGCTGCTTTGGCGAGCCCACTGCCGGTGCCTGGGGCCTGACTTATGCAGCCGGCTCACCCGCCTGGTGGGCGCAGGTACAAAGCGGGCTGTTGCCGGCCACCGCCGCGCAAAGCCTGCCGGTGGTGCCCACGCAGTTGCTGGCCTTGCTGCTGTGCGCGGCCGTAGCGGGTGTACTGCTGGCTGTCCGGCGGCGGCAGTGGCCGGTAGGCTCGTGGCTGCTGCTGCAAACGGGGCTGCTGCTACTCGGGCGCTTCGCGCAGGGATTCTGGCGCGACCCGGCCAGCGAGCCGGTGGCGGGCGATGTGCATACCGTGCTGGGCGGCGAGTGGCTTGGGTTGCAGCTGTGGCTGCTGCCTTTGGCGCTGCTGGCGCTGGGCGTGTGGCGGTGGCGCATCAGCCGCACGCCGAAGCCGGTGGTCATGCAGACCGCGACACCGGCGGGTGGCAGCGGCCCGCGACTGCTGGTGGTAGCCTTCCTGCTGGGGCTGACGGCGCAGCTGGGGCACGCGGCGCTGGCGCTACCCGAAATATTGGTGGTGAAGGCGCTGCTGCTGGCGATGCTCGTGGCCGAAACCAGCGCCGCCTTGGCCACCGGACGCCCGGGGCAGCCGCGGCTGGCAGGCTTGCCTATCAGCCTGCTGCTCCTCGGCCTAATTGCCGTAAGCACGGCCCAGACGCCGGCCCCGCCCGATTCGGCCAACTCGGCAACCTCCCGCAGCCTGGTAGTTACTGGCGGCACCCTAGGCAACTACCACGAAGACGACGAGAGTATCGACCGTAGCAGCTCGGGCTGTGGCGGGCAGGACCACCTCGCCCTGCAGCAGCAGGTGCGGGCAGTGGGTGGCGAAGTCGGCTTCGAAACCACCAAACAACCCGGACCCGCGGGGCGGCCGGTCGTCAGAAGCCACACCTGGGGCGTGGGCTTGTGGGTGGGCCGGCAGCACATTGCCGCGCAGCCACTGCCCGATTTATATTCTACCTCAAATACGATGGCGAATGACGCCAATACCACGCAGACGTTAGCCGATTTGCACGTTTACCGCGAAGGTCACCGGGAAAATGGCTGGCGCAGTATCGATGCCCGGTTTGGTCTGCACCTGGGTTCGCTGGGCTACTACAGCTATTTTGGCAGCGGAGAAACGAGGAATTCCACCTTTTTGCTTCCGGAGCTGATGCTTCGGCTAGGTAAGCCTTCCGTACTCTACGGGCAGGCCGATTTTGGCTATGGGGCCGAAAATGCGCTGGGGGCCTACACCAGCCGGGTGGCCCTGGGCTCGGGGCTGGGCTTCCAGCAGGGGCCGCGCCTGCTCGTCGGCTACGCCCACTCGCCGCATACCCCCAGCCCTGCAATGGGCTTCGCTAGCGCAGTACTGCGCGTGCCCGGCTCCCCCACGTTCAGCCTGGAGCCGTATTACGCCACCGATTTTGCCCGGCACAACAGCTTCAGCCTGAAACTAAATTACCGCTTCGCCCGAGCTGGCGCGAAGCAGCCCTAGCTGTTCACAGAAATTTCTCTACCCAAACACCGGCACCACGCGCCCCTCCTCCACCTTTAGCGCCGCGTCGTACTTCTTGCCGGTTTTGGCCGATAGAAAGCCCTTAACCACGCTCGTCTCCCCACGCCGCAGCAGCTGCTTGAGCTGCGTCTCGGTGAGCTGTTTGCCGCCCCACTCGAAGGCGACGCGGAACTGGCAGTCTTCGCGGAAGCGGGAGCAGCCGTAGGCGGCCTTGCCCTTGAGCATGGTGCCGAGCTTGCACACCGGGCACGGAATCAGGCCCGAGTCGGGGGCCGCGCCGGGCTTGCTGTCGGCCACTTGCAGCAGCAGGGGCTGGAAGCTGGTATCGAGGCCCACGGCCGCGTCGAACTTCTGGCCCTCGGTCCCGATGAAGCCTTTCATGACGGGGGTGCGGCCTTTGGCGAGCAGGGCTTTCACCTGCGGGTCGCTCAGGCGCTTGCCGTGGAACTCGGCGGGCAGGCGAAACTGGCAGCCCTCACGGAAGCGGGCGCAGCCGAAGGCCATTTTGCCGCGCACTACATAGCCGGTTTTGCAGGCCGGGCAGTAACCCAGGCCGTTGGCACCGGGCAGGGTGGCCGGGCCGTGCGAATGGGTGGGCCGGCCGCCGGTCATGCCGGCGGGCACTTTGCTGCTGCCGGCCGCGCCGCTGGTCTGTTGCACGGCCAGCTCGGCGCTGCCGGAAGTTACCATGCGGCCGCGGCCGTCCTGCTTCACCTCGCCCACCATGTCGCGCACCAGGCTGGTGAGCTCGCCCAAGAAACCCTCGGAGGTGATTTCACCACGCTCAATCTGGCGCAGCTTGTGCTCCCACTGCCCGGTTAGCTCGGCCGATTTGAGCGTGGGGTTGCGGATGAGGCCGATGAGCTCGATGCCGGTGGGCGTGGGGATGATGCGCTTTTTCTCGCGCTTGATGTAGTTGCGCTTGAACAGGGTTTCGATGATGGCGGCGCGGGTGCTGGGGCGGCCGATGCCGTTTTCCTTCATGGCCTGGCGCAGCTCCTCGTCGTCGATGTTGCGGCCGGCGGTTTCCATGCCGCGCAGCAAGGTGGCCTCGGTGTAGTCTTTGGGCGGCTGGGTGGTTTTGCTGTCGAGGCGCGGGTCGTGGGGGCCGCTTTCGCCCTGCACGAAGCTGGGCAGCACGGTCGACACCGCGTCGTCGTC
>JANXMN010000408.1 GCA_025354605.1 Hymenobacter sp. | reverse complement strand
CACCATCGGTGAGTGGCTGCTCTCCAGCATCATCGAGCCCAAGCTCGACGACGACTACGGCATCGCCCGCTACGCCCAGTTTGCCGATACCGAGCAGGACGGCCCCATCGTCACGCTCAGCACCCAGCAGAGCGGCATGCCCTTCTTCCTCAACTCCTACCCCAAGCCCGGCCTGGGGTACCTCTACGTGCGCGATATGCTTGGCGACGAGCTGTTCACCAAAGCCCTGCACACCTACATCCGCAACTGGAACGGCAAGCACCCGCTGCCGCCCGATTTCTTCAACAGCATGAACATGGGAGCGGGCCGCAACCTGAACTGGTTCTGGCAGCGCTGGTTTTTCGAGGGCGGCTACCCCGACCTGGCCATCGCCCGCGTCGAGAAAACCGCGCCCGGCTACGACATCCGCGTCGAAGCCCACGGCCGCAAGCCCGTCCCCGTCGACCTCACCCTCACCTTCGCCGACAACACCACCCAGAAGCTGCACCGCACCATCAGCGTCTGGGAAACCGGCGAAACATCCGTCACCGTTGCTGTGGTCAGCAAGCAGCCCATCCGGCGCATCACCCTGGGCAGCACCCTCGTGCCGGATAGCTACCCGAAGGATAATGTGTGGGAGGGGAAGTAAGTAACGGTGATTTACAATTTTGCTTTGAACATGAAAAAATGCTTTCTCATCGCGGCCGTTGCCATGCTTGCTTCGACTGGCACTGCAAAAGCATGTAAATGCGCGATGGAAACCCAAAAATTCAGGTACGCTGCTAGAAACTCCCCATTAATATTCTCGGGTCAATTAGTAAGCATCACGGAGAAGAAGCTAGCTGGACCTGATAGAGCCTACACCGTCAGGGTTTACAAGTTTGTGCCCGGTAAGGTCTAGCGCGGAACCAAAGCCGATACCATAACGCTGGAGAGCGGCAATAATAATTGCGATGTTATCTTGGAAAAACGGCGCTACGTTATCTATACCTATCCGGCCCAAGACCTTGTCAGATGCGATAGAGTCACTAACGACAATATTGACAAGGAAAGCCAACGGCTTGACAGGCTTTTCACAAGAAATCGCTTCAAGAAACTTCAGGTCGCCAGCTAGTTCCTTTGCCCCAGTGATGAGTCGCCTCACCGCAGCATCTAAACGCAGGCAGAGCGACGAGGAAAGTCCGGGCAACGTAGTGCACCAACTGCCGAAAACTTACAACAGTACTTGGCACCATCACCTACCAAGCCCGCGGAAATAGCGCGCCAATTATGGAAAGCGGGAACCCAATTAAGCCGCATCGGCTTGCTGGGTGAATCGTGTAATCAATCCTGGCTCCACGTATTTTTTCAAGACTTATGCAACATCAAGTATCCCGCATGAAAAGCATTTCCCATCTTCTTTGCCTGGCCCTATTTGCTTGCGCCAGCTTGCTGTTCTCGGCGTGCGGCAGCTCCAAGTCGGACCCAACGCCTGCTCCTGCCGCGCAAACCGGCACCCTGAATGGCCAGATTACTCCGGCAGGCTCGATTACGACGGTAACGGCAACCGACGCCGCCAATAAGAACACCACCGCCACTCCCAACGCCACGGGCGCTTACAGCTTCGCCGGGCTCGCGGCAGGTACCTATATCCTGAGCTTTACCCCCGCCACGGGCTACACGGCCCCCGCCAACCAGACCGGCGTGGTCGTCACGGCCGGTGGCACTGCCACCGCCACCCCCGTTACCGTCACCAGCAGCACCAGCAACAGCGGGCGGGTAACCGGCCAAATCACGCCGGCTAACGCCATCACCACCGTCACGGCGGTTAGCGCGAGCAACCAAACCACTACGGCCACGCCGTCGGCCAGCGGGGCTTATACGTTCACCTTAGCGGCCGGCAACTACACCCTGC
>JANXMN010000401.1 GCA_025354605.1 Hymenobacter sp. | reverse complement strand
GGCATCACCTGCCCCGTGTGTCCGGCGCGGCCCCAGCGGGCTCTCACCTCAAAATGTCCTTGGTTGGCATCCAGCGCCAGCCCGGCATCGCGGTGCCGAAGCGCAGCTACTGCTGCCAACTCCGTTTCCACCGTGCCTTGCGTTACTCCCCTCACCGGGTTGGCCACGTCGAGCAGCGCCGCCAGGCGTCGGCCTAGTGCCGCGCTGCTGGCCAGCACCGCCGGGTCGGGCGGCAACGGCAGCCGCGGCCAATCCTGCTGCAAGGCGCCCGCGTTGTGTGCCCGGTAAGTCGACGCGTGCATCACAGCCAGCACGTGGTAAAACAACGTTTCAGGGGTTTCTTCTACCTCGTACAAATATTTCCATGCCAGCTTGGAGAGGTTGAAAACTGGCTCAGCGTCGGCTACCTGCGGAGTGCTGTACAAAGGGAAGAAGTTTGTGCCTCGCTCGTTGACGTGCAGGCTGCCAGCTACGGTTGCATAATTGGACGGGGAATATGCTTTGCGGCTAGCTTGCATAGCTTCCAGCCACATAGTACCGTGTGCTAAGTTGCGTTGGTAGTCCGGGCGTTTTTCATCCAGCAGCTTCGTGTTCGGGTTCCAGTACAACCAGCGCAAATCGAACGGCCGGTAGAGGTAGGGAATAATAAGGCCAGAGTCGTAGCCGTGATTGAGTAGCGTTTGACGTGTTTGGATTGGGTCGTAACGGTTGCCACGTTCCATCAGTCGCGGAGCTATTTTGATTATCTCCTCATTCGGTATTGATGGATTAAAATATGCTCGCATTCGTTCCTCCAGGCGCTTTTTGTCGCCATCTACTAACACTTCGTCGCGGCTGGTCTTAATTCCGGTGAACGACACCGGGAACAGTTCTGGCAACGTCGGATTCTCCAAGTAACCCGCTCGCACTTCCCGGGGCAAGAACGTAAGTCCCAACTCGGGCACCGGCGTCACTTGCTGGTAAGGGACTTCCGGCCGCCCCAAGCTGCTTATTTCATCAACAGGCTCGGCCAACAGCTTCAGCAGCTTCAACTTTTCCGACCCACGAATGTCGCGGTAGGCGATGGCTGCCGTGCCATCGGTGGGGCCCGTGCGCACCAGCGTGGCCACGGCCGTGCCCACCTGAATGCCTTCCCGATTCGCCGGCGAGCTAAATACGCTCGGGTCGGGCTTGCCCTCAAACGTCTTGCCGGTGCGGTACTTGTCGCCGTGCAGGTTGTCGATGTAAATCAGGTCAAACGCTGTCAAAAGCCGCTCTCGCAAGCCAGGATGGCTCAGCCCGTCCAGCCACGAGTTATTCGACACGTAGCACACCAGCCCGCGCCCCGACCGCTCGGCAATCTGTCGCTCCGCAATCCGAAAGAACCGCACGTACAAATCATTCAGTCCTTGCCCTTGCGGGGCCGTCGTGCGGGTTGGGTTGCGGTAAGCATCCGCCAGCCGCCGTTCCTCCGAAATGGCCAGCCCCGAGAACCCGTCGTAGGGCGGGTTTCCCAGAATCACCATAATCTGTTCTTCGCGCTTCACGTGCCGCGCCTGCTCTGCCTCTTGGGCCAGCGCCGGCAAAATGGCCAGCTGCTTTTCGTGCTCGGCCGGGTCCCAGCCCGTCAGCGCGTTGGTCAGGTAAATGGCCGCTTTCTGGCCGTCAGCCAGCGGCGCGCCAGCCGCCCGCAAGGCTAGCCCCAGCTGCAGGTGCGCCACTACAAACGGTGCCGTCAATATCTCAAACCCAAACAGGCGCCGAGTGGCGGCTTCCCTCAGCATCGACCCGGCTAGCTGCCCATACTTGTCTTTTAGCTTCCTGCCCACAAACCGCAGCACTTCCACCAGGTACGTTCCCGTCCCGCAACAGGGGTCCAAAACGACCACTCGCTCATCGGCCAGCCCGTCTTCAATGCCCAGTTTTTCTCTCAGCATCTGGTCAACCTGCGCCACCATGTAGGC
>JANXMN010000367.1 GCA_025354605.1 Hymenobacter sp. | reverse complement strand
AGCCCAGCGGGTGCAGCGGCACGCCGCTGCTGGAGGTGCTGAAGTAGGCCAACTCAGCCTTCGGACGCATCTTTACGTTAATTTCTCATTTATCTCTCTCATCCCCCCCAAGTGGCTCAATTTAATCCCTGGCACGACGTGTCGCGCGGCGACGAAACTCCGACCGTCGTTCAGTCTATCATCGAAATTCCGAAGGGCAGCAAGGGCAAGTACGAGCTCGACAAGGAGAGCGGCCTGCTGAAGCTCGACCGCGTGCTGTTCTCGGCCGTGCACTACCCGGCTGCCTACGGCTTCATTCCGCAAACCTATTGCGACGACCACGACCCGCTCGATATTCTGGTGCTCTGCTCGGTCGATATCGTGCCCATGTGCCTCGTGGAGGCCAAAGTCATCGGCGTGATGCAGATGGTGGACCAGGACGAAGAGGACGATAAAATCATCGCCGTCGCCGCCCACGACATTTCCGTAAACCACTACAACGACATCTCCGACCTGCCCCCGCACACGCTGCTCGAAATGCAGCGCTTTTTCGAGGACTACAAGGCCCTCGAGCACAACAAGCACGTAGTAGTGGAGCAGTTTCTGGGCAAGGAAGACGCCTACCGCATCATCAACGCCAGCATCAAGCTCTATGAGGAAACCTTCGGCGACCGCAAGGGCTAGGCGCTGACCGCCGGGCAGCAGCCGAACATACAAGCGAGCGTCATGCCCATCTGGCGTACACGCCGGGAAGCATCGCTACCGCAGCAGTATTCCCTTTTGATTGGGTTTACTAGTGCGGTAGCGATGCTTCACTGCGTGTACGCCAGATGGGCATGACCGTTATTTGGTGCAGCTGGCCCCGTTTTACCTTCGTCCGTGGTTTCTCCTGCTTCTTTCGCTGCGCCCGTTGCCGGCCGGGGCTTGTTCCGGCGCGGGCTCGATGCTGTGCTCTACAGCAGCGTGTGGCTGGCGGGCGCGGCGGCCGCCCAGACGGCCGCCAGCTTCCGGCGGTGGCCGGGTGCGGGGCCGGGCTGGCGGGTGGTGGCGCTGGTATTCGCGGCCACGCTGCTGGTCTACAACCTCGATGCCGCGCTGCCCTTCAAGCACGGGCAGCCGGCGGGCGGCTCGGGGCGCAAGGCCTGGCAGCAGCGGCACCGGCGCGGGCTGGCGCTGCTGGCCGGGGCGGCGGCCCTGGGGGCGGGCTACCTGTTTCTGGCCGATGGCTGGTGGCGCTACCTGCCGCTGCTGCTGCCGCTGGCGGCCCTGGCCCTGCTGTACTCGTGGCCGCTGGGCCGCTGGCGTGGGCAGCGCCGCGCCTTGCGCGAAGTGCCGCTGCTGAAGGTGTTTCTGATTGCGGGCGTCTGGTCGGCCATCACGGTGGGGCTGCCGATGCTGGCGCTGCACCGGCCACTGGCCGAGGCCGCCGGCCTGCTGGCCCAGCGCTTCTGCCTGGTGCTGGCCCTGGCCATCGTGTTCGACATCCGCGACCTGAGCCGCGACCGGGCGGCGGGCACCCGCACGTTTCCGGTGGTGCTGGGCGTGGGCGGGGCACGGGCGGTAGCGCTGGCGTTTCTGGCCGGGGCCATGCTGCTGGGCGTCGGACGGGGTGTGCCGCCGCTGGGGCTGGCTCTGACTGGGCTGGCGGCGGCCACCGTTATCGGGCTGGCCGCCGAGCGCCGGGGCGACTACTTCTTCGCCTTCTGGGCCGATGGGGTGCTGCTGGTGCCGGCCGCGCTGTACTGGTGGGGCTGATTGCCCGCCAGGCTGCGTGGGGCACGGCATGGGAAACCGGTTTCTTCACGAAGCATTTATTTTCGCCCACTATTACTCTCTTAGGACTTGCGCAAACGTCCGTTTTTTAGCCCCAGAGGGGCGGCCCGTTGGTAGTAAAATAGTGATAAGCACGGGTAAAGCCCCAGAGGGGCGACCCATTATCGTGGCCGCCATTGGGGTCGCCCCTCCGGGGCTTTATCGGTTGATTGCAGCAAATGACTACCGACGGCTCGCCCCTCCGGGGCTAAAAAAACGGACGTCTGCGTAAGTCCTATCTCTGATATTTACCGATGGCTGCTCCTGACCCTTCCACTGTATTCCCGTTGGCCGGCTACGAGCGGCTGTGCTTCCTGAAAAACGTAGTCGACCACCCGCGGATTACCGTGGGCGACTACACGTATTACGATGACTTCGATGACGTGGCCAACTTTGAGCGACGGGTGCGCTACCTGTTCGATTTCATGGGCGACCACCTGCACGTCGGGAAGTTCTGCATGATTGCATCTGGGGTCGAATTCATCATGAACGGGGCCAACCACTTGGCCGAAGCCGTGAGCGCCTACCCGTTTGCCGTGTTTGGCGGCGACTGGGCCGGGGCGATGGCCGGCAAAACCTACCCGAGAAGGGCGATATTCACGTAGGAAATGACGTTTGGATTGGTTGCCGGGCCACCATCCTGCCGGGCGTCACCATTGGGCACGGGGCCATTATTGGGGCCTGCGCCGTGGTCACGCGCGACGTGCCGCCCTACGCCATCATGGGCGGCAACCCGGCCCGGCTTATCCGCTCACGCTTCGATGCCGACACCACCGCCCGCCTGCTGGCCCTGGCGTGGTGGGATTGGCCCATCGAGAAAATCACCCGGTTCGCCCCACTACTCACCGGCGACGTGGCCGCTTTCCTTGCCGCCGCCGAGCGGGAGCAGGCCCTCGCGCTGGGCGGGTAACTAGCGCGGCCTATTTCTCCCACTCCCCGAGGGCCGGACCGAGGTGCCGCACGATGTCGCCGGCTACCAGGCCGGCCTGGCCGGTTTCCTGCGCGGCCAGGTCGCCGGCGCGGCCGTGCGCGTACACGCCCAGGCGGACGGCTTCGAAAGCGGGAATTTGGGCGTGGGCGCGCAGAGCCAGCAGCAGGCCGGTGAGCACGTCGCCACTGCCGCCGGTGGCCATGCCGGGGTTGCCGGTGCTGTTGAAGTGCAGTTCGCCGGTGGGGGTGGCCAGGCAGGTATAGGCCCCCTTCAGCACCACCAGGCAGCGGTGGGTGGTGGCGAAATCGCGCAGCAGCTCGAGGCGGTGGTAGTCGTCGCGGGCGGGCTCGGTGAGGCGCTCGAACTCCTTGGGGTGGGGGGTGAGGACGGTGTTTTCGGGCAGGCGACGGAGTAGGGCGCGGTGCTCGCCGAGCAGGTTCAGGGCGTCGGCATCGATGACCAGGGGCAGGGGGCGGGCCTTGCTGGCGTTGGCGGCCTTCAGCAGCTGGCGCAGCAGGGCCAGCGAGGCGGGGGCCTGGCCCAGGCCGGGGCCGATGGCGGCCGCCTGGTAGGGAGCCAGCTCGGGCAGCTCGCTGAGGTAGTCGGCGGTGTGGTCGGGCAGGCACATGGCCTCGGGCTGGCTGATTTGGAAGATGTCGTAGCCGCAGGCCGGAATGCGGGCCGTGAGCAGGCCCACGCCGCCGCGCAGGCAGGCCCCGGCCGCCAGCACGGCGGCGCCCATCTTGCCCCGGCTGCCGGCCAGCAGCAGCGCGTGCCCAAAGGTGCCCTTGTGGCTGAACCGGGGCCGGGGTGGCAGGGCGCCGGCTACGGCGGCGGCATCGGTGTAGTGCCAGGGCGTGGCGGTGGCGGCAATGAAGGCTTCGCTCAGGCTGATGTCTTCGATGCGCCACTCGCCCACGTAGGCGGCATTCTGGGGCAGGAAAAACGCCAGCTTGGGCAGGCCGAAGCCGATGGTTTGGGCGGCCCGCACCACTGGGCTGCCGGCGGGCTGCGGGGCATTGGCGAAGAGGCCGCTGGGCAGGTCGAGGGCGATGACGCGGGCCTGCGCCGCATTGAGGTGCTGCACCAGGTCGGCGGCCAGGCCCACGAGGGGGCGGTTGCAGCCGGTGCCGAACAGGGCATCAATGACCAGCGTGCCGGGGGCGATGGCCGGGAGCTGGCCGGCCGCTACCTCGGCGGCGGGCACGGCTTTGGGCAGGCGCTGGCGGTTGTGCTGCCAGTCGGCGGTGGATTTGGCGGCCGGCAGCAGGGCCAGGCGCATGGCGTAGCCGGCCTGGCGCAACAGGCGGGCGGCGGCCAGGCCGTCGCCGCCGTTGTTGCCGGGGCCGCAGAGCACCAGGATTTCGCCGGCCTCGGCGGGACTGTAGCAGCCCGAAAACCAGCGAACGAAAGCGGTGGCGGCGCGCTCCATCAGCTCGACGGAGAGCAGGCGCTGCTCCTGCAGGGTGGTGTGGTCGAGTTGGCGGATTTGGGCGGCGGAGAGAATCTTCATGAGCGGAAAAGGTGAGCCGGAATAAAGGCCAGCTACTTTTGAGGATGCAAGAAACCACCCGCGTCTTCATTGTTCCCGGCCTGGGCAGCTCCGGCCCCGACCATTGGCAAACCTGGCTCGAACAGCAGGACCCCTCGTTCACACGAATTCAGCAGCGGGAATGGGATGCACCCGACCGCACCGACTGGGTAGCCACCGTGGGGCAGGCCCTGGCTGGCCAGAACCTGGGCCGGGTAGTGCTGGTGGGCCACAGCCTGGGCTGTGCCACCATTGCGCACTGGGCCGGGCGCTTCGGGCAGCGCGTCAAGGGGGCGCTGCTGGTGGCACCCAGCGACGTGGAAACCGCGCACTACGCGGCCTTCCCCACCACCGGCTTTGCCCCCATGCCACTGGCCCGGCTGCCGTTTCCGAGCAAAGTGGTGTTCAGCCGGAATGATGAGTGGGTGAGCCCCGCCCGCGCCCGGCAATTTGCCGAAGCCTGGGGCAGCGAATTAATTGATGCCGGCGACGCGGGCCACCTCAATACCGCCAGCGGCTACGGGCCGTGGCCGGCGGGGCTGGCGCTGCTCCGCGAGTGGCGGTAGGGGCCGGGATGCAGTTATTGCGGCGGGGCTACCGTCCTTGTCCGTCACTCACCTTAGTCCCGGCCTTATGCTCCGTTCCTTTCTCTGCTGGCTCACCCTTTTTGCTGCCCTGCTGCCGGGCCGGGCCCGCGCCCAGACGGTGAGCGCGCTGGCCGCCGACTACCTGGCCGGCTATCAGCAGCTGCGCATTCCCGAGCTGCAATTCGACTACCAGGCCAACCTGCGCCAGCTGCCCCCGGCCGAAACCCTGCGGCGGCAGTCCGACTTCTTTCTGGGCATGCAGCGCCGGCTGGCCGCCCTGCCGCACCGGACCCTCAGCCTGGCCGAGCAGATTACCTACGACCACCTCGCCTACGAAGCTGCCCACAACCTGCGCCGCGTGGTGCTCGAAACGGCCGTGCGCCGCGCCGGCACCCCCGTGCCCGCCACCGGCCTGGCCGGCCTGCCCAACCACCACGCCTGGTACGCCTTCTACGCCCGCCAGTACACCAGCACCGACCTCAGCGCCGACGCGCTGTTTGCCTTTGGGCAGCAGCAGGTGGCGCGGGTGCGGGGCGAAATCCGCCGCCTGCGCCGGCAGATGGGCTACGGGGCCGACAGCGCCGGCTTCTACCGCTACCTGGCCTCGGATAAGTTCGTGCTGACTGACACGGCCCGGATTGTGGCCCGCTACCGGGGCATCGAGCGGCGCATCCGCGCGCACCTGCCGGCCCTGTTTGCCGATACGCTGGTGCCGCCGCTGCGCATTCAGACCTGGGCCGGGGCCACGGCGGCCATGCCGCCCGGCATCTACCGCGAGGGGCGCTACGACTTCAACTTCGCCACCGGCCGCCACAGCACCCGCGCCCTGGAGTGGATTTTTGAGCACGAGGGTATCCCCGGCCACCACTACCAGACGGTCATTCAGGCCCGCAGCCGGGCCTACTCGCCGTTGAGTGCCCTCACCTTCTACTCGGGCAATGCCGAGGGCTGGGGCTGCTACGTGGAATACCTGGGCCGTGAGCTGGGCCTCTGGCAGCAGCCCGAAGCCGAGCTGGGCAAGTGGGAGTGGGACCTGGTGCGCTCGGCCCGGGTAGTGCTCGACGTGGGCATCCACGACCGGGGCTGGACCCACGCGCAGGCCCGGGCCTGGTGGCAGGCCAACGTGCCGGGCCAGGACGACATCGCCGAGCGCGAAATAAACCGCGTCACGGCTTGGCCGGGCCAGTGCCTGAGCTACAAGGTGGGTGCCCAGCGCATCGAGGAGATGAAAGCCCGCCTGGCCCGGCGGCCCGGCTTCAGCGTGCGGCGCTACCACGCGGCCTACCTGGCCCTGTCGGGCCTGCCGCTGGAGGTCGTAAACCAGCACATCGACGCCGTGTACGACACGCTGGCGGCCATTGAGTAACACCCCGGTGGCCCGCCGGCCTCC
>JANXMN010000352.1 GCA_025354605.1 Hymenobacter sp. | reverse complement strand
CGTAGCCGATGCCCTGGCCGGCCAGGGCCGCGTCGCCGTGAATGAGGATGGGCAGAATCTGGTGGTAGTCGCCGCCGTACTGGTGCTCAATTTTGGCCCGCACGAAGCCTTCCACCACCGGGTTCACCGCTTCCAGGTGCGAGGGATTGGGGGCCAGTTTCAGGTTCACTTTCTGGCCACCGCTGGCTTCCACTTCCGAGGAGTAGCCCATGTGGTACTTCACATCGCCATCGCCCATGGTCAGGTCGGGCACGGCCGTACCCTCAAACTCCGAGAAAATCTGCTCGTACGTTTTGCCCATGATGTTGGCCAGCACGTTCAGGCGGCCGCGGTGGGCCATGCCAATCATCACCTCTTTCACGCCCAGCTCAGCCCCTTTGCCAATGATGGCATCGAGGGCTGGAATGGTGGTTTCGCCGCCCTCCAGCGAAAAGCGCTTCTGCCCCAGAAACTTGGTGTGCAAGAAGTTCTCAAACACCACGGCTTCGTTCAGCTTCTTCAGAATGCGCTTCTTGTACTCCACGCCGGGGTTGAAGGCCAGCGAGTCGCGCTCCACCTTTTCGCGGAACCAGTCGAGCACCTGCGGGTCGCGGATGTACATGTACTCG
Organism: Hymenobacter sp.; assembly: GCA_025354605.1. Classification (GTDB taxonomy): domain Bacteria; phylum Bacteroidota; class Bacteroidia; order Cytophagales; family Hymenobacteraceae; genus Hymenobacter. The sequence continues at coordinate 10,258 of JANXMN010000352.1, read as the reverse complement.
AAGCCAATGGGGCCGGTGTAAATCTTTTCGAGCGCCGCCACGATGTCGCGCAACGTGGCCTGGCCGCCGAGACCCAACACCTCCCCGTTTTTGAATACAGTATCCAAATCAGCTTCGCTCAGGCCGAAGTCGGGCAGGTCAAGGCGGGGCTTGCGGTCCTTGCGCTCGCGCACGGGGTTGGTTTTGGCGCGCAGGTGGCCCCGGCTGCGGAAGGCATGGATAAGGTTGCGTACGGCCGTTTCCTTATCGGAGGGCACTTCGCCGCTGCTTAGGCTTTCGGGGGCATTGTTCGTCGAGGCCGATGTGTTCAGCACGCCGTAGTCGTCGGCCTGCGGTGCCGTGCCGGGGCGGGCAGCAGCTGGTGGGGCAGCCACGGCAGCGCCGTTGAAAGCGGGTGACCCATTGGCGGCGGGCGCGGCACCGGGCACTACCGGCGCGCCTTCCGGAAACTGCTGCGAGAAATCAAATCCTTCGAAAAACTTCTGCCAGCCATAATCGACTGACTCCGGGTTCTGGCGGTAGGCCTGGTAGAGAGTTTCGATGGCCGCCGCGTCGGCGTTGGCAATGTAGGAATAAGCGTCCATGGGAATTCAGCTTGAGTTTGGCGGCGTAAAGGTAAGCGGCCTCTTATTCAGGTAAAAACCTACACCCGGGTACGCAAATTTTTCTGACGACCAACAATTTGGCAATAGGCCGGCGCAACAAAGCACCTCGGCTTGCCGCGTCAAGTTATTATAAAAATAGCGGGCTTGCCACAGTCGGGCTTACGGCTGACCAGCGCCAGCGTTGGCCGGGCGGTTCAGCGACGACCAACTGAGCCGCCCAGACAGCCGGGCTGCAGCATCTGCTGAATATGACATTTCGCCTATATCATCACTAACCCGGGTAGCAAGCCAATTTAGGATTGGATAATTTAATTAGACAAAAACTAAATTGACTGGCTAAGCGTTTATGCATTTCTGTCTCGTCTGAAATGGCGGGACCGTACCCATCGCGCTGGGCTCAATAGCGCTCGAACGAACCCTATTTCAATGAATAATGCACGACTACTCTTAGACTTTGCATTAGCCGCTGCTGCACTAGCCGCGCCACTATTCCATACGGCACCAGCCACTTCGCGCACCGCGGGCCTAAGCGCCTTCCTGGCCCCGCGTACCCAGACCCGCGTGCATACCCGCCGCACCCGCCGCGCGCCCGCCTTGGTGGCCCGCAGCGCCACCTACACCGTGACGGCCACCGCCTACCAGGCAGTGGCCGGCCAGACCGACAACGAGCCGTTCATCACGGCCGACAACTCACTCATTAAATCTAGCTTCGGAAGCAAAAAGCGCTGGATGGCCCTGTCGCGCGATTTGCTGAAGCCCTGGGGCGGCCGGTTTGCCTACGGCGACCGAGTGCGGGTGCGCGGCATCTCGCCCGCGCTCGACGGCATATACACGGTGCACGATACCATGAACCGGCGCCACCGCCACTGCATGGACGTGCTGACGCACGTGAGTGAGAAGTTCGATATTTTCCAGAAGGGCGTAAAAATTCAAAAAGTAGAAGAAGTGCGGCCAGCTGAAGAACCGGAAGCGAACGAACCCGCCTTCGCCAGGCTGTAAACACGTTTCCACGGCATCAAAAAAGCCCCGTACCTCTCAGCAGGCACGGGGCTTTTCACTGTTTCGGGCTTTACTTCCTTGGCTTTAAGTGCTCAAGCAGAAGTAACCGTATTCCAGGCTACTGGCAGCCCGGGCGCGACAGGTGGCTACTGATGGACAGCGGAATCAGCCGGCGGCGGAATTATATGGTTGGCCGAATCGCGGATGGCAGCAGCCTGTCTGGCCATTTCAGCCGGCGATGGCAGGGCCGGAGCCGGGTGCGCCGGCGCGATGCGCACGGTTTCGGGCTGGGCGGCGGGGGCGGGCAGCGGGGCAACCTGGGGGCCGGTTTCGATGGGGGTATTCAGGGAGTCGGCCGCCGTCTGGCTGGTGCTGCTGAGGTGCTCGGAGGGCGGGCGGTTGAAGCCCAGGTAGGCCACCACGGCCAGAAATACCAGCACGGCCCCAATAGCCAGAATCAGGCCCAGCGACGAGTTGCGTTCGGGCGTGGGTTCGAATTGGTCATCCTTATCGGCGAAGGAATGGGTTTCCTCGTCAGTACGCCCGGCCTCAAAGGCAGGTTGCGAAGAGTCGGGGGAGGCCCCAGGCAGCACCCGAAAGTCGGGCGCGGACCCGGATACCGGCTCAGTCCAGCCCTGATGGTGTTCCGGGATAGTTAGCGGTGCATCGACGAGCGGCGTACTGGAGTCCGGAAAGACTGGCGGCAGCGATGTAGCCGCAGCATCGACCGTTGCCGCCGCCGCGGGAGCTATCGGCGGCAAGAGCGGCACCACCGACGCGGGCGGCGGGGGAGCGGCCGAATTGCCAGGCGCAGCGGGAGCCGGCGCGAACACCAGCCGCTGCTTCAGGGCCTCGAACTCGATGGGCGTAAGCGCACCGGAATCGAGCATTTCCTTGAGCTGGCGCAGGGTTTCGAGGGGCGACGAAGGGTTTTCCATGTGGGCGGATACGGGCGGGAGCGGCGCTAGTTCTTGCGGTCGAGGGCCGAGAGGCGGTCGCGGCGGCGCTGCAGGCGCTGGCGCTGCTGCTCCAGCAATAGGGTCGTACTGATGAGCGTGACCGAGTCGGCGCGCGCCTGCGTGAGATTGTCGAGGTTTCTCTTTTTTAGCTCCTCAATGCGCTTGAGGTTGGTGACGGTGTTGGTTTGCAGCGAAATCCGCTCTTTTTCGAGGCGCTCCTTTTCCCTTTCGGCCGTTTTAAGCTTCTTCTCGGCTTCGGCTACCATGGTGCGGTAGGCGTTGAGGCGGGCGGCCCCGGCAAAGTTCTGCACGATGCCGCGCAGGGCGGTGTACTCGTTGGCGGTTTTGTCGGCCGAGAAGAAGGTGTTGTCGTCGAAGCCGCCGAACACGGCCACTTCCGTTACCGAGTCGGATGGGGCGGTGACCGTGGCGTAGAGGTCGACGAGCTTGCCCGAGATACTGCTGGCTGGGGTCTGGTGGGCCGTGAGCACGTCGCTTTTCATCAGGCCGAGCACGCCGCCGGTTTTGAATTTAACATTGTAGCTGCTCTTCATCCACTTCTGGAAGAAATCGCGCACGTCGGAGGCCGAGCCATCGACCTGTACCTTGAAGGCAGGGCGGGGGCTTTTGTTGTAGCTCACGTCGCCGGGGCGCACGTCGTAGAGCTGGGCGGTGGCCGGGCGGGCCAGCAGCAGAAACACGGAGAGCAGCAAGAAGCAGACGTTCTTCATAGATAGCAGGGCAACGGCTGAAGCCATTGCTCCCGCAAATTAAGCGAAGCCGCCGTGGGATATGGGCAATTATCTGCGCAACCGCATTGGGAGCGCGGTGCGGTGGGTTTGGCAGAAGCAGTTTGGTGATTTGAAAAACACCCCGAGCACGTCGTGCTGAACAGGCGGGCCATAGAACGTCATGCTCAAAATAACCTGCCACCCCTTCCCTCCTAGCGCAGCTCGTGGCGGTCGAGGGCGGCCTGCAAATCGGCGCGCATGGCCTGGAAACGGGCAATGGCGGCGGCCAGAAACTCGTCATCGAGCAGCTCGCGCACTTCAGCATCGGCACCAGTGAGCAGGTCGAGCTCGGCTACTTTGTAGGTCTGCTCCAGGTTGCCCTGCTCCAGCTTCAGCAGAAACTTGCCATTCCAGGCCAGCAGGGTTATTTTAACGGCGGGATGGGGAATATCGGCAACGTGGCGCATGGGTGATGAAGGCAGAAGGTGAAACCGGCCCGAAGGTAGGCGCCGTTGCGTAGGGCGCGTGCTGCGCCCGGCGCAGGCTAAGCAGGCAGCAACATTCGGGCGTAGCTCAACCTGGCGGCTTCGCGGCCGTAAATGAGCTTCCTGACGCCTCTTAGCGCGGACAGGTGGCTGTCATCCCGCAAAAGAAGAGCTTCCCGCAATCGATTGGGGAAGCTTTTTTTTGGCCGCTCCGCCCGGGAAATCAGGGCTTGCGGACCATCAGCTTTACCAGCCGCAATTGCAGCAACTTACCGAATAGATATTGCAAACACTATATTATAACCACCGCCTCTGGCCGGGCTTGGGTTAGCGGCGCGTATTTTTCGGCCATGAACAAGCTTTTTCTTAGCGCGCTGGCCCTGCTCCCACTCGCGGCGGCCGCCCAAAATCCCGCTCCGTCCGTGCTCACCCCCGAAAAGCTCTGGCAGCTGGGCCGGCTGGGCGAAATGGCCGTGTCGCCCGATGGCCGCACCGTGGCCTACACCGTGACCAGGTACAGCCTGGCCGACAACAAGGGCAACGCCGACATCTGGACCGTGCCCGTGGCTGGCGGGGCTCCCAAGCGCCTCACCGAAACGCCCGGCTCAGAAAACACCCTGAACTGGCGGCCCGACGGCAAGCTCACGTTTATTTCGGGCGAAAGCGGCACCGACCAGCTCTACGTGATGAGTGCCGATGGCACCGGCAAGGCCAAGCTCAGTGAGTTTCCCGACCAGGGCCTGAGCAATTTGAAATACGCGCCAAAGGCCAATTTTATTCTCTACACCCAGGACGTGAAGTCGGGCCCGACCACGCTCGACCTGTTTCCGGACCTGCCCAAGGCCGACGCCAAAATCATCGACGACCTGAACTACCGCCACTGGAACGTGTGGGACGACCACCTCGCCAGCCACGTGTTCTTCCAGCCGCTGACCGCCGACGGCAAGCCCGAGGGCTACGGCAAGGACCTGATGCCCGGCGAGAAATTCGACTCGCCGCTGATGCCCGACGGCGGCAGCGAGCAGCTGGCCTTTTCGCCCGACGGCTACCGCATTGCCTACACCAGCCGCAAGCTCACCGGCAAGGCCGAGGCCGAGAGCACCAACTCGGATATCTACCTCTACGACATCCACGACCAGAAAACCACGAACCTGAGCGAGGGCCTGGGCGGCTACGACACCGAGCCCGCCTTCTCGCCCGACGGCCGGCAGGTAGCCTGGCTGAGCATGGCCACGCCCGGCTTCGAATCAGACCGCAACGGCATCGTGGTGTACGATTTCGCCAGCAAGAAGCGTGAAGACATCACCAAGGGCTCGGAGCTGAGCGCGGGCAACGTGCGCTGGAGCGCCGATGGCAAGACCATTTATTTTTTAGCTGTGGTTGCAGGCACCGAGCAATTATTTGTCGTATCAAGCAGCGGAGGCGTCATCCGCCAGCTTACCACCGGGGCACAGAATTACAATGCGTTTGAACTGGTGGGCAAGGACCAAGCTGTTGCCAACCGAACTACGCTATCTGCCTTCGCCGACATTGTGCGGTTGGACTTAAAAACCGGCAAGAACTTAAAATCTGGCCGCGAAACCCCGCTCACCACTATCAACCAGCAGGAACTGACGGGCATCCAATTGGGCAAGGTGGAGGACCGCCGCGTCACCACCACCGACGGCAAGCAAATGCAGGTATACGTGATTTACCCGCCCGACTTCGACCCGGCCAAGAAGTACCCCACGCTGCTGTATTGCCAGGGCGGGCCGCAGTCGCCCATCACCCAGAGCCAGAGCTACCGCTGGAACTTCCAGCTGATGGCGGCCAACGGCTACATCGTGGTAGCGCCCAACCGGCGCGGCCTGCCTGGCTTCGGCCGCGAGTGGAACGACGCCATTTCGGGCGACTGGGGCGGACAAGCCATCCGGGACTATTTCTCGGCGATTGATGCCATCAGCAAGGAGCCGTTTGTGGACAAGGACCGGCGCGGCTGCGTGGGCGCCAGCTACGGCGGCTTCGCGGTGTACTACATCGCCGGCCACCACGAGGGCCGCTTCAAAACCTTTATTGCCCACGACGGCCTCTACAACCTCACCAGCTGGTACCCCAGCACCGAAGAAATGTTCTTCGCCAAGCACGACATGGGCGGCGCGCCCTGGGATGCCACGCCCAGCAAGTCCTACCAGGAATTCAACCCCCAGCTGTTCGCCAAAAACTGGGACACGCCCATCCTGGTCATCACCGGCGGCAAGGACTTCCGGGTGCCCGAGGGCCAGGCCATGGAAGCCTTCGGCACGGCGCAGCTGCGCGGCATCCCCAGCCGCTTCCTGTACCTGCCCAACGAAGGGCACTGGGTGCTGAAGCCGCAAAACGCCATTCTCTGGCAGCGCGTGTTCTTCGACTGGCTGGGCCGCACCCTCAAGCCCGACGGCGGCAAGGCGGCGAGGTAGCCGATATACCGGCAACCAAAGGCCCGCTTTGTTCGCAAAGCGGGCCTTTGGTGTATCTTTCCTTTATGCAAGCTGCTGATGCTCTTCTCGCCCGCATTACCGTCGATGCCAACATTCTGCTCGGTAAACCGACTATCCGGATGCTGCGGATTTCGGTGCAGCAGATTTTGCAGGCACTAGCCGCCGGTCAGACCCAAGACGAACTGATGCGGGAGTACCCGGAACTGGAACCGGAGGATTTTCAAAGTGTGCTGCTGTATGCCGCCGATGCAGTGGGCGAGCAGCGGGTGTACCGGCTCAGCGCGTAGGCAGTGCGGTTTGTAGTCGGTGCCGGCGTGGGCACCAGCCTGGAGCGTCTGCTGCGGGAAATGGGCTATGCCACGGTGGCCGTGCGGGACGTGGACCCCGCACCTGCCCGACGTGGAGGTACTGGCTTTGGCGCGCCAGCACACGGCCATCGTCATCACGATGGACAAGGATTTCGGCGACCTGGTTTTTAAGGAGCACCGGCCCCACCACGGCATTTTGCTGCTGCGCCTGGAAGAGGCCACTGGTCCTGAACGGGCAACCGTCGTGCGCCTGATTCTGGAACAGCACGCCGCCGAACTACCCGGCCGCTTTGCCGTTTTTCAGCACGACCGGTTACGTATTAGCCAGTAGTTTTAAGCAAAAAATTAGTCAACGCCACAAACATGCGCTGGCAGCGCGTGTTCTTCGACTGGCTGGGCCGCACGCTCAGGCCCGATGGCGGCGAGGCGGCGAAGTAGCGCGGCAAATCTGGTTGTCGGGCCGCCGTGGGTGGGCCGCCGCCGCCGGCCGGTTATTCCCCGGCAATCCTGTTTCTAAATTTCAGCGGCTTTTAAAGCCGTACCTTGCCGCTTGGCGCGGCGGGCCGGCAAAATAATTGGCGGGCCTGCCGCGCTATCTTGTGGGCCTGTGCTTCCGGCCTTGCCTTACTTTGCCTTGCCCGGCCCGTAGCAACGGGACCCTTCCGACGGCCTTCACCACTTCCATTGACGCTTCGGCGTGTGCTCATGAGTATTCGAAAACTAGCGACCGGCATTGCCGCGTTCGACCACATTTCGGCGGGCGGCCTGCCCTACGGCCGCACCACCCTGCTGGCGGGCAGCTCGGGCTGCGGCAAAACCCTGCTGGGGGCGCAGTTTCTGGCCATGGGCATCCAGCAGTTTGGCCAAGCGGGCGTGTTCGTCACCTTCGAAGAGCAAGTGGAGGACATCCGCATCAACCTGCGCACCCTGAACTGGGACATCGACGCCTGGGAAAAGGAAGGCCAGTGGGTGTTTGTGGATGCCTCGCAGAAGGACGACGAAACCCTGACCGTGGGCGACTACGACCTGAGCGCCTTCCGGGTGCGGCTGGAGCGGGCCATCGCCAAATGCAGCGCCCGGCGCGTGGTGCTCGACTCCATCGGCAGCGTGTTCACGCGGTTTCAGGAAATGAACACCGTGCGCCACGAGCTCTTCAAAATAACGCGGGTGCTGGGCCAACTCGATACCACGTCCATCATCACGACCGAGCGCAGCGAAGAGTACGGCAAGGTGTCGCGCCTGGGCGTGGAAGAGTTCCTGACCGACAACGTCATCGTGCTGCGCAACGTGCTGAGCGACGAGAAGCGGCGGCGCACCATCGAAATTTTGAAATTTCGGGGCAGCCCCCACGAGAAGGGCGAAAACCTGTACACCATTCACCCCGAGCAGGCCATCGTCATCATCCCGCTCTCGGCCATGGATTTGAAGTACCGTTCGTCGGGCGTGCGGGCCACGTCGGGCGTGGCACGGCTCGACGAGATGTGCGGCGGGGGCTTCTACCGCGACTCCATCATCCTGGTGTCGGGCTCCATCGGGGCGGGCAAAACGCTGCTCGTGGCCAACTTCATCGACGGGGTGCGCGAGAAAAACGAGCGCTGCCTGCTGCTGGCCTTTGAGGAAAGCCGCGAGCAACTGTTTCGCAACGCCAGCGGCTGGGGGCAAGACTTCGCCAAGCTCGAAGAAGATGGCAACTTGAAAGTGGTGTGCCTCTACCCGGAGGTGTCGTCGCTGGAAGACCATTACCTCAACATCCTGGCCATCGTGCGCGAATTCCGGCCCGACCGCATTGCCATCGACAGCCTGTCGGCCCTCTCGCGCAACAGCACCGACAAGGCTTTCCGCGAGTTTATTATCGCCCTGGCTTCATTTTTGAAGCACCAGGAAATCACGGGCATGTTCACGGTCACGACCACGCTGCTCTCGGGCGGCACTTCCGACACCGAAGGCAACATCTCACCCCTCACCGACACCATCATCCTGCTGCGCTACGTGGAAGTAGCCGGCGAAATGCAGCGCAGCCTTTCGGTGCTGAAAATGCGCGGCTCGAAACATGACTCGTCTATTCGCGGCTTCACCATCGACGACAAGGGCATCAACATTGGCGAGCCCTTTACCGGCATCAGCGGCATCCTCACCGGCATTCCACTGCGCACCTAGCCGCGCCATCCCGCTTTATTTTTACCACGCCGGCCCCGAGCCAGCCCACTTTATTTCATGAGCAAGCTCAACCTTCAGCTCTATATCAACGGCCGGGGTCCGGTTTCCAGCGAAACCATCAGCCGGCTGAACGCCATCTGCCACGAGCAGCTGCGCGACAACTACACCCTCGAAGTCGTGGACATTCAGCTCGACCCCGACCGGGCCGAGGAGGCCGGCATTCTGGCCATTCCCACGCTGATTCGCAGCTGGCCCCTGCCCATTACGCGGCTCATCGGTGCGCTCACCGTCAAGTCGCGCGTGCTCACCGGGCTGGGCTTGTCGGAACTGGTAGACGAAGCCTAGAGCACGGCTCCACACCGCCGCTACCGCCGCTCCGCAGCAGCCGGGGCAGCTCACTATCGGCCGGGAAATTGAAAACCAACCGGAAATCCGCGCTAGGTAGTCAGGCGAAACAACGGGCTGTTGGGGGGGTACTCCTGCCCAAATACTTGTAAATACTCACGGCGGTTTTTAGGTGCGTATGCCGCAGGGTGCCGGGTGCCGGGGCAAACCCTACCGGGCACGCCCCCGCACCCCACCTCGGTTTCCGTACGGCACCCGGAAATCTACGTTGGTTGCCTGGCGCAAAAAAGCCCTCCATGCGCTGCACGGAAGGCTTTTGCTGAAACAACCACCCGCCTGGGCTAGCTCGTGAGCTGGGCGCGCCGGGTGGCGATGCCGGCCAGCGCGGCCGTGAGCACGTCGACCTGGCCCTGCACCTGAGCGGCATCCACGGTGGCCAGGAAGCGGGCAGTGCCGGCGCTGACGCGGTTGGCTTTCACGATTTGCTTGCGCTGGGCCTGGAGCAGCTCGACTTTATCGTTGGCATCCTGCACCTGCTGGGCCGTGAGGCCGGCTACGGCGGCCTGCCCCTGGGCCGTGAGGATTTCGCCGTCTTTTTTGGCGAGGGCGGCTACGCCGCTGGCGTGGCTGCGGCTGGTCCGCTCGTCGCTGATTTCGAGGCCGGTGTCGCGGTAGTTGAACGTTTTCAGCTCGAATTCAACGTCGGTCTTGGCGGCGTCGCACTCGGCCCAGGTGGTGAGGAAGGAATAATCGGGGTTCATGGCAAAAAAGGGGTTAAATGGTTTGTAAAAAGTTTGCTTACCCTCCCCTAACGCAGCGCTGCCAATTCTTATTGTGCAAGCAACTATACTCGTCGCCAGGTAGGGTGCGGGGTCGCACCCTACTTCGCAAGGTGTATAATTATTTTTCTCTCGTAGCCAGCCGCCGCGTTGCAACGCCGGTGCCCATCCGCCCGGAGGCGTGGTCGTATGCAGCCCGCCGGGCATTGCCCTGATGGGCTACTCAACCGGCGGGCGGTTCCAGAGATTCGCCCAGGGCGGCGGCTTCGGCCAGCAGCCCGGCGGCCTGGGCGCGCAGGCGGTGGCAGTGCGTGGCGTCGGCAACCGCCAGGGGCGCGGCGCGGGCGGCCAGCCAGCCCCGCAGCCAGCGGGCATGGTCCACGGCGCGGGCGGGGTCGTGGGGGTCGGCGGCCTGGGCCAGGGCAGCGGCCAGC
>JANXMN010000348.1 GCA_025354605.1 Hymenobacter sp. | reverse complement strand
GTGAAATACTGCCTGATTTAAGCGGATTGCTGCTAACCGGTCAGGTGCGAAAACTGACCTGCTAAGGCTAACCAGAAAAGATTCTATCAGCTCACCAAGGCCGAATATCGAGATAAGCATGTCTGCGAGGTGCGGCGGTTTCTGGCGGGCCGGTGGCAGGGCTGATTTCAGGTTGCCTTTGCCGGAATCAGCCCAGCCCCACTAGCAGAAAAACCGCGCTCAAGTAGCCCCAGCAACCCGCAAATACAACGTGCACGGTCGTTTCGAAGCGCTGGCCGCGCCAGAGTTCGGGCGAGTAGCCGAAAAACTGGATGAGCAGCCGCGCCAGCCAAAATACCCCGATGCCCAGTGCTACGCGGTGGCCCAGCGGCGTGCCCACCAGCTCGACGGCCGAGCTGAGGCAGAGTAGGCCGATAAGCAGCACGGTGAGGGCAACGAAAAACGTGTGCACGTACATCATCTGCCGGTTGATGAGGCTGACTAAGGCGAACTCGCGCCGCCACCCGAAGTAGTGGAAGAAGCCCGCGTGCGACAGTGCCAGCAGCACCAGGAAAAAGCCGATAATCCTAAGCTGCAGTATCATCCCGGAGTAGAAAAAAAGTGGTGATGAGGGGCGAATTTGCCACCTCGTGCTCGACGCGCAGGCCGGCAGCCGCGAAAGTGCGCAGCCAGGTCTGGCGCGAATGGAAATGCAGAAATCCCAGCGAATAAGCCAGGAAATTGGCCGGGTCGCGCAGGTGTTCGGTCACCAGCAGCTGCCCGTGCGGGGCCAGCACCCGCGCCAGCTCCCGGAAAAAGGCCGCCCGCTCGGCCGCGTCGCGGATTTCGTGAGCGGCCAGAAACGCTACGGCCAGCTGCACCGAGCCGGCGGCTAGCGGCAGCGCGGCCCGGGTATCGACGATGAGGGTGCCGGGGAAGGGTGGGTAGGCGCGCCGGGCGCGGCCAATGGACGCTTCGGTGTGCCGGGCCGGGTGGTAGAAGTCGGCCGCCTGTACCCGGCCCGGCCCGTAGCGGGCCGCCAGCGGCGCGCTGACCTCATCGAAGCCCGCGCTGAGGGTGAGGACCCGCGCGGTGGGCGGCAGCGCGGCCGGCAGCCAGCCGAAACGGTAGAGGCCGGCGAAGTCGTAGACGTAGGCCGTAGCCAGCAGGGAGCCGAGCATCGGCAGCAGCGCCAGCGCCAGCAGGCCCAGCGCGTAAGGGCGCAGCGCGGCGGGGCCGGCCAGCCCCAGGGCGGCCAGAACGCTGCCGGCCGCGCCGGCCCCGGCGTACATGGGCCAGTTGAAGCGCACCACGTTCCAAAGGCCTTGCAGGGGAGCTCTCACGGTTGCCATGTTTCGGTGCGGCCTTTTTTCCAGGAATAGGGAATGTCGCGGACGGCAAAGGCATTGGCGAGCCGCAGCTGGCTGAAGCCCAGCTGCTCGAAAAAGCCGACGCGGTAGCTAGCCACGGCCACCGGCTGCGGCTGCCAGTGCTCGCGCACGCCTTCCACAATCAGCACCTTGGCAGCATCGACCGAAAACGTGAAGGGCAGGGGGCCGGCAAAGCGGCGGGCCTCGGCCCAGCTGGCAAACGGCGACTGTAGCGGCAGCGCCACCGCCCCGGCCGGCGCGGCCAGCTCGACGTGAAAATTGCCCCGGCGCGATTCGATGCGACGGCCCCCGCCGGGCAGCAGCCGCTGCCCGATATCGACGGTGTGGTAGCGGTAGTGGGTGAAGAGGTTGCCCAGCAGGCTCATCCGCTTTTTATCGGTTTCGGAGCGCAGGATGTAGAGGCCGCGCAGGCGCTTGCCCGCAGGGGTGGGGTAGCGCACGAAAGCCCGGTAGCCGAGCAGGAAAAAATCCTGCCCCAGCCAGGCCGGGAAACCTTTGGGCCGCAGCTGGCGCGTCTGCACCAGGGCCACCGCGATGAAACCCCACTCGTCATCGAACGAATCGGGCACCAGCGGGGCGGGGAGCCGGGCGGCCAGCTCGGCCCGGGGCACGGCGAAGGTGAGCACCAGCGAATGCTCGAAATGGGCTTCGACCGGAAAAGGGTGCGTTTTTAGCCAGGACAGCATAGGCCGGAATCAGGGGGCTGCGAGCCGGTGGGGCGGGCGGCTATGGTAGTAGATGAAGATGCAGAACAGGGCCGCAAATACGGCATTGGCGCGGCCCCACAGCAGCAGGTCGGGCGCCAGCAGGGCTTCGAGCGTGTTCATGCTCAGGATGAGGGTGATTTGGGCGGCGGCGCACCAGCGCGGGGCCCGGCCACTGGCCACCCAAGCCGCCAGGCCGATTTCGCCCAGCCCGATGAGCCGGGTGAGCACGCCCGCGTGCGCCGGCCCCAGAATGCGGGCCACGATGGCCTCATGCCGTGGCACGAGGTGCAGCACTTTGCACAGCAGGCCGTTGCTGAGCCAGACCAGGGCAATAAGGTAGCGGATGAGGACGTGCATGAGCGGGAGCGGGGACGCGGCGGGTCCGCGCGGAGGGGAAGTTGTTCAGTCATCGTTCAGCCGTGCGGACTCGCCGCGCTCCGGCTATCGCGCTACTCGGCCCGGCCGCTGTCGACCAGCCGTTGCAGGCGGGCCTGGGCGTCGCGGGGCAGGGCGCTTAATAAATCGAGGCCGGTGGCGGCTTCGATTTTATCCACCGAAGTCAGGTACTGCCGCCAATCGGGATTCACGGTGTTGTCGTCGTTGGGCGTGTCGATGGCCAGTACGCGCACGGCCGGGTCGGTGGCCAGGCGCTGCTGGTCGTTGAGGCCGTCGGGCAGGATGACCATGACTTTCCAGATGCGGGCCGGCACCGTGACGCGGCCCTGGTCGATGGTTTCGAGGAAGCCGTTTTTGCCGGTGCCGCCGCGCCCGTAGCTGCCCATGATGACGTAGATTTCCTGGCCGCGCTGCACCTGCGAGCGGCCGTACTCTTCGAGGTGGGCCCAGGTTTGCTGGTTGTTGTGCGGGGCCTGGGGCACCATGTTGGTCATCAGGAAGGTGTTGGAATTGGCGTCGAGGGTAGCGGTGCGGTCGCCGCTGGGGCAGTTGTGGCCCTTGTCGAAGCCCGAGCGGGCGTAGCTGGCGGGCGTCACCTGGTAGAACTGCCGGGGCAGGGCCGCATCGGGGCGGAAGTTGTTCTGGCGCGGGGCCTGGCCGATGTCGGCTTTATCGATATGCCAGCTCACCCAGTTCGGGATGCCGCGCGGGGCGCTGTAGCTCATCGCGAACTCGGGGTGCACCAGCAGGTAGTTGCCATTGTTGGCGGGGTCGGAGGTTGCGCCGCTGGGGTTGCCCAGGGCCAGGTTGGCGTCGTTGGGGTCCTGGGCCTGCCCGGTGCCGGTTTGGGGACTTGGGGGCTTAGGGACTTGGGGACTTGGGACCTGAGCGTTATTCCGGTTTTCAAAATAGCCTCCTGTGACGCCGCCGCTAACTGCTGGCGCGCCCGTGGCTACAGCGGGGCCGCCAGCCGTTTCGAGCACGATGTCATCAATATCGAGCCGGTTTTTCGGCCCGCTGGTTTTGCGGATTTCCAGGCGGATGGGCTCGTTGGCCACGCCCGCGAACACGTGCGCCACCAGAACCGGGCCGCTCGTGACGACGGGCTGGCCGGTGCGGGCGTAGCTGCGGCCGCCGTCGCGGCTCAGCCACAGCTCCCAGGTGCTGGGGCCATCGGTGCCGTAGGCGGCGGCCGCGATGGTGATGCGGCGCACGCCGGCCTGCACGTCGAAGCGCATGCCCAGGCGGCCGAGGTTGCGCAGGCGGGCTGCCCGCTCGCCGTGGGCGTGGTCCTGCGGGGCGCTGCCGATGAGGGCATCCTGGAAGTGCCAGGGGCCGGTGGCCAGGGGCTCGTCGGCTTCGGTGTAGCTGCCCTTGCTGCCGGCCTCGAAGGTTTCGGGGAAGGGGGCGGGCGCGGCGGCCGGGGAGGCGGTGGGCCGGCCGGCGGCGGCCGTTTCGGTGGTTTGCTGGGAGCAGGCCAGCAGGGTCAGCGTGAGCAGGAGGAGGGAGAAGCGGGGCATCGGGCGAAGATAACAGCCGGCCCCACCGGCGGCGGCTTTGCCGCCGGGGCATTAGGCGGGCTTTCGCAACCTATGGTGGAAGAGGGCGGGGGATAGAATCTTTTTCGCAGTTGGGTGTTTGCCTGTCTGAACCCGGCGCGGCGTTGTAGCTTCGCCTTGTTGTTTCACATTCACCCAAATCCTTTCTGCTGTTATGGATGACAATCAATTAATGCCGCTGGGGCAGCCCGAGCGGGAGCCGCGCACGATACAAATCAGCCCCGAAGAGCTGGCGGAAGTACAGGCCCAGTTTTTCGCCAAGGTGTACGGCTGGATGACGGCGGGCCTGGGGCTGACGGGCGGCATCGCCCTGTTTGCCTCTTCGTCGCCGGTTTTCATGAAGTTTATCTTCGGCACGCCCTTCCTGTTCATGGGCCTCATCATTGCCGAGCTGGTGCTGGTGGGCTTTCTTTCGTCGCGGATATTTACCTGGGGCCGGGGGCAGGTGCAGGGGGCCTTTATCGGCTACGCGGTGCTTAATGGCGTCACGCTGAGCTGCATATTCCTGGCCTACACGTCGTCGTCGATTGCCTCGACGTTCTTCGTGGCGGGCGGCACCTTCGGGGTAATGAGCCTGTTCGGCTACTTCACCAAGGCCGACCTTTCGGGCTGGGGCAAGCTGCTGAGCATGGCGCTTATCGGCCTGGTGCTGGCCATGGTGGTGAATATGTTCATGCACAACTCCCTGTTGGAAACCGGCATCTCCTTCATCGGCGTGCTGCTGTTCGTGGCTCTCACGGCCTACGACACGCAGAAGCTAAAGCAGCTGGCGCTACTGGGCATCACGGAGGGCGAGGAAGTGAGTGAGAAGGCCTCGATTCTGGGCGCGCTCACGCTGTACCTGGATTTCATTAACCTGTTCCTGTTTCTGCTGCGCCTGTTTGGCCGTCGGCGGTAGGTGGTTAGGTTCGTTTGGGAAAGCTCCGCTGGCAGTGCCGGCGGGGCTTTTTTGTTGCGCGGGCGGGCGCCTCACCCCCCCCCGGCCCCCTACGCCGCTTGCTGCGCGGAATGAACAGGAAAGGGGGGAGCCGGACGATTGGGGGCGGGCTCGCCGGCTACGGGAAGCATCTCCACAGGCGCGGGAGCCAACTCCACGCTACGGGAAGCATCTCCACGCTACGGGAGCCATCTCCACGCTACGGGGGAGCATCTCCACGCTACGGGAGCCGTCTCTACGCCATGGGCGTCATCTCCACGCTACGGGAAGCATCTCCACACCACGGGAGGGCGGCCGGCGGGAACGGGAAGCATCTCTACGCTACGGGGTTTCATCTCCACGCCACAGGGGGCAGCCGGCGGGAACGGGGGCGGCTGCGGTGGGGGAGTCGGGATGTAACATTTCTATATTAGCAGAAAGGCGGGAAAAGCGTAGCTTAGGCGCGCCGATAGCGGCGGCGAGGTTCTTCGTTTCATTTTTTCCACAAGCACGCTTCATTTCATTTCATATGGATACCTACCAACAGAATAAACTGACCATGCTGCAAGCCGTGGGCCTGTACCTGGCCGAGGGGGGCGCTTCGCTCGCGGCGATTAAACGCATTGGGGCGGGGGCCAAGGTCCTGACCGACGTGGTGAACCGCATCGGGGAGGCCGCCCGCCACCAGGGCACGCCCACGACCGGGACCACGCGCAGCCGCGAGGAGGTGAAGGCCGAGGCGGCGGCGAAAGCCGAGGTGCTGCGCCAGCTCATTGTGGCCCTGAGCCCGGATGCCACGCTGCTGGCTAGCGTGAAAACGCCCGTGGGCACGCACCTGCACGACAAGGATGCCGACCTGCTGCGCTACCTGACGACGATTGCCGACGGCGTGGGCACGCTAGCGGCGAAGGATTTGGCCGAATCGGGCTACGACGAGACGGTGCTGACGACGCTGCAAGCCGACATCAAGCTGCTGACCGACACGCAGGGAGCCACCCGGCAGATTCAAATTGGCACGGCCGGGGCCACGGAATCGCTGGTAGACCTGTTTGCCGAGGCCGACCTGGTGTTCGAAAAGCAGCTCGACCCGCTGGTGCGGGCCCAGAAGCTGGCGCAGGAACAGGCGGTGAAGGGCTACGACAAGGCCCGGCGCATTATCCGCACGGCGGGGCGGCGGCGGCCCCGCTTCGGGGGCACGGTAGCGCCCGGCGCGGTGGCCCTGGCCCTGGACCGGGCCGCGGCCGGCCTCACGGACCCCATTCTGACCAACCGCTCGGGCCGGGGCCGGGTGCTGCGCTACTACACGGCGGCCACTGCCACGGCCCCGCCCGCGCCCGGCCAGGGCGTGCTGGTGAAAAACCGCACCGAGGTACACCTTGATACCTACGCCAAGCTGGGGCCGGACCCCGACGCGCCCTACCTGCTGGTGGTGCTGGAAGGGGCCGACGGCGAAGGGCACTGGGGGGTGAAGTAGAGTTTTGAGGCCCCCGCTCGCCCCCGCCCGGCCGCTATCCGGATTCGGGGGGAGTAGGGAGGAAAGGAGGCCGCCCCGCGCTGAGTAGCGCGGGGCGGTTTTTTGTTTGGGGGCAACTCCCGCGCCCTATAGCTGGGCCGCTTCGGCGGGGGTGAGGCCGTAGCGGGCGGCCACGAGGGCATCGATGTCAGCTTCGAGGGTGGCGGTGGGCTCGCCGGTGGCTTTGGCGGCGAGGAC
>JANXMN010000041.1 GCA_025354605.1 Hymenobacter sp. | reverse complement strand
GTTTTTGCAGATGTTCTCGATGACCCAGTCGAACAGGGGCACGTTGATGCGGGCCGGCGTGTCCATTGGCAGGTCGCTCTCGATGGTGAATTTCACCTTTTTCGACACCCGGCTCTGCAGGTATTCGATGGCGTTGCGGGTGGTCAGGTACAGGTTTTCGTCCTTGAGCACCGGCACCGAGCCGATGTTGCTGAACCGCTCGGTGATGATTTCGAGCCGCCGGATGTCCTTGCCTAATTCGTCAACAATGGGCTCGTTTTTGAAGCGGTCGGAATCGCGCAGGTAGTTCTGCCAGCCCACCAGGCTGCTGAGCGGCGTGCCCAGCTGGTGGGCGGTTTCCTTGGCCAGGCCCACCCACACGCGGTTTTGCTCGGCCCGGCGCGACGAGCTGAACGCGAAATAGGCAATCACGGCCAGGCAGCCAATCACCACCAGTTGCACCAGCGGGTAGGTGCGCAGCTGCCGCAGCAGCTGCGAGTCGCGGTAGAAAATGTAGTTCACCTGCCCGGCCCCGAATTTCGCCACGATGGGCGGGTGCTGCTGCTTCATCAGAAGCAGCTCGCGCTGGAGCAGGGCCACCGAGTCGGCCGCGGGCAGGTGCGCGGGCATGAGCACATTTTTGGCCGCGATAACATCGGTGCCGTCGCTGCTGAGAATGACTGGAATGGTGGCATTCGCATTCACAATCTCGTTCACCACAAACGTGCTGGACTCCGATTCGGCGTTAATGATGTACTCCTGGGCTTTGGCGTAGAGCTGAATCTGCTGCTGCTCGCGCTCCGACACGCGCTGCACCAGCCAGTTAGTGTAGATGATGGTGGCCGCCCCGATGAGCAGCGCCAGCACCGCCACCAGAATTTTTATGCGGGTTTTCTTCTCGTAAATCGGAATCATGAAGCAATAAGTAGGACGCAGCCTTTACTGCGTCGCGGGCCCACTCCAGGCGAGCAGACAGTAAATAACTAATCGCCCCGCGCCGGGCGAACCGCGCGACGCAGCAAAGGCTGCGTCCTACCCCACCAGCACTGCGTCGCTCACGGCAATCTCGGCCAGAATCGCCAGCACGTCGGCGGGCGTGTCGGCGTTTACCAGACTAGTGCGCCAGGCTTTCGCGCCTTCGAGGCCGCGGAAGTAGTGGGCGTAGTGGCGGCGCATCTCGAAGATGCCCACTTTCGGCCCTTTCCACTCGATGCTGCGGTCGAAGTGCATCTGGCAGGCGGCCACGCGCTCTTCCAGGGTGGGCGGCGCGAGCAGCTCGCCGGTGGCCACGAAGTGCTTCACCTCCCGGAAAATCCAGGGGTAGCCGATGCTGGCCCGGCCAATCATCACGCCATCCACGCCGTAGCGGTTTTTATATTCCACGGCCTTCTGGGGCGAGTCGATATCGCCGTTGCCGAAGATGGGGATTTTGATGCGCGGATTGTTTTTGATGCTGGCGATGAGGCGCCAGTCGGCCTCGCCCTTGTAGAGCTGGGCGCGGGTGCGGCCGTGCACGGTGAGGGCGGCAATGCCGATGTCTTGCAGGCGCTCGGCCACTTCCTCTACGTTTTTGGTGCCTTCATCCCAGCCCAGGCGGGTTTTCACGGTCACGGGCAGGTGGGTATGCTTTATCACCGAGGCCGTCATGGCCACCATCTTGGGGATGTCCTGGAGCAGGGCCGCGCCCGCGCCCCGGCAGGCCACTTGCTTCACCGGGCAGCCGTAGTTGATGTCAATCAAATCGGGTCCGGCCTCGGTGCTGATGGCCGCGCACTCGCCCATCGTCTCGATATCCGAGCCGAAGAGCTGAATACCGATGGGCCGCTCGTAGTCGAAGATGTCGAGCTTCTTG
This sequence comes from Hymenobacter sp., assembly GCA_025354605.1. GTDB lineage: Bacteria > Bacteroidota > Bacteroidia > Cytophagales > Hymenobacteraceae > Hymenobacter. The sequence goes on along the minus strand of JANXMN010000041.1, from coordinate 32,308 downwards.
CGGCTCTTGGCGGCCGCCCGAATCAGGCCCTCCGACGAGATGAACTCGGTGTACATCAAGTCGGCCCCGTTGGCCTTGCACACGGCGCGAAAGGGCGGGTCGCTCACGTCCTCCATGGGCGCGAGCAGGAGCGGAAAGTCGGGAAGCTGGATGTTGGGACCGATGTTGACCACGGAGGATATTGGGGAAATATGGAACGTCATGCTGAGCGAAGCGCAGCGGAGTCGAAGCATCTCGCTCGCACCGTTGCACTGGACATCGCTGCTAATAATGAGATTACTATTGCACGCGAGATGCTTCGACTCCGCTGCGCTTCGCTCAGCATGACGGGCGAGTATGTATTTATACCAGCTCAAGTTAAAAACTCCGGTAAATTTACGCCCTTCCCAACTTGCGCCCCCCTATGAAAGGTTTCCTGCCCCGCACGCTGCACCCCGCCCTCCAGATTCTGCTGCTGCTGGGCTTCATGGTGTTGGGCTTCTGCGTGGCCTATGCCGTGATATTTGCCTGGGGCATGGGCGGCTTCGGCCTGAGCATGGGGCAACTGCTGAGCGTGATGCAGCAACCCACCACCTCGCCCCAGGGCTGGGGCGTGCTGATGATGATTCAGGGCGTGGCCCTGGGCGTGGCCCTGGGCGGTGGAGCGCTGGCCCTGGCCTCGGCCCTGGGCTACCGCTGGGCCGACTACTTCAGCCCGCGCCGGCTGGGGGCGGGCTGGTGGCTGCTGGCGGCGGCCGCGCTCATCATCGTTATTCTGCCGTTGATGTCGATTATTATTGCCTGGAATGCCGGGGCCCATTTCCCGGGCTTCCTGCACGGCTTCGAGGTATGGGCGCGCGGCAGCGAAGACCGGGCCGCCGTGCTCACCAAGTTCCTCACCCAATTCAACTCGGCCTCGCGTCTGGCCGTGGGCGTGGTGGTCATCGCGCTGGTGCCGGCCGTGGCCGAGGAGCTGGTGTTTCGCGGCGTTATTCAGCAGAACCTGGTGCGCTGGTTTTCGCCGCAGGTGGGCGTGTGGCTGGGGGCGGCCATTTTCTCGGCCATCCACATGCAGTTTTTTGGGTTTGTGCCGCGCTTCGTGCTGGGGCTGGTGCTGGGCTACCTCTACCTCTGGAGCGGCAACATTTTGGTGAGCATGGCGGCGCACTTCACCCAGAACGCGTTTCAGCTGCTGCTGCTTTACGCCACCCAGCGTGGCCTCTTCGGTTGGGATTTCGACCCCGATTCCAATACTGCCCTGCCGCTGTCGCTGGTGGTGCCGTCGGCCCTGCTCTCGGCCGGCCTGCTCTATCTGCTGCACCAGCGCCTGACGGCCCCCACCCCACCCACCCAGATGCTCACCATTGGCAGCGACGGCGTGCGCCAGACGGTGGAATGAGGCCCGGTTACGCCGCCCCGGCGAACGTCGCGGCGCAATGGCCGTAACCGTTCCAGAGTAAACCACATTCGCCACGCCGAGCCGTACATACGCGGCTCCACAGCCCGCCCCACTTGCCCGCCTTTACGCCTCCGACGACTCCCGAAGCAACTGCCGCTCCCGCTGACGGCCCCAGCAACCTGCGCCTGCGCATCATCTACGGCCTCATCGGCGCCGCCATGCTGCTCAGCTGCGTTTGGTTCAGCCCTTGGACGTTCGGGCTGTTCTTCGCCGGCGTGCAGGCCGTGATGTTGAAAGAGTTCTACCGGATTATGCGGGCGGGCGGGTATAAGCCGGCCGCATGGATTGGGATTGCGACGGGGTTGCTGGCCTTCGGATTTATACATGTGTTCATTGTTGGGTATGGCTATTACGCCAAACTATTTGGCTGGCCCGAGAGCGAAACCATTTATCCCCAGCTATCAGCTATGCCGCAGGCTGTGCCAGCCCAGCCGGCCGGGGCCTGGTTGGCCATTCTCTCTGACGCTACAAAGGCTACTTTCTGGTTGGTTGGCGCCGGTGTATTGTTGGTTTTGCTGCTGTTGCAGGAAGTAGTGCGATGGCCTGACCAAGGACAGCCCTTCGCCAATATCGGCGCAACTATCTCCGGTTTGCTCTATGTCACGCTACCAATGTCCTTTATGAATAGCATCGGGTTCGGCCCCGAGGGCTACGATTACCGCCGCATCGTTGCCCTGCTTTTCCTCATCTGGGCTTCCGACATCGGCGCGTACATAGCCGGCAAAAGCTTCGGCAAGCGCAAAATGGCCCCCAGCATCTCGCCCGGCAAAACCTGGGAGGGTTGGGCCGGCGGCTTCCTGCTCACGCTGGTGATTGGCTGGGCCATGGGCTACTTTCTGCCCGATGTGCCGCTGGCGCACCGGCTGGTGGCGGCCGGCGTGGTGGCGGTGTTCGCCCCGCTGGGCGACCTGGCCGAGTCCATGCTCAAGCGCAGCGTGGGGGTGAAGGACTCGGGCACCTTCCTGCCCGGCCACGGCGGCCTGCTCGATAGGTTCGACGCGTTTCTGCTGGTGCTGCCGGTGCTGGCGCTGCTGCAGTTGCTGGCGGGGTAGGCGCGGGAAAGACGCGGGGCGTTCGTCATTGCGAGCGCAACGAAGTGCAGCGCGGCAATCCTTCCTCTTGAAACAGAGAACCCGGAGACGTGAAAAATTTAACCTAGAAGCCCCGATACTGTGCGGTATCCGAGCTTCTCACATTATCAAGCTGGTCGCACGGAGAGGAAGGATTGCCGCGCTGCACTTCGTTGCGCTCGCAATGACAGGATGGGCCGCCTTCGAGGCAAAACCAATACCTTTACGGCCCTAAACCGTGTCCAAGTCCCACCCAACCCTCTTTCAACCTCTTATGGCAGCCCACACCGTGTACAAAGAACCGGCCCCGAAAGTAGACCGCGAAAACCCGCTGGAGTCGATGATGTCGCGTTTCAACATCGCCGCCGAAATCCTCGGTCTCGACGACGAAACCTACAACGTGCTCAAAGCCCCCGATAAGCAGGTAATCGTGCACATCCCGGTGACGATGGACAACGGTAAAATCCGCGTTTTCGAAGGCTACCGCGTGATTCATAATACCATTCTGGGTCCGAGCAAAGGCGGCATCCGCTACGACAAGAATGTGCACCTCGACGAGGTGAAGGCCCTGGCGGCCTGGATGACCTGGAAGTGCGCCGTGGTTGATATTCCCTACGGCGGGGCCAAGGGCGGCATCATCTGCGACCCCACCACGATGAGCGCCGGCGAAATTGAGCGCATGACCCGCGGCTACACCCTGGCCCTGAAAGATATTTTCGGCCCCGACCGCGACATCCCGGCGCCCGACATGGGCACCGGTCCCCGCGAAATGGCGTGGCTGATGGACGAATTTTCGAAAACCAACGGCATGACCTCGCCGGCTGTGGTAACGGGCAAGCCCCTGGTAATGGGCGGCTCGCTGGGCCGCACCGAGGCCACCGGCCGCGGCGTGATGGTGTCGGCCCTGGCCGCCCTTAAAAAGCTGAACCTGAAGCCGACCGACGTGTCGGCCGCTATTCAGGGCTTTGGCAACGTAGGCTCGTGGGCCGCCGTGCTGCTGCACCAGCAGGGTGTGAAAATCAAGGCCGTGTCCGACATCTCGGGCGCGTACTGGAACGAGGACGGCATCAACATCGACGAGGCCATCACCTACAAAAATGCCCACAACGGCCGCCTCGAAGGCTTCGCCGGCGCCACGCCGATGAACCCCGACGACCTGCTGACTTCCGACGTGGACGTGTTGGTGCCCGCTGCCGTGGAAGACGTCATCACCGAGCACAATGCCCATTTTATCAAAGCCAAGCTGATTGTAGAAGGTGCCAACGGCCCCACTTCGGCCTCGGCCGACCCGATTATCAACGAGAAGGGCATCATGGTGGTGCCGGATATTCTGGCTAACTCGGGCGGCGTCACGGTGTCGTACTTCGAGTGGGTTCAGAACAAGCAGGGCTTCAAGTGGACCCTGGAAATGGTGACCGAGCGCGCCGACCGCATCATGTCCGACGCCTTCGAGAAAGTGTACCAGACCAGCCAGAAGTATAAGATTCCGATGCGCATCGCGGCCTACGTGGTGGCCATCGACAAAGTAGCGCAGACCTACAAGTACCGCGGTGGCTTCTAAGCCGGTTTCGCACGTATAAAGCAAAAGGCACGGGCTGGTTGGCCCGTGCCTTTTTACTGTTCGTTGCGGACCTTTGCGCTAGCTTCGCCCTCTGGCGCGGCCATCGAGCGGTTTGCGCGGCCCGTTTAAGACCAATTGTTTACCCGAAGCGGCTTCGTGCAGGCCGTTTCAACTCCGGATTATGAAGATTCACAAAGAAGGCCGCCGCATCCTGTTCGTTACGCTGCTGATTCTGCTGGCCCTCAACCTGCTGATGTTTCAGTTCAACCGGGGCCAGGTGCTGGTGAACCGGCTGTTTGCCGGAGCTACGGTCATCGTCTTCCTGCTGATTCTGCAGTTTTTCCGCAGCCCGTTCCGGCACATGTTCACTCACGAAGACCTGCTGCTGGCTCCGGCCGACGGCAAGGTGGTGGTGATTGAGAACGTGTTCGAACCCGAGTATTTTGATGATGAGCGCAAGCAAATCAGCATCTTCATGTCGCCCATCAACGTGCACGTCACACGCAACCCGATTTCGGGCATCGTGAAATATTTCAAGTACCACCCCGGCAACTACCTGGTGGCCTGGCACCCTAAAAGCAGTTCGCAGAACGAGCGCACCACGGTGGTGGTCGAGTCCGATGCCGGCCCGCTGGTGCTGTTCCGGCAGATTGCCGGAGCCATGGCCCGCCGCATTGTGTGGTACGTGAACGAGGGCGACGAAGTAACCCAGGGCGAGGAGTTCGGCTTCATCAAGTTCGGCTCGCGCGTCGACGTGTTCGTACCGATGGACACCGAGGTGAAAGTGGAGCTGGGCCAGAAAGTGAAGGGCGGCACCACGGTGATTTGCCAGTTGAAAGTGTCTTAGCCGCCGATTGGCTTGATTACTCGAAAGCAGGATTACAAACAAAAGGCCGCCTCATTCAGGCGGCCTTTTGTTTGTAATCCATTCAAGCGGACTAATGCTGCTGGCAATGCTGTTAAAACCACTGCGCCGTCAGTTGCATCAGTTGCTCAAGTGCCGTTAGGTCGTCGTGGTCGAAGTCGTTGAGCTGGTCGCTGTCGACATCGAGCACCGCCACTACTTGGCCGTTTTTTAGAATAGGTACCACGATTTCTGACTTTGAATCGGAGCTGCACGCGATGTGCCCGGGAAAGGCTTCCACGTCGGGCACGAGCAGGGTTCGGGCCTGCGCCCAGCTGGCCCCGCACACGCCCTTGCCGTGACGAATGCGCGTGCAGGCAATCGGGCCCTGGAAGGGACCGAGGACCAGCTCGTCGCCCTGCACGAGGTAAAAGCCCACCCAGAAAAAACCGAAGGCCTGACGCAGGGCGGCGGCGGTGTTCGCGAGGTTAGCCACGAGGTCGGGCTCGCCGGTGGTGAGGGCTTCGATTTGGGGCAGGAGCTGGCGGTACTGCTCGGCTTTGGTGAGGGTGGTATCGAGGGTTAGGGATTCAGACATGGCTGTAGCGCGAACTTGTAGCGCGGACTCTGCGAGTCCGCGAAGAGAATGAGGAATGGGGTGGGTGGTAATGAGTAAAGGCGAAAGGGGCACGCGCGCGACTTGCAGCGTCGAGGCTACTTATCGTTCACGTACCACAACAGCTCGTCGGGGCCAACGTTTTCGACCGAGCGGCGGCCGGTGTGGCCCAGGCGCGGGGCCGCGATGCCCTGGCCCAGCCGCATGGGGCTGCGAAACACGCGGATTTCGTCCCACAGCCCGGCCGTGAGCAGGGCGTTGAGCACCGTGGGGCCGCCTTCCACCAGCACCGACTGGATGTTCTGCGCATACAAATCGGCCAGCACCTGCGGGAGCAGGTCGTCGGCCTCGGAGAGCATCACCAGGTCAAGGTTGGGGGTGTGATGGGGCTGGCGGTAGGTGTAGAGGCGGGTGGGTTGCGAGCCGTCGAGCAGGTGGTGGGTGGGTGGCAGGCTCAGGTTATTGACGATGACGATGCGGGTGGGCTGGGGGCCGGGCCAGTCGCGCACATTCAGGCGGGGGTTGTCGTGCAGGGCCGTGCGGGTGCCCACCAGAATGCCCGATTCCTCAGCCCGCCACTTATGCGTAAGCAGCCGGGCCTGCGGGCCGCTGATTTGTACGGTCTGGAAGTAGCGCCCGGCCAGGAAGCCGTCGGCAGTTTCGGCCCACTTCAATACGAGGTAGGGCCGTTTTTTTTCGTGGAAGGTAAAGAAGCGACGGTTCAGCCAACGGCCCTCTTCGGCCAGCAGCCCAGTTTCGACGCGCACGCCAGCAGCGCGCAGTTTGTCGATGCCTCGGCCGGCTACCAGCAGGAAGGGGTCGTCGTTGCAGATGACGACTTCGGGCACCCCTTTTTCGATGAGCAGGTCGGCGCAGGGCGGGGTCTTGCCGTGGTGAGCGCAGGGCTCCAGGGTCACGTACACGCGGCTTTCGCGTAGCAGCGCCTGGTTTTCGACGGCGGCCAGGGCATTCACTTCGGCGTGAGGGCCACCGTACTGCCGGTGCCAGCCCTCGCCGATGATGCGGCCCTGGTGCACCACCACACAGCCCACCAGCGGGTTGGGCCGGGCGTAGCCGGTGCCAAGCTGCGCCAAATCGAGGGCACGGCGCATGAACAGCGCGTCGTTGGGCGTTACATCGACTGGGTTCACATCGACTGGTTTCATGGGGCGAAGGTAGGGCTGACGCGGTAGCTACGCCCCCGGCCTACCTTTGTTCTGATGACCCTCCGCGATGCCACCGCTGCCCTCGCCGCCGCCCTCACACCCGTCTATGGCGAGCGCGAAGCCGTCGCCGTCGCTGCCCTCGTGTTCCAGCACCTGACGCGGCTGGAGGGCCTGCTGTTTCTCATGGCCGCGCGCGACGAAGTAATGCCCGACGTGCTGGCCCAGGTGCCCGCCCTGCAAGCGCGCCTGCTGGCCCACGAGCCCGTGCAGTACGTGCTGGGCACCGCCCACTTCGCCGGCATGGCGCTGGAAGTAACCCCCGCCACCCTCATTCCGCGTCCCGAAACCGAGGAGCTGGTGCAGCTTATCGAGCGCGAGCAGGCCGGCCTGCCCGGCCGCCGCGTGCTCGACGTGGGCACCGGCTCGGGCTGCCTGGCGCTGGCGCTGGCCCGCGCCCTGCCTGGAGCCAAGGTGCTGGCCGTGGACATTTCGGCCGGGGCCCTGACCGTAGCCCGCCGCAACGCGGCCGTCTGGGCCCCGGCCGTGCAGTTTCAGCAGGTCGATATTTTGCAGGCGATGCCGGCCGGCCTGGCCCCCGGCACGCTCGACGTGCTGGTGAGCAACCCGCCCTACGTGCGCGACAGCGAGCGGGCGCAGATGCGCGCCAACGTGCTGGCCTGGGAGCCGGGCACCGCCCTGTTTGTGCCCGACCACGACCCGCTAATCTTCTACCGCCGACTGGCTGAAATCGGCGTGCAGCTGCTGGCGGCCGGTGGCGTGGCCTACCTCGAAATAAACGAGGCGCTGGGCGCGGAAACGGCCGCGCTGTTCATCGCCCAAGGCTTTGTAGAGGCGGCGGTTATCAACGACATGTTCGGGAAGCCCCGCATAGTGCGGGCCTTGTGGCCGTATATCGGTTGATTCCAAGGCTGCTTCAGTTTCTAGCGCAGCGTTTTGCGGAAGGCAATGAGGGCGGCTTGCACTTCCGGCTGAGTTTCGAGCAGCACGTGGTGCTTACCGGGCAACGCGAGCACGCGCTGGTGCGGGAAATGGAAGCCCTGGTGCTGCGGCCCAGTTACGTCGTCCTGCTGGCCGGCAAGTACCAGCACGGGCATCGCGAGGCCAGGCGTGGCGACGCTGAAATCTTCAAGGTAGCCATCGATAACGCCGGGCTGATAGAGTGAGGCCGCGAAGTCGTGGCTGGCTGTTTGACCGCGCTGCGCCCGTGTCACGCGGGCCGCCGTCGAATCGGAGCTGTACATGAGCCGGTTCATCAGGTGCTGCTGGTTGAGTAGGGCCATCACCATGCCGAAGCGCTGGGGCAAAGGCGCGGTGGGGTCGAGGGCCGGGCGGGTGGCGGCGGGCAGCAGCGCGTAGCCGTGGGTGGCCATGCTTTCCATTGAAGCGGGCAGGTTCAGGATGCTGTTCGTGAGCACCAAGCCCAGCACGTGCTGCGGATACTGCCGGGCGTAGGCCGTGGCAATCAGGCCGCCGAAAGAGTGGGCCATGAGCACCCATTTTTCCACGTGCAGCTGCTGGCGCAGCTCCTCCAGGTCCTGCACCAGCCGGGGCAGGCCGTAAGCCCCGGCCGGCGCGCTGGCCGAGCGGCCACTACCGCGCTGGTCGAGGTACACCATGCGGAACTGCTGCTCCAGCAGGGGGCCGGCCAGCGTTTCCTGCACCTGGCTGCCCGCGCCGGGGCCGCCGTGCACGAACAGGCAGGGCAGGCCCTGGCCCGCTACCCGCACGTACAGCCGCACGCCGTCGGAGGTGGTAATGGTGGGCAGGCCCAAGGCCGGGTTGGCCGCTTGGGCGTGGGAGGCCGGGCCGGGGAGGAGCAGCAACAGCAGCGAGAGGGAGGCGAGGAGTGTTTTCATGCCTCAAAGCTGGCTCCGGCCGCGTCCTAGCCGAAATAAAGGTTGCCGAACCGTCGCATTCAAGGGTTGAACCGGGCTGGCGGGGCGAAGAAGTATCTGCTATGCTGAACGCAGTGAAGCATCCTATCACCGCTGAATAAATCGTTCTCACGGGACGGGATGCTTCACTGCGTTCAGCAAGACACATACTACAAATTCTCGGTCACAAAATTCGTCATCTGCCGGTAAAGATGCAGGCGGGTGGTGCCGCCAAAAATGCCGTGGTTGCGGTTGGGGTAGTACAGCGTCTGGTAGTCTTTGTTGGCCTTGATGAGGGCATCGACGAAGGCAATGGAGTTCTGGAAATGCACGTTGTCGTCGCCGGTGCCGTGCACGAGCAGGAACTTGCCGCGCAGGTTCTGGGCAAACTGCACGGGCGAGTTGTCATCGTAGCCGGCGGGGTTTTCCTGGGGCGTTTTCAAGTAGCGCTCGGTGTACACCGTGTCGTAGTAGCGCCAGTTCGTGACCGGCGCCACGGCAATGCCCATCTTGAACAGGTCGGGGTTTTTGGTCATGGCCAGCGAGGTCATGTAGCCGCCGTAGCTCCAGCCCCAGATGCCGATGCGCGCCTTGTCGACATAAGGCAGCGTGGCCAGGTACTTGGCTCCCTCGCCCTGGTCGATTGTTTCGAGCTTGCCCAAGTTGGCGTAGGTAGCCTTCCGGAAAGCCGAGCCCCGGCCCGAAGTGCCCCGGTTTTCCACCGAAACCACGATGTAGCCCTTCTGGGTGAGCATCTGGTGCCACAGGTAGTTGCTGCCGCCGTAGTTGTCGAGCACCGTTTGCGAGCTGCTGCTGCCGAAGCTGGGGCCGCCATACACGTGCATCAGCACGGGGTATTTCTTAGCTGGGTCAAAGCTGGCGGGCTTAATCATGTAGGCGTTCAGCTCCACGCCTTCGCTGGTTTTGAAGGTGAAGAACTCGGGCTTGCCCAGGTCGTACTGCGCCAGGGTTTCGCGCAGCTTGGCGTTGTCTTCCAGGGTTTTCACCAGCTTGCCGGTGCTGCCCTCGCGCAGGCTCACCACGGCGGGCACGCCGGCCGCCGAGTGCGTATTGAGAAAGTAGCGGGTGTCGGGGCTCATGTTCACCACGTCGGTGCCGTTGCCGGCCTCGCTGATGCGCTGGGCCGCCCCGCCCTTCAGCTTCACGCGGTACAGGTGGCGCTGCAGGGCCGAGCCCTGGGTGCTGCTGAAATACACGTAGCCCGACTTGGAGTCGAAGCCATTGATGGCCGAAATTTCCCAGTTGCCCTTGGTGAGCTGGCGCAGCTGCTTGCCGCTCATATCGTGCAGGTAGAGGTGCTGGTAGCCGTCCTTCTCGCTCGTGAAAATGAACTGCTTGCCCCCGGCCAGGTACTTCAAATCGTCGTTGATTTCGACGTAAGCGGGGTTGATGTCCGTTAGTACCACGCGGGTCTGGCCGGTTGCGGCGTCGCCGTGCAGAATCTCCAGCTTGTTCTGCAGGCGGTTCAGGCGCTGAATGCTCAACGTGTTGGGCACTTGCGTCCACATCACGCGCGGGATGTACTGGTCGGCCACCGGGCCCACGTCCATCTTGGTGGTGCGGGCACTGGCCACCTCGTAGCTGCTCACGCTCACTACCGAGTTTTTCTCGCCGGCCTTGGGGTACTTGAAGCGGTATTCAGTGGGGTAGAGGCCGCCCCACTGCTGCATGTCGTACTCTGGCACCTGGCTTTCATCGAAGGTGTAGAAGGCAATTTGCCGACTGTCGGGCGACCAGAAAAAGCCCTGCGCGAAGCCGAATTCCTCCTCATACACCCAATCCGTCGAGCCGTTGATAAGGTTGTTTTTCGCGCCGTTGCTGGTCACGGCCGTTTCTGCCATCGTGGCTAGGTCAGTCACGAACAGGTTGTTGTCGCGCACGAAGGCCACGCGCTTGCCGTCGGGCGAAAACGTGGCGTAGCCCTGCTTGCCGCCACCACTGAGCGGGGCCAACTTCTTGGTGGCACGGTCGAACACGTAGTAGCTGGCGCGGCTGCTGTGGCGGTAAATGGGCTCGGTGCCGGTGGTGAACAGGATTTTCTGCTCGTCAGCATTGAAGGAGTAGCCGTCCACGGCCACCGGCTTATCAGTGCCAGACAGCGTCAACTCGGCAGCCGATGCCAAGGTTTGCAGGGCCTTGCCGGTTGTCACTTCGTGCTGCACCAGGCTGCCGTTTTCCAGCGCGGCGTAGTAGCGTCCATCATTCATCCAGTCGAAGCCCGGCACGCTGGCCGCCCGGAACGTGGGCTTGGCCCAAATGTCTTCGAGGGTAATGGCCTGCTTCTGCTGGGCCTGAACCGGGGTGGGGGTGAGGCCCGGCAGCAGAGCCGGGCCATTGGCGGCCAGCAGCGCGGCCAAAGCAAAAAAACGAAAACGCATGAAGCTGAAAAAGACGAAGTGAAATACGCGGGGAGTTGCCGCGTTAAAGGTAACATTGACCCGCCGACCCGCGGCGGGTTGCGTCCCGGTTATCTTTGCCCTATGCGTGTTCGCCTCCTGCTTTTCTGTGTGCCGGCCCTGCTGGCGGCCTGTACCAAAACCAACGGCCCCGTTCGGGTCGATTTCATCGGCGGGACCGGCCTCACCTCGGGCAGCCAGAAGGTCAACTTCGCCGATACGCTCACCACCAAAGCCTACGCCTCGGGCACCGACCAGCTGCTCAAGCGCCTCACCATCACCGTCACCTACAAGCCGGGTCTGGCCCCCATTACCTACCCGGCCATCCTCAGCAGCTTCGACCCCAAAACGGCTCCGCCCTCGCAAACCATCACCTACGCCGATACCCTGCTCGGCGGCCTGCCCACCACCGACCAGCTTCGGGGCGGGGAGTTTCTGTTCGTCAACCGCTACGCTGCCCGCGCCACTTCAGGCACCGAAACCTGGACCTATACCGTGACCGATGCCGCCGGGCAAGCCACCAGCCACGCCCTCACCCTGAACGTGCGTCGGACCGACTCAGCTCAGGTTTACCATTCCTTCCCGCTGCTGCTACGGCCCGTGCCTACGCCCGTGAGCCACGCCACCGTACCGGCCCGCGACCGCGCCCGCACCTACTGCAATCTGGCCTATGGCCTCGTGCTGCCGCCCTACGCCCTGCTGAACAGTCAGCAAAGCCTGGTCGCCAACCAGACACTGGTCGACCTGGTGGCCGTGTCGCGGGCCAGTGGCCTGTCGCTCGAAGCCCCGGCTTCGGCCGCGCAGGCCCAGTTGCTCGATGCCAGCCGGTGGCCGGTGGCCCGGCGGCGCGTCACGCGGCTGCGCAGCACCACGCTCACCGTGGCCGAGTTCACCAACGCGGCCTCTACTGCCGCTTTTGAGGATGCTTTCACCAAAGGCACTCCCTTCACGCCCGACCCACTGAGTACTGGCCCCCTCACGAAAGACGAGGTGCTGGCCTTCCGCACGGCCGATGGAGCCACCGGGCTTCTATACGTGGTCGCCTTGCTGCCCGGCTCCCCGGCCGCCATCAACTGCCAGGTGAAGGTGCAGAAGTAGCCTGCCCAATGCCTCAGCACGAAAAAAGGCTGCCCGCAATCCGGGCAGCCTCTTCGGTAATAACCAGGCGATATCCGCCCGGGCAGTTTAGAAGGTGATGCCGGCCGTCACGCTGGTGGTGTAGCGGGTGGCGTTGGTTTTGATGTTGGATTGCAGGCTGGCATTGGCCAGAGAGTAGGGCGTGTAGTACTGGTTGAAGGTAGTGTAAACGGCGGCGGCGTCCAGAAAAAAGTTGCCCTGCCGAATACCCGCGCCCAGCGTGTAGAAGTTCTGCGCGCCTTCGCCATTGGTGTTGGCCTTGTATGGGTCGCCGTAGCGGGCCGCGCCGGCTCGCACCCGGAACACGTCGAACCGGCCCTCGGCTCCCACGCGCACGTTCACGGCATCGCGGTACAGGCTTTGGATGTCGGCATTTTCCGGCCCGAACGTGTAGTCGGAGCCGTTGGCATCGTTGGGCGCGTTGTGCAAGCGGGCCTGCTGGTAGCCCACGTATTCCGCATCACCGGTGATGAACCCGTGCTTGCCCAGCGTAACCGCCATACCGAAGTTGGCCCGGTAAGGCGTCGTAATCGTGTAGGCGTAGTCGGGATAGTTCTGGGTGGCTACCGTGCCCCGGCCCACGGGCAGGTCGCTAGGCACCCGGTCAGTGCCCTGGGCGCTGAAGGTGCCGACCAGGCTGGTGCTGTAAGTTTCGGTGAAGTGCATGAAAGTCGGCGTTTGAATAGAAGCGCCAAACCGCAGGTTATCCAGTGCCCGCACGATAACCCCGAGCCGGGCATTGAGGCCGCTGCCCTTCACGCCCAGATTGGTGCGATAGTTCAAGCTCTCGAAGTGCGTAGCCGGGTCGTTGTCCGACTCGGTGAGGCTGCGTACCCGAGTGTAGTTCGAGCTCACAAAACCAATGGCCCCGCCGATATAAAGCCGGTCGCGGAAATTACCGCCGTAGCCGATATCGAACTGCGACAACGAACCCGAACTCAGTACCGTTTGCCCCTGCGCCAGGTTGCTACCCTGGCGGCGCAGCACCAGCGCTGAATCCTGCCCTGACCGTGAGGTGCGGATATTGGCCAGATAAGCGCCATAGAGCTGACCCAAGTCTGAGGTATAAGTACGGGAGTTAACCTGATTATCCAGGTTACTGAAATCGGTGCCGGGCCGCAGCTTGGCCGCGTCCGGCTGGTACTGGTTCAGGAACGACTGGTTGTTGTTGACGGTGCCCTGGTAGGACGTGCCCATGTTGAAATCGGCCAGGCGGGTGAAGCCCAGCGCCAGCGCGCCCCCGCGCCAAGCGCTCTCGTCGCCATCGGGGTGGCGGCTGGCAAATACCGCTCCCACACTGGCAATGTGGAAGCTGTTCTTGGTGTCATTCTGCGAAGCCGAATTGCTGCCGTCGATGCGGCTGTCGCTCTGGCCCAGCCCGATGCCCGGCGTAATATGCAGTTCCGACTTCTGAAACAGGCCCAGCCCGGCCGGGTTGCTGCTCAGGTTGCCGAAATCGGCTCCGAGGGCTACATTGGCCCCGGCAATACCCTGCGTGCGGGCCGGGCCACCAAATTGCAGAAAAGAGTAGCGCAGGGCATCGATGGGCCCTTGGGCAAAGGCGTGGCCGGCCTGCCCTGCTACGAGGGCTAGGCTAAGCCATAAAGTCCGTTTTTTCATGGGAATGGAAAAAAGGAGCCGGCCGTCGGGCCGGCTCGCTTGGGAAAGAGAATTGCAGAGAATTGTCAGCGTTAGTCGCGGCCCCGCCGGCCGCCGCCACCACCTCCGTTGCTACCGCCGCCGTTGCTGCCTCCACCGCCGTATGACGGTTGGCTGTAGCTGCGCTGAGGCTGGTCGTAGCTGCGCTGCGGTTGTTCGTAACTGCGCTGGGGTTGGTCGTAGCTGCGCTGCGGTTGGTCATTGCTACGCTGCGGTTGGTCGTAATTGCGCTGGCGGGGTTGTTCGGCCGTCTGGCCACCCGAACCGTTCTGGAAAAATCCCTCACGCCGGCGCGGGCTCTCAGCCTGGGGCTGATTCGTTACAGGCTGCGATTGGTCGCGGGCAGATTGCGCGGCCCCGTCCTGGGTCCGGGTATCGTCGCGGGCAAATTTGCCGGGAGTGGCATCCGAGGTACGGGGCTGGGCGGTGTCGTCGAGGCGGCGGGCCTGGTTGTAGCTTTCCCCCGCCTGGTTAGAGTAAGGGTTGTCATTTACCGCCGCCTGGCGCTTGCGTCCACCGCCTACATCCGAGGTACCTTGGTCGCTCGTGCCCGGCATTGCCCGCTCGCTACGAACGTGGCCCGAACCAACCGGAGCCGGCCCGCTGCTACTGCCCCCGGTGGTAACCCCAGTTGCGTAGCGGCCATCCGAGCCGCGCTCTACCCGGTGGTAGTTGCTGGCCGGCCGGCGTTCACTACCAGAGTAGCCGTTACCGTTATAATTGCTGCCGTAGTAAGAGTTACCGTAGTAGCCGCTACGGCCATAGTAGCCGCCGTAGTAAGAGCCGCCGTAGTAATAGGGCGAGTAGCCGTAGGAATAGGGGCTATAGCCATATCCATAAGGCCGCCCGCAACCATAGCCGAAGCTAATGCTCACGCCCGAGCCGTAGCCATAATAGGGGCTGTAACCGCCATAGGGGCTGTAGTAGGAGCTATAAAACGGGTCGTAGCCGCCATAGCCGTAGGGCGAGTAACCGTAACCTCCCCCGCCATATCCGTAGCTGTAGTTCGGGTAATGGGCGTAGCTGAGGGTAGTGTAGGGGCTATAAGGCGAGTAGGTACTTACACCGGGGCCGTAGTAGCTGCTGCCGGAGCCGTAGCCGGGCACACCCCGCATGTAGGTGTAGCTGTTATCGTAATACTGCGTCGAGCCGCTGCTTTGCGGGACTGTTGACGAGCTACCGGTGTTGCCGTTATAGTCGGGGTTGGCAGCTTCGTGGGTACTGGCTGGCGCGGGGGCCTGGCTCACCACGGCCGTGGTGCGGTCTTTGGAGGAATAGTAAACCCCATCGTCTTCCGACGACGTGAGGGCCGACGTGCCCACGCAGCCCCCCAGCGCCAACAGCGCCAGAACCGGTAAACAGGTATTGATAAGATTTTTCATGTCTGAAAAAGGTAAGGGTGAAAGGACATTAGTAAAGTAACGACCTATAGGTTGTAAGTATGATGAAGAACCTATTAATCAGACCCGATTAAGCTAAAAATACTGGAAAGCAGGTAGGCCGTCGGGACTATTGCTTGAGAGATGGTTCGCGGGAGGTCCCGGCTTTGTTAACGTAATTTGACCCCGAAACGGTGCCCCGGGGTTAAGTCAATTCTTGTACCAGATTCGGCAACTGTTTCAATTAATCCTTAGATGCCTCTCATGAGCAAAAAGTTGCCTACCCGTCAGGAAGATTATTCGTTGTGGTACAACGAGTTGGTGAAGCGTGCCGGCCTGGCCGAAAACTCGGCTGTGCGCGGCTGCATGGTTATCAAGCCCTATGGCTACGCCATTTGGGAGAAAATGCAGCGCCAACTCGACGACATGTTCAAGCGCACCGGCCACGAGAACGCCTACTTCCCGCTGTTCGTGCCCAAAAGCCTGTTCGAAGCCGAGGAGAAAAACGCCGAAGGCTTTGCCAAGGAATGCGCCGTCGTCACGCACTACCGCCTCCAAAACGACCCCGACCGGCCGGGTAAGCTGCGCGTCGACCCCAATGCCAAGCTTGAAGAGGAGCTGGTGGTGCGCCCCACCTCCGAGGCCATTATCTGGAGCACGTATAAGAACTGGATTCAGAGCTACCGCGACCTGCCCCTGCTCATCAACCAGTGGGCCAACGTGGTGCGCTGGGAAATGCGCACCCGCCTGTTTCTGCGCACCGCTGAGTTTCTCTGGCAGGAAGGCCACACCGCCCACGCCACCGCCGAGGAGGCCGTGGCCGAAACCCGCCAGATGCTCGACGTGTACGCCGAGTTTGCCGAAGAGCACATGGCCCTGCCCGTGGTGAAAGGCGTGAAAACCCCCAACGAGCGGTTTGCCGGAGCCGAAGACACCTACTGCATCGAGGCGCTGATGCTGGACGGCAAGGCTTTGCAGGCGGGCACCAGCCACTTCCTGGGCCAGAATTTCGCCAAAGCCTTCGACGTGCAGTTTGCCAACAAAGAAGGCGTGCGCGAGCACGTGTGGGGCACCAGCTGGGGCGTGAGCACCCGCCTGATGGGCGCCCTCATCATGGCCCACTCCGACGACGAGGGCCTGGTGCTGCCGCCCAAGCTGGCCCCCATTCAGGTGGTCATCGTCCCCATCTACAAAACCGGCGAGCTCGATGCCCTGATTGAACGCATCCGACCCATTCAGCAAGGCCTGATTGCGCGCGGCATCTCCGTCAAGCTTGATGCCCGCGACACCGAGCGGCCTGGTTTCAAGTTTGCCGAGTGGGAGCTGAAGGGCGTGCCCGTGCGCCTGGCCATTGGCGCGCGCGACCTCGACAACGGCACCGTGGAGGTGGTGCGCCGCGACACCAAGCAGAAAATGAGCCTGCCCCTGGCCGACATCGTGGCCAGCGTCGACCAGCTGCTGGCCGACATGCAGGTCAACATCTATGAGCGGGCCAAGAGCTTCCGCACCGCCCACACCACCCGCGTCGATAGCTACGATGAGTTCAAGCGCCTGCTCGACGAAGCCCCCGGCTTCCTGCTGGCCCACTACGACGGCACTTCCGAAACCGAAGAGCGCATCAAGGAAGAAACCAAGGCGACCGTGCGCTGCCTGCCCCTCAATGAGGCCGACGAGCCTGGCACCTGCATGGTAACGGGGCAGCCCAGTGCCCGTCGCGTTTACTTCGCCCGCGCCTACTAGGCGGCGGGTTGGGCAGCATGGGTATTCCGGCGCGGCCGGGCGGCTTCGGTCGCCCGGCCGTTTTGCTGTCGGGTAGTTGATAATGAGGCTGTAGGCCCAAGTACTAGGCGAGCTAAATCTGATTTTCGAAAGATAAAATTTAGTTATTCCGCTTCATTATTCCGGTATTGATTTATCTTGCGTCTTCATTCACATACTCTCCATCAAGCAAACTTTCAAGCGCATGCGTCACTTCTTACTTCTCGCTCTAGTATTCACGGTCCTGGCCAGCCACGCTCAAACGCCCGTGCCGGTGCCGGCCAAAGCCGTCGCCCGCCTCCAAAACCTGCTGCGCCAGACCCAGGCCGAAGTAGAGGTAGGCAACCGCAGCGGCAACCTGCCCGCCGAAACCCGTCCCCAGCTCAATAAAGTATTAGTGAAAGCTGCTGCCGAGTTCCTGACCCTGGCTACGCACAACCCCACCCGCGAAGACTATTTTAAAAGCCTCGATGCCGGCTTGGCTCAGCTTACGCCGCTGGTAGTGGCTGTGCAGGACCGCCAGCAGGTGGCGGAGTATTTCCAGGATATCCTCGATATCGTGGGCCTCAGCAGCTCCGAGGGACGCCTCACGGCCTTCGTGGAGGGCACGGCCAACCGCCAATAGTCGCCTACCTTCAGCGGGAGCAACGCTTCAGCCGGCCACTGGCAGCAGTTTCCCAACTGGGGAGGCTGCTGCCAGTGGCTGATTTGTTTTGGCTAATTGTGCCCGGCCGTCCCCATATTTGCAATCAAACCCTGGTAAATTTCCAATTATAGCCAGCTTTTGCCTTCCTTTC
The DNA here is from genome assembly GCA_025354605.1 of Hymenobacter sp. Lineage (GTDB taxonomy): Bacteria > Bacteroidota > Bacteroidia > Cytophagales > Hymenobacteraceae > Hymenobacter. Next base: position 14,571 of record JANXMN010000041.1, on the reverse strand, counting down.
TGCCCACTCAACCCCCATGAAACTCATTTACTACTGCGTGTTGCTTACGGCTTTTGCGCTACCCGGCTTTGCGCAAAGGCCGGGTTCGGGGTTGGTGATTGCGCGGTTGGAAGACTTCATCGAAATCACCAAGCACGTGGCCGAAAACAACGCGCCGCAGACCAGCCAGGCCGAGGCCCGGCCCGCAATCAACCGCCTGTTGGTTATTGCGGCGTTCGACTTCGTGCAGATTACCCGTAACGCGCCCAGTCGGGAAGCCTACCTCGAATCGATAGACCGTCGCCTGGCCCAGCTCGACCCGTTGATGGTGTTCCCGGAAGACCGGGTGCAGGTGGCCGAATTCTACGATGAGCTGCTGGAGATGGCCGGGGTGGCAAGCTCCGATGGCCGGCTCGACGAATTTGCCCGTCGCCCGCCCAGAGCCCTGCCCGCCCCGACCCCGAGAGCGGCCGGTATGCAGGCGCAAGTAGCTCCGGCTCCGCCTCTACAATCGGTTCCGGCCGCGCCAGCAGCTCGTCGACAACCTCCGAAAACGGCGGCCCCATCCGCCGGGACGCCGCCGCCCAAAACGCCTGCACCTAAAACGGCAGCCCGGCAGTAACACTTTTTCTGCCCCACGCAAAAGCCCCGGCTCGGTTCACGAGTCGGGGCTTTTGCGTGGGGTCTCTGGCCAGGTTATTTTTTTGTGATGGTGAATTCAACACGGCGGTTTTTCATGCGGGTGTCCTCCTGCTCGTTGCTGGCGATGGGCTGGGTGTCGCCGAAGCCCTCGGTGCTGATGCGGCCGCCGTTGATGCCGTGGCTGCTGAGGTACTTCTTCACCTCGTTCACGCGGTCGAGGCTGAGCTTGAGGTTCAGGGCCGGGTCGCCTTGGTTGTCGGTGTGGCCCGCGAGCTTGATTTCCACCGTCGGGTAGTCCTTCATGATGCGGATGAGGCGCAGCAGCTCGGGGTAGGAGCTGGTGGTGAGGTAGTAGCGGCTTTGCTGGAAGAAGATGTTGTTCATCTTCACCGTCTGGCCCACGTTGAAGGGCACGAGGTACAGGTCCTGCTTCTGCTCGGTGTACTTGTCCTTGGCCGTCACGTCGAGGTTGGCGCTTTCGGCCAGGTAGCCTTTGGCTTCGGCGCGGTAGCCGTACTGCACGCCGCTGGGCAGCACGATGGTGTACTCGCCGGTGGCGGCGTCGGTTTCGGTCGAGCCGATTTCCTCGCCCGTCAGCAGGTTCTCGTAGTGAATAATGGCCTTGATGGGCTTGCCGGTGGCCTGGTCGAGCACGCGGCCGGTTACCAGCGTCACCACTTCGGGCTGGAAGGCGGGGGCCAGCGAGATGCGGAAGATGTCCTTCGAGCCGCCCGTGCCGTTGCGCGACGACACCAGGTAGGCATCCTGGCCGGCGGCCGAGATGGTGTAGTAGGCATCGAAGTCGGGCGAGTTCACTACCGGGCCCAGGTTGCGCGGGGGGCTCCAGTTGGTCCAGGTGTCGTCGAGGCGCTTGGTGTAGAAGATGTCGGACTTGCCGTAGCCGCCGCGCCCGTCGCTGGCGAAGTACAGGGTTTTCTCATCGGCGGCCAGGAAGGGGGCGAAGTCGACCCCGGTTGTGTTCACGTTGGGGCCCAGGTTTTTGGGCTTGGTCCACTTCTTCTGGCTTTTGGTGTCGTGCATCACGCCCGGCAGGTTGTCGTCCTTGGGGAAGCTCACGAAGATGTCCTGCCCGCCCAGGCCGTCGCTGCGCTCCACGGCCATGAGCAGGGCCTTGCCCGAAGTCGAGAGGTAGGCATCGATGTTCAGCGGGTCCTTATTGTAGTAGTCCTCGATGTCGACTTTCACGGGCTTGGCCCAGCCGCCGGGGGTGCGCTTGCTCATGCTGAAGCCTTTGGGCTCCATCAGGCCGTCTTCGTACACGCCGATGAGCAGGGCGGTGCGGCCGTCGGCCGATACCGAGGCCAGGCCGTTGGGGTCTTCGGGGGTATTGCTGGGCTCGCCCAGGTTGCGGGCCTGGCCCCAGGCTTTGGACTTGCCCGATAGCAGCCGGGCCACGTAGATGTCCTGCGGGTCGCGGGCGCCGCCCACGTTGCCGGGGTAGCTCTGCCGGGCGAAGTAGAGGGTGCGCCCGTCGGGCGAAATCACCGGGTGGGTGTCGACGTAGCGGGTGTTCACGGTGGGGCCGAGGTTGACCAGCGACGAGTCGAACTGGCTCGACTTCACGGCATCGGGGCCTTTCTCGCCGGCGAAGGCCTGCTTCACCATGGTCGCGGCTACGTCGGCGATGCCGATGGCGTCAAGCTGGTTGATGCCTTCGACCTTGCCGGTGTTCATGAATACCTTGACGCCCAGGGTGCGGTACTCGGCGGCCGGCAGCTTGATTTCGAGCGAGCGGGAGGGCTCGGGCAGGGGGCCGGGGTTGGCATTGGTGTACACCTCGTGCCGCTCGCCCTTGGTATCAATCAACTCGACTTTGGTGATGGAGCCGGGGTTGAAGTTCTCGACGATGGTGACCTGCTGGGCCGCCACCGAGCGGGCAAACTTCACCTCGATGAACTCGTTGGCTCCTTCCTTGCGCGGAATCCAGGCGTTGTTGCTGATTTCGCCCAGCGGCAGGGCGTTGGGCGCGCCCAATACCTGCGAGGGGGCGAACGGCTCCTTGCCTTCGGCTTTCTGCGACGATACCTCGACCAGCTTGGCCGCCCACTGAATATTCTGGGCCTGCGCCGGGGCGCACAGCAGCAGCAGAGCAGCCGGCAGCCCGGCGAGCAGATAATTCAAACGGCGATTATTCATAGCAAAGCGGGCAAAAGGTAATAGGAGCCGGTCGATGTCCAGCAAATGTACAAAACCGCGGCGGGGTTCCGCTGGGTTTTCCAACCGCTAACCTAATGAAAAAGTATTTTTCGGCCCGTTGCCCCGGCGGTAGTACCTTCCCGCTATAACCCGCCGACGACCAGGCCCGGCGGGCCGGCTACGGTGAACCCACAACGGCTTGCGGCGCGAACCCTCACCCCGGTGCCAACGCGCCCGGCCGGCCCGTGCCTGCCCCGGCCGGCGCGGTGGCTGCTGCTGGCGCTGGTGCTGACGCTGGCCGCGCCGGCGCTGCGGGCGCAGGTGCTGGTGGGGGCCACGCCGTTCGGGCCGGTGTTTCGGGGGCTGCGGCCGGCCGGGACCGATACGGCGCTGCTGCTGCTGGCCCGGGCGCGGCGGGTAGGCGTGAGCACCTTCGTGCAGACGAGTGGGGCACGCGGCTACCTGCGGCTGGGGCCGCGCCAGCAGCTGCGCTACCGCGTGGGCACCGACTGGATTTATGACTCGCGCGGGGTGCCGCCCTTCGTGCGGGAAGACTACGGGGCCGACCTCGCGCACATCATCGGCCTGGGGGCGGCCCAGCACTGGCAGCTGGGCCAGCAGCTGCACTACGACCAGAGCCGGGCCAACAACACCCGCACCGGCCTGTGGCTGGCTCGTGCCGGCTACCAGCGCCGCCTGCGCCCCGGCCAGCCCCGCGACTCGCTGAGCCAGCTGCGGCTGACGGTGCTGGGCGGCCTGGCCACCGACCGCCGCAACGGCCGCCAGGATGCCGGCCTGGCCTACGGCTTCGACGCGGCGGCCATTTTGTTCGCGCCCGGGGGCGGGGCCGCGCCGCTGGTGGCCCGCGTGCTGGGCACCCGCGCCACCCTGGGGCCGCGCGTGATGCAGCGCCTGGTGGCCGAGGCGACCGGCGAGCAGGGCTTTCTGCCCAACAACGACCTGACGGTGCAGGGCCGCCTGGGCTACCGCACCAACCGCGCCGAAGACTACCTGCGGGGCTCGGTGCAGCGCATCCAGAGTGATACCGTGCTGGCGCAGGCGGGGGCTACTTACCGCTTCAACCCCTACGCCACGCTGCGCTCCGACAACAGCCTGCTGCTGCCCAACCGCGCCTTCCGCTACCGGCGGCTGAGCGCCGGGGCCGACACGCTGCAGGACGTGGGCTACCGGCAGCGCGAGCTCGACACCCGCCAGGAGCTGCGCTTTGCCCGGCCCCGGGTGCAGAGCAGCCTAAGCTTTGGCTACCGCGAGCGCACCCGCGCCTACTACCTCGACAACTCCCGCTTCCTGACCCCCGTGCGGCTGGCCACGGCCCTGGCCCGCGAGCAGGTGAAGGACATCACCGAGCAGACCACCCAGTGGCAGGGCAGCCTGACCTGGCTGCCCACCCCGCGCCACGCCCTGGCCCTGCTGGGCACCGCCCAGCTGCTGCGCGTGGACGCTCCGAGCAAGGACAACCAGCAAACCCGCGACGAAGCCCAGCACCTGCTGCGCCTGACCTGGACCGGGCGCTGGGCCGGGGCCTTTCGCACCACGCTGGGGGTGGCCGGCGAGTACCGGCAGACCGTGTTTATCCGGGCCGGGCTGAGTGCCGAAAACTACGCCGACCACCTGCTGCACTGGGAGCCGGGTTTCACCTGGGCCCCCGGGCGCTGGAGCGTGCGCTCGAACTACCACCTCTGGGTGAGCTACCAGGTGCGCGACCTGGCCGCCGAGCAGGGCCGCAACCGCGCCAGCCGGGTGCTGGAGCAAAGCCAGAACCTCACCTACCAGCTGCGCCCGCGCCTGCTGCTGCTGGCCGACTACCAGCGCCGCGAAAACCGGGTGGGCCAGCTCAACTGGACGCAGTTTCGGGAGAGCCCGCTCGACACTAGCGTGACCCACGACCTGAGCATGGGCGCGCGCCAGAGCTGGGCCGGCCCGCGCGGCAGCACCAGCCTGCGCCTGGGCTACCGCCTGCTCGAGCAGCGCAACTACGGCCGCGCCGCCCTGCTGCTCGACCAGCCCACCGGCCCGGCCTCGGCCCTCATTTACCTGCGCACCATCACGCGGCAGCAGGGGCCGGAGGTGGGCATCGAGCGCCGGGCAGGCGGCCTCACCCTCACGGGCAGCCTGTGGCTGCAATGGCTGCGCACCTACTCGACCTATGCCCTGGGCAAGGGCAGCTACAGCGGCACCAGCTACTCGGCCCTCGATTTGACCCGGGAAACGCGCCGGGTGCTGCCCTACTTCGAGCTGGCCGCCGAGTGGCGGCTGGGGCGGCGGTAGGGTTGAGAGTTATGAGTTGAGAGTTATGAGTTATGAGTTGATGCGGTACAAAGCGTTGCTGGCGCGCGTCTGCCTTGCTGGCCCTTGCTGGCCCTTGCTGGCGCGCGTCTCCGACGCGTGCCTACTGGTGTGGCGTCTCCAGACGCCCGGTGCGCGCCGTTCGGGCAGCGTGCGGGCTTCGTTCAACGGCCGCGTCAGAGACGCGAAACCAGGGGGCAGCGCGTCGGAGACGCGCGCCAGCAAGGCAGACGCGCGCCAGCAAGAGCCAGCAAGGCAGACGCGCGCCAGCAATGCGCTGCGTAACAGCGGCACCCCCTCAGCTCTGGCTTCGGAGGGGGTAAAAGCGCCGCCCACCTACTCGGGCAGTGCTGCCGAGGGGGGGAAGGCCGGCTTCATCCCCTCGGTCAGTACCTCCGAGGAGGTGAAAATGCCGCTCATCCCCTCGGCCGATATCACCGAGGAGGTGAGTGGCATTTTCACCCCCTCGGCCAGGCCCACTGAGGGGGTGGGCAGCGGGCTGGAGGGGGGGCACGCCTCGCCCGACTATTCCTAAAAAAACCGAAAGCGCTATTGCCGGATATGGATGGCGACCACTAACTTGCCAGCCGGAAGAAACCGGCCAGCGTGGCCCGGTGCTGCCTTCCGGCCACCTTTCCTTTTTTTACGATGAAGATGCCCGTTTCTGCCGTGCTCAAGCTGAGCGCCATGACCCCCGCCGACAAAATCACCAAGGCCGCCTACTTGGCCCAGCAGTGGGAGCTGAACAAGAAAAGCTTCCCGGACACCGCCCCCAACAGCCCCGCCGAGCGCGCCGCCGCTGCCGCCCGCCTCAGCACCGCCCACGCCGCTGCCCTCGACGGCGGCAAGCAGGCCCGCGCCGAAGAAAAAGCCGCCCTGGCCGAGTTCGACGCCTTGTTCGGGGCCTTCCGCGACTGGGCCAACCAGCCCGAGGTGGCCCAGGGCGACGAAGTGCGCATCACCCAGCTCGGCTTCGACGTGAGCCGCCAGGAGGCCCGCCGCGCCGGCCCCGTGGCCACCCCCGAGCTGCTGCCCCTGGGCGGCACCACCGAGGGCAGCCTGCTCGTGGCCTGCGCCTCGCAGCCCGACGCCCGCGCCTTCATCGGCTTCGTGGCCTACGGCGACAACCCGCCCGCCGACGACGACTACCGCTACTGCGCGGCCAGCACCCGGCCCAAGTTCAGCATCGCGGTGCCCTCGGGGCGCATGGCCTGGGTGCGCGTGCTGGCCGTGGGCACCCAGGGCCCCAGCCCCCTGAGCGCCCCCCAGAAGCGGCGCGTGCTGTAGGGGGGCGGCGTGGGTATCATTGCCCCATCCGTTCCCGCTTTCATTTTATTCCTTCCGACGACTTCCTCCCGTACTACGCCCGCTGCCCCCGGTCCCGGCCACCTACCTTCGTGGCTCCTTTCCACGGCCCTACCTAGCCCCAATGGCTTCATTTTCTGCTGAATTACACGTTGCCGGGGAGTCATTTCCGGTCACGCACTGCGCCTTTGGCGTCGCGCAAGCCACCCACCAGCGGGGCCGGGTGAGCACGAAAGTGCGCTTCGGCCCAGTGCAACTCACGCTAGATGTGCCCGCAGGCGACGCCCTCCTGGGCTGGGCCGTGGCCCCGCAGAAGCGCCAGCCGGTGCAGGTGCTTTTCCGCGACGGGGCCGGGGGCAGCGTGCTCGAAACCCTGCACCTGCAAGCGGCCTACTGCGTGAGCTACCACGAGCGGTTCCGCCACGGCGCGCAAGGGGGCGGGGCGTATCAATGCTATGTGACCCTGTCCGACCCCAACGGCTGGACCCTGACGGCGGGCGGGCCGGCCTCGGTGCTGGTGGCCCCGGCCGCGCGCAGCCACGGCGTGCCGGGCGCGGTGGCGGCGGTGGCGCAGGCCGTGGCCCCGTTTGTGCTCGATGCGGCCGGGGTGCCGCGCCTGCCGCGCATCGTGGGCAACCCGCCCTTCACGGTCAAAGGCCCCACGACGGTGAGGCGGCGCAGCGGCACTGTCGTCACCAAGCCCGGCTTGGACCGGGCGGAATACCTGCGCCAGCTCACGGGCCAAGAAACCGGCCTTAACAAGTTGACCGTGGCCCAATTTCTGGCCAACCGCGACGCCTACGCCAACCGCAAAAAAACCAGCAAGCGGAAACAGCCCGACGGCCGCGACCCCCGAGGCGACGCCGCTCAAAAAGTAGCACGGGAAGAGGCGTTACGGGATAAAGTGCTTGAACTACGTCGGCAGAATCGGAATCTAACCCAAACCGAAGCCACTAACCAAGCCACCCAATGGCTGGAAACCCAAACTGCGCTGCATGACCCGGACCAAGTGGCTGGCGGCCACGCCGACACGATTACCGGCATGGGCGACGCACGGGTCAACTCCGCCATCGGCGCGGCTTGGTCCTCGCGTATCAAGGCCATCGACCGGCAAGTCCGCGACCTTGCCAAGGGCCTAACCCCCGAACAACAACAGAGCACTTACCTCAACATCCAGCTCCCGGTGGCATAAGCCGGCTCCTGTCGTTCTCGCCGCCACCAGTTCCCTCCCCTTTCGTCCCGTTGCCATGCTGACCCAATTGCTTGCGCGTTTTCCCGACTACACCATCGTGGCGCGGCCCACGCCCGCCCTTATCGCCGTCTACCGCGAGTTGGTGCCCCCCGAGTTGATTGCAGTATGGGAGCAATACGGCTTCGGTACGTTTTGCGACGGCTACCTGAAGATTGTCAACCCCGACGACTACGCTGGCCTGCTGGACGACACTTACCAACTCACTAGTAGCCCCTCCCCATCCCCGCCGGTTGTGCTTTTCGCTACTGCCATGGGTGACTTGCTTATCTGGGAACGTGGGTATCTCATACTGGTAGACTACCGTCGCGGCAAAACGGAAACAATAAGTAAAGGGCTTGATTTTTTCTTTGACGATTTGGCCGACGGAGAGACCTTGTCCAATCAATTGTACTGGGAGCCTTACCCAGCGGCGCGCGAAAAGTTAGGCGAGCCGGCGTTTGACGAGTGCTTTGGGTACGTGCCGCTGCTGGCGCTGGGCGGGCCGGAAACGGTGGAGCACTTGCAGAAAGTGAAGCTGCGCGAGCACATTGCCCTGATTGCCGAATTCACCGGCGTGCTCGAACGCTAGCTTCTGTGCGCTCCTGTCGCCTCATTTGCCGCTGAATTACCCATTGCCGGGGAGTCGGCGTTCTTCCGCGCCGGCGATGGGGGGCTCCCGCATCAAAATCCGGCGACTGGTTTTGCCCGGCGCTTTAGCGCCGGGATAAGGGGGTTCGGTTAGCATTGGGGGCTTTAGCCCTTGCGCGGCCCGCAATGGCCTGGGCTAAAGCCCCCCAAAAAAGAAGGCTTCTCCGCATCCCGGCGCTAAAGCGCCGGGCAAATTCCCTCCGGTAATTTTGGTACGGAAGCCCTACCGGCGATGGGGGGAGCGTGCTCGAAAAGTCGCACCGGCAAGCTGGCACCATTGGCCATTCTGCTGCCTGTTGCCTGGACTTACTCGGCCACCTGCTTCGGCAGGGCGGCCAGCAGCTCGCTCAGGCCAGCCAGCAGGGTCTCAGCGGCGCGGGCACGCTCGGCTTCGCCGTACACGGGGCTTTCCACGATTTCGAGCAGGGGGGCCAGGCCGGCCGCGCCCAGCAGGCGCAGCGAGGGACGCAGCTTGTGGGCCAGCGCGCCCACGGCCGGCCAGTCGTGGGCGCTGGTAGCGGTGCGCAGGTCGTCGAGGCTGCCGGGCGTGTTGGCGTGGAAAGAAGCCAGCACCCGGTTCATAAACGTCGTGTTGCCGTGGGCCGTCTGGCGCAGCAGTGCCAGGTCGAATGCAGCGGGCTGGCCAGCGGACGCGGCGGCCGGGGTGGGGGAGGGGTCTTCCGGGGAGGTATTGCCCAGCGGGGCTGGAGACGGGGCCAGGGCCGGGCGTGGGGTGCGGCGGCGGCGGAGAGCGGGGGCCACCGGGGCGGGCGGGCCGGCGGGCGCGGTCGCGCTGCTGCCGGCAATCAGGCTGGCCAGCTTGTGCAGCAGCTCGGCTTCGTCGAAGGGCTTGGGCAGGGTGTCGTTCATGCCAGCGGCCAGGTACTTTTCGGCGTCGGCCCGGAAGGCGTTGGCCGTGAGCGCCAGGATGGGCGTAGCGGCGCGCGGCGCATCGGCGTGGGCGCGGATGCGGGCCGTGGCATCGAGCCCATTCATGCCGGGCATCTGAATGTCCATCAGAATGGCGTCGTAGCGGTGCTGCTCGAACTGCACCAGGGCTTCGAGGCCGCTACCGGCCTCATCCACGAGCACCCCATGGCTTTCGAGCAGCAGCAGGGCCACTTCGCGGTTCACGGGGTTGTCTTCCACCAGCAGCACGCGGCGGCCGCGCACCAGGTTTTCCGGCATCGGGGCGGCGGCCTGCTGGGCCTGCGCGGCCTGCTCGGCCCCGGCTTTGGGCAGGGTCACCGTAAAAGTGAAGGCGCTGCCCTGGCCCAGCTCGCTGCGCACGGTAAGGTGGCCACCCATCTGCGTAGCCAGCGCCCGGCTGATGCTCAGGCCCAGGCCGGTGCCGCCGAAGCGCCGGGTGGTGTCGGCGTAGGCCTGGGTGAACTCCTGGAAGATGCTGTCGAGCTTGTTGGGGGCAATGCCGATGCCGGTATCCGTGACCCGGAACTCGGCGGTGAGGGTGCTCTCGGTGGCGCTTACCAGATAGCCGCCCACCGTCACGAGGCCGCCGGCCGGCGTGAACTTGATGGCGTTGGAGAGCAGGTTTATCAGAATCTGGTTCAGGCGGTAGGAGTCGCCCACCACCCAGGGCGCGGGGCAGCTGTCGCGCAGGCGCGTCACCACCACCCGGATATTCTTTTCGGTCGCCTGCACCAGCAGGGGCTCGGTGGCATGGCGGGTGGCCTCGCACAGGTTGAAGACGTGCTGCTCCAGCTCCAGCTTGCCGGAGGTGATTTTGGCCATGTCGAGCACGTCGTTCACCACGTTCAGCAGGTGGCGCCCCGAGTACTGAATAATGTCGGCATAGTTGCGCTGCTGCTCGCTGAGCGAGGTTTTGGCCAGCAAGCCGGTCATGCCCAGCACCCCATTCAGGGGGGTGCGGATTTCGTGGCTCATGTTGGCCAGAAAGTTCTCGCGGGCCACCGCCGCCGCCTCAGCCACGTGCTGGGCAGCTTTCAGGTCGGTAATATCGGTGCTCACGCCCAGAATGCACACCGTCCCGTCGGCCATCGTGATAGGACAGCGCACGCTCTGAAACCAGCGCTCGTCGCCGGTGGGCAGCATCACGCGGTCCTCACTGGTAATGGAGCGCCCGGTGGCCAGGGCGTGGGCATCGGCCTCGGCAATGGCCTGGAGGTCGTCGGAGCGCAGGGCCGAGTCGAGCGAGTCAGTGCCGGTGAGGTGCAACATGCGCTCGCGCATCAGGCTCATGGTGCGATTCTGGAAGATGATGCGGCTTTCGCGGCCCGGCTGGTACTGCTCGCGCACGTAAATCAGGTTGGGCGTGAGGTCGAGCACCTGCTCGGTGAAGCTCTGCTGGGCCTGTACCTGGGCCTCGCTCTGGCGGGTGCGGGCCTCGGCCAGGCGGCGGGTGGTGATGTCGAGGCCGTAGCACACCATCATGCGCAGGCGGCCGTCGGGGGCAAACACGGGCTGGTAGTAGCATAGCCAGTACAGCATGAGCTGGCCGTCGGAACTGGGCCAGCGCTCCTCCCAAGTCACCAGCTGCCGGGTGCTGATGGCCCGCTCGAACTGCCGCTGCCGCCGCCGGGCCACTTCCGAGGGCAGGCCGCGCCCGTCGGCGTGCTCGGCAAAGGTGCGGCCAATGCGGCGGCGGCGGCGCTCGGGGTCGGGCTCGGCGTAGGGGTTAAGGTAGCGGTAGCGGTGGTCCGGGTCGAGCACCGTTACCACGGCTGGCAGCGAGGCCATTACGGTTTCGTAGAACTCATGCTGCTCGGTTACGGCCTGCTCGGCCTGGCGCTGGGCCGTCACGTCGGTCAGAAACAGCATCACGGAGCCGTCTTCGACAATGGGCACAGCCGAGAACACGAAAAACTGACCGTCGTTGGTCGTCAGCTCCTGGCGCACCACCTCGCGCTGGCGCTGCGCCCGCGTGGTGGCGTGCAGCAGCTGCGAGCGCACCCGCGACGGCCCGAGGCCCTGCAACTCACGCACGAAGGCCGTGGCGGCGGCATTGGCGTAGCGCAGCTGGCCATCGGCCCCCAGGTGCAGCACGGGGTTGGGATTGAGCTCGGGCACGCGCGCCAGTACCTGCAGCTGGCTGACCTGGGCTTCGGCCTGCTCACGGCGCGCCCGCTCGGCCAGGTACAGGTCGCGCAGCGCGGCGAGGTCGGTGGGCAGGTCATTTAACATTTAACAATGAACAATTAGCAGAACGTCCGAAAAGCACCCACAATGGTAGTCGATTTGAAGTCAAGCACGCGCGGCGGGCTCGCTCGCTCCGGCTGCGCCGCCCCAACTGTTAAATGATAAATGTTAATTGTTAAATGCCCTACAACTCCTTGCGCAGGCGCGCCACCGGAATATTGAGCTGCTCGCGGTACTTGGCCACCGTACGGCGGGCAATGTTGTAGCCGCGGGCATTGAGCATCTTCTCCAGCTTGTCGTCGCTGAGGGGGCGCTCCTTGCTTTCCTTGCCGATGAGCTCCTTCAGAATGCTCTTCACCTCGCGGCTGCTGGCATCCTCACCCGAGTCGGTGGCAATGCCCTCGGAGAAGAAGTATTTGAGCGGGTAGATGCCGAATTCGGTCTGGATGGATTTGGAGTTAGCCACCCGGCTCACGGTCGAAATATCCATGCTGATGCGCTGGGCAATGTCTTTCAGAATCATGGGCCGGAGCTTGCCCTCGTCGCCCTCGGCAAAGAAGTCGCGCTGCAGCTCCACGATGGCGTTCATGGTGCGCAGCAGGGTGTTCTGCCGCTGCCGGATGGCGTCGATGAACCACTTGGCCGAGTCGAGCTTCTGCTTCACGAAGGTCACGGCTTCCTTCATTTTCTGGTCCTTCTTGGCGGCCTTGTCGTAGGTCCGGAACATTTCGGTGTAGGCCGGGCTCACGCGCAGCTCGGGGGCATTGCGGGCGTTCAGCGTCAGGTTGAAGGCACCGTTGTCATTGGTCAGGATGAAGTCCGGCATCAGGTACTGCGTCTTGCCCAGGCCGGTGGGGCCGCTGCCGCCGGGCTTGGGGTTGAGCTTGAGAATGACGCCAATGGCCTCTTTCAGCTCGTCGTCCTCCAAATCGAGCTTCTGCTGAATGCGCGGGTAGTGCTTCTTGGTGAATTCATCGAAGGTATCGGTCAGGATGCGCTCGGCGTTGACGGTGGCCTCGTCCTGCGGGCGGCGTTCGAGCTGCAGCAGCAGGCACTCGGGTAGGTCGCGGGCGGCAATGCCGGGCGGGTCGAACTGCTGCACCACGCGCAGCACGGCCTCAATCTCGGGCACGCTCACTTCCAGGTTCTGGGCGAAAGCTAGGTCGTTGGCAATGGCCGAGAGGTCGCGCCGGATGTAGCCGTCGCCGTCAATCGAGCCGATGAGCTGCTGGCCGATGGCCTCCTGCTGCTCGTCGAGGTTGGCGAAGTGCAGCTGGTCGAGCAGCGAGTCGAGCAGCGAGCCGCTGGTGTCGGCCAGCGGGGTGTCACGCTCTTCTTCTTCGCCTGGGCCGTCGCCCTGCATCTTGTAGCCGGCAATCTCGTCGTCGTTGAGGTAGTCGCTCAGGTCGAGGTCGTCGTTATCAGCGGCGGCGGTGTCGGTTTCGGCGGGCGCTTCTTCCTTGGGTTGCATTTCGGGCTCGGGCAGCTCGTCGGCCACGTCCGTTTCGGTGTTGCCGCGGTCGTCGAAGTCCTCGTCGAGGGTGTTTTCGTCGTTGTCGAGGCTGGCGTCGGGGTCGTCGTCGTCCGATTCATCGTCGTCGCGCTCCAGCTCCTCGGTGTCGTCGGGCTCGTCTTCCTCCAGGGCCGGGTTCACCTCCATCTCCTCCTTGATGCGCGTCTCCAGCTCTGCCGTGGGAATTTGCAGCAGCTTAATAAACTGAATCTGCTGCGGGCTAAGCTTTTGGGAGAGGAGCTGTTTGAGGTCGAGGCGTTGCATAGGAGCGAAAGTACGGAAAGCGCGGGGCGGGGAGTGGTTATTACTAGGGGAAGGCCGGAAAAGTTGGTGTAGCGTGGACGCTGCGCGTCCGCGCGCGGTATCGTTGGCCGGTCGTTCAACCGCGCAGACTCGCAGAGTCCACGCTACGGCTCTACCTTTGCCGATTCATCCGCTTCCCGCAAGTTATGTCCCTCAAACGCTCCACCGTCAAAGAACTGCTGGCCAGCCAGGAGCTTGACCGCGAAGTTCTCGTCAAAGGCTGGGTTCGCTCCCGCCGCGGCAACAAGTACGTACAGTTCATCATCGTTAACGACGGTTCCACCATTCACACCATTCAGGCCGTGGCCGCCGCCGAAGGCTTCCCGGAGGAAAGCCTCAAGGACGTGGGCAACGGGGCCTGCGTGGCCATTCGGGGCCAATTGGTAGCCTCGCAAGGCAAAGGCCAGGCCGTGGAAATCCAGGCCACCGAAATAACGGTGCTGGGCAAGGCCGATGCCGAAGCCTACCCGCTGCAAAAGAAAGCCACTTCGCTGGAGCACCTGCGCGACATTGCCCACCTGCGCCCCCGCACCAACACGTTTGGGGCGGTGCTGCGCATCCGGCACGCGCTGGCCTTCGCCATCCACGATTACTTCAACCGCCACGGCTTCTTCTACGTCCACACACCCATCATCACCGGCTCCGATGCCGAGGGTGCGGGCCAGATGTTCCGCGTGACGACCCTGCCCGCCGACAAGCCCCCGCTGGCCGACGACGGCACGGTGGATTTCACCCAGGACTTTTTCGGCAAGCAAACCAACCTCACCGTGTCGGGGCAGCTCGAAGGGGAGTTGGCCGCGCTGGCGCTGGGCAGCATCTACACCTTCGGCCCCACCTTCCGGGCCGAGAACTCCAACACCGCCCGCCACCTGGCCGAGTTCTGGATGATTGAGCCCGAAGTGGCTTTCAACGAGCTGCAAGAGAACATGGACCTGGCCGAGGACTTCCTCCAGAGTCTGGTGAAGTATGCCCTGGCGCACTGCGCCGACGACCTGGCCTTTCTCAACGAACAGTACGACAAGGAGCTGCTCGGCCGCCTGAACTTCGTTGTTGATAACGCTTTCCAGCGCCTCACCTACACCGAGGCCGTGGAAATCCTGAAGTCCGCGAAGCAGAAGTTCGAATTCCCCGTCGACTGGGGCACCGACCTGCAGAGTGAGCACGAGCGGTACCTGGTGGAGAAGCACTTCAAAAAGCCCGTCATTCTCACCAATTACCCCAAGGAAATCAAAGCCTTCTACATGAAGCTGGACGACGACGGCCGCACGGTGCGCGCCATGGACGTGCTGTTTCCGGGCATCGGTGAAATCATCGGCGGCTCGCAGCGGGAGGAGGATTACACCAAGCTCACCACCCGCATGGCCGAGAT
>JANXMN010000316.1 GCA_025354605.1 Hymenobacter sp. | reverse complement strand
CCCGCGTGATGGCCGTGTACAGCCAGCGCGCAAACTCGCCCGCCAGCGGCTCATCGGGCTTCAGGAAGCCGTGGTCCACGAACACGGCCTGCCACTGGCCGCCCTGGGCTTTATGGCAGGTGAGAGCGTAGGCAAACTTGATTTGCAGAGCGTTCAGGTACGGGTCTTTGCGCATTTCCTTGTAGCGCTCGGCTTTAGTCTTGAGGTGGGCATAATCTTCGCTTACAGCTAGGTAAAGGGCATTATTGCGGTCAGAAGGCAGGGCCGGACTTTCGGTGTGCAGCGTATCGAGCAGCAGTTTTACTTCGATTTCGGGCTCATCGGGATAATCCACTAGCCGCACCTGGGCCTGCGCAAAATGGAAGCCATACATCTCCTCACGTCGAATAATTTTCCTGATTTCCAAAAAATCGCCGTTGGCCAAGAAGCCGATTTCGGAGTCCTTCGGCAGCCAGTAGTAATTGTTGCGCACCACCATGAGGTAGTCACCGCCCTCAATCTCTTCCTCAGCATCAAACAAGGCCCGCCGGATGAGCTGGTTATACTGATTGGCGTTGCGGTTTGAGCGGCAGATAATAGTGGTGTTCTCGTGGCCGAAATTGCGGTAGGCCCAGCGCAGACCGTCCTCCAGCTTGTCGCCGCCCATTTTAAAAATATCGCGAAATCCCTTGGTATGCAGCTGAATGTTGGGGTGTTCCTCGCGCAATTCTTCGCGCAGCTCAGTCGCATTCACCAGAATGCCCGAGGCCTGCGCTTGGCGCATTACCTGGCGTAGCTCTACGCTGCCCACTTCGGCGCGGAAGCGGTGAGCCAGCAGCTCCGGGTCGAGGGCCGGGCTCAGGAGCTGACCCACCGGCGGCAGCTGTGCCGTGTCGCCGATGAGCAGCAGCTTGTTGCTGGTTTTCTCAAACACAAAGCCCATCAGGTCATCGAGCAGGCCGTTTTCACCGAAGGCTTTCTCGTCCGAAATCATCGAGGCTTCGTCCACGATGAACAGGGTTTGCTCGGTGCGATTGGGCTGGCGCTGGAAATTGAGCCGCTCGGAAGGCGAGCCAGAGGTTTGGCGGTATATTTTTTTGTGAATAGTGCTGGCGGCCACGCCTGCGTAGCCGGCCATTACTTTGGCCGCACGGCCGGTGGGGGCCATCAGGGTGTATTTGCGCTGCATTTTGTGCAGCCACTGCACCAAGGCACTCACCACGGTGGTTTTGCCGGTGCCCGCGTAGCCGCGCAGCACAAACACCTTGCGCCCGGGCAGCTGGTCGCGTAAAAAGGCATCGAGCTGGGTGAAAAGCAGGGCCTGGTCTTCGGTGGGCTCGTAGGGAAAGTAGTCGCGAACGGACGGGGTACGGAGGGAGAGCATTATTGGTCTACAAGTAATAAGCTGTTACTAAGGACTCACCACGCCGCTACGGTATTGGGAACAAATGTGGCTGCAATTGAACTTCTTGCAAATCTCTTCGAGGTAGCCGCTGAACTGTTCATCAGCGTTGCGCTCCTCAAGCATCAATGCAGGCAGGTATTCTATGTCATCAAAAAAATAGGCGAGTTGTTCGCTCGGCATGCCTTCAAATGCCATAATCCGGCCCCGAATAAGTAACTGATGCAACGCTTTTAGCGCTTTAGCTTGATTAGAAACCATAATCTTTTGATTAATAACCTTGCGGTTCCACCACCGCCATCGTGGCGCTGGCTTTGGCAATGAGTAGGTCATCGCACCACACTTCGGCTTCGCAGAAATGCAGGCGGCGGCCGGCCTTCAGTACCCAGCCAATGGCCCGCAGGCGCTGGCCCACGCCCGGGTGCAGGTACGACACGCGCAGGTCGGCCGTAACCAAGCCTACATCGTCGGGCAGCAGTGTAACGCCCGCGAACCCGGCCACTAAGTCAGCCATAGTTGCCACCAGGCCACCGTGAGCGAAGCCGCGCTGCTGCTGGTGCTGTAGCTGTAAAGCCAGCTCGGCCTCGACGCGGCCGGGCGCAACAACCGTGAGGTCGGCCCCGATGAGATGCATGAAATGCTGGCGCTCCAGCTTGCGGCGGATGCGGGCCTGGAGCGCGGCCAGCTCGGCAGCGGTGATTTTGGAAGCGGTTGAAGCGAGAGAATCTGAGGAAGCGGAAGACACGGAATAACGATTTTAAAATTCGGGATGAACAGCCTGAGCGGTGACTATGGCATGGCTGCCCGGGAAACGACGGTTGCGGCATTTGCCGGATAATTGAGCGGGGAAGTCTGCTTCAACCGCCGCCCCTGCCATTTAGGAGAGCGGGTTGCCCGGCCCAAAGGTACTGGCCGGCCCGCGCGCCCGTATCTTTCCGCCCCGACTCACCTCTTATTTCAGCATGGAGCACGCGGCAGTATTTCAGTATGTGATGGCGGGCGCGTTGGGGCTTGGGCTGGCGGCGAGCAGCGGTTTCCGGGTGTTTGTGCCCCTGCTGGCGGCCAGCCTGGCCTACCATACGGGCTACCTCACGCCCGCGCCGGGCTTTGCCTGGCTGGGAACCTGGGCGGCGCTGCTCACGCTGGCTACGGCCACGGTAGCCGAAATTGCGGGCTACTACGTGCCGCTGGTCGACCACTTGCTCGACTCGCTGACTACGCCGGCCTCCTTCGTAGCCGGCACCATTCTCATGACCTCGGCCCTACCCCACCTCGACCCCACCCTGCGCTGGACGCTGGGCATTCTGGTGGGCGGCGGCACGGCCGGGCTGGTGCAAACCGGCACTGCCCTGCTACGCGGGGCCTCCACCGCTGCTACCGCCGGCCTGGGAAATCCCGTGCTGGCCACCGCCGAAAACACCGCGGCGATAGGCGGAGTGGCCCTCACGCTGCTGCTGCCACTGGTGGCGGCCGGGCTGGTGGTGCTGTTAGTGCTTTTCATTCTGAGCCGATTGGGACGCTGGCGGGCGCGGCGGCGGGCAGCGCGGGCACGACTGGCCGGAGCGGTGTGAGCCAAACTTTTAACAAGCCGCCGGCTGGTTTAAATAAAACTTTGGGCTACCGCGACCGTTAGGGGGAGGCCAGTTTTTCCCTCAATAAGCTTTCCACCATGTCTGATTCGCCTGTCTCCCCTTCCTTAAATCCGCTGCTCGAAGCCTACTCGGGCAAAGTACGTGTGCGCGTAGGGGGGCTGCTGCTGCGCCACGGGGCGTTGCTGCTGGCCGGTCACCGGGGGTTATTGCCCGGGCAGGCGGCATTCTGGTCGCCACCGGGCGGGGGCTGGCAGTTTGGCGAAAGCCTAAAGGAGGCGGTGGTACGCGAGTTCCAGGAAGAAACCGGCTTAGTGGTGCGTGTGAGGCGCTTTCTGCACGTGCACGAGTTCAACCAGAGTCCTCTCCAAGCCCTGGAGCTGTTTTTTGAGGTTCTGGCCGAAGACGAAACCGCCCTGCCCCGCCTGGGCCACGACCCCGAGCACGACTCTGATAATCAGTTGCTGACCGAGCTGGCCTGGCACACCCCCCGGCAGCTGCAGCAGCTACCGCCCGCCCAGCTGCACCCGGTGCTGCGCCAGGTGCTGAGTCCCGACGACATCTTCGTACCCCAACTGCAGTTCGTGGGCTAAGCCCGCGGCGGATGCCGGTTTTGCGGGGAATTAGCACGGCAGCAGTTGCGCGGTTCGACAGGCCGGGCCCTATCTTTAACCCCGGCCGTCTGGCCCCTGCCTACTTTCTGCTTCGTGCCTGCTTCCGCTCCTTTTCCTGTTTCTGCGCCTTCGGGGGCACCATCGGCGCTGCTCCAGTTGCGCGACGAAACTTTCGACCCCGCCAACGCGGCGGCCTACAACTTATACCTGCTAGCTGGTCCCGCCCGCCTCAACCTAGCCGTGGCCGATGTAGAGCGCAACAAGTTTGTGGCGCTGGAAGAATACCAGCTTGGGGCGGGCGGAGTGCCAACACTGGCCGCGCAGCACGATTTCCTGGCCCTGCGCGGCTGGAACGCGGTGCGCTTGGCCATCACGGGCCGAGCCTTCACTCTTCTGCCTGGGCCGCTGTTCCGGGCCGGCGACGAGGCAACGGCCCTGCGCCTGCACCACACTCCTTCAGCCACCGAAATTACCCGCTATACCACGCATCCCGGGCTGGAGCTGGTGAACGTGTTTGCCGCCAGTGCCCCGCTGGCCGACTGGCTGGGGGCTACCTACGGCTCGGGCGGCCGCCTGCTGCACCACACCAGTGCCTTGCTGGCCGGGCTGGTCAACCAGCGCGGGGCCAGCAGCCTGCGCCGGCTCTACCTCAACCCCGGCCAGCAGGAACTCACGCTGGTCGTCATGGGGTCGACCCTCGAATACTGCAACGTATTCCCTTGCTCTACCGCCGAAGACGTGGTATACTACACCATTCTGGTTATGCAGGAGCTAGCCCTTGACCCCGACCAGGACGAAGTAACCGTGTGGGGCGACCTCACTCCCGACTCGGCCGTGTTTGCCCTGTTGCGTACCTATGTGCGCAACGTGCACTTCGGCCCCCGCCCCGCCAACGTGCAATACAGCTACCGCCTCAATGACGTATTCGAATACCGTTACTTCGACCTGCTGAGCCTACACTTCGCCTGACAGAATTATAAGTTATGAGTTATGAGTCTAGGTAACCGGCTCCAATTCATAATTCATAATTCATAATTCATAATTATGCCCAGTATTGCGCTTTTCCCCGGCTCGTTCGACCCTTTCACCACCGGGCACCTCGACGTTGTGCGGCGGGGCCTGGGCCTGTTTGATGAAATCATTATTGCCCTTGGCACCAACAGCGCCAAGCAACGCTACCTGCCGGCCGAGCAGATGCAGGAGTTAATTGCCGGCTTATTTCAGGCTGAGCCGCGTGTGTCGGTGCAGCTGTACCAGGGCCTGACGGCAGAATTCGCCCGCGCCACCGGTGCGCGCTACCTCTTGCGGGGCCTGCGTACCAGCCCCGATTTTGAGTACGAAAAACCAATTGCTTACGGCAACCAGCACGTTTTCCCTGAGTTGGAAACGGTATTTTTGCTTACCTCGCCCTCGTTGGGGGCCATCAGCAGCACCATCATCCGTGACCTGCACCGCTTCGGGGCCGACGTTTCGGCCTTTGTGCCGTACGCACTGCCGGCCCGCGAGCAATAATCCCGCTATTGCAGGTGCGACAGGTCTACCGGCACGGCCCGCAGGCCCAGCAGCGCCGTAGGCTGGTGCAGCTTGAACACGGGAACCAGCAGGTACTTGGCCGCATCCTGCGCGAGGTGCCCCTGCTGCATTAGGTGGTCCTCATCGGCACCTAGCAGCATAACATCATACAGTTGCCGGGTTTTAGCATTGAAGCTGACCAATATTTCAATTCCCCGATAGCGGAAAAAGGCCGAGGAATCTGTCCGGGCCTGAATCTCATTCATCGAAACGGCGGCGGGGTCTACAATCCTAGCCGGCACGCGCCCGGCCGGTCCGAGCCGGGCCGGCAGCTCATCGACGGTCAGCCCCAGCAGCGTGGGCACATCGAGCACTGGTGGCACCGCAACAGTGCTTGGTGCGGGCAGCGGCGGCATAGCAACGCTCGGCTCGTGCGTCGAATCGCCCGAGTGCGAGCAGGCCAGCAGCACCACGCCCGCCGCACCCGCGCCCAGCAGCCACAAAAACATCCGATTCACTCTCATTTCCCGAAGATACGTCGGGACGCTATTTCCCGGGCGACGGGGCCTTGGCTTCTTTGGACGGCTTGCCGGCCAGCTCGCTCAGGTAGTGGCGCACCACCAGAGCAATGGAAGCGTAGGAGTCTTCCAGTTTGGCCAGGGCTTCCTGGGGCGACATCCAGCGCACTTCCTCGATGTACTCCTCGGTCTGCGGCTTCATCAGGCTATCGTCGAGGCACTTCATTAGGTACCAGCTGGTTTTTTTCAGCATCTTGTTGCCCTTGTAAGCGTAGCTATGCCAGGTGCTGGGCAGTTCTTCCCCAAGCTCCAGCTTGATGTTGGTTTCTTCCTCGACCTCGCGTAGCGCGCCGGCGGCCTGGTCTTCGTCGCTTTTGAGCTTGCCCTTGGGCAGGTCCCACTTACCGAGGCGGTAAATCATCAGTACCTGGTCACCCTTCACCACCAGCCCCCCGCCGGCTTTGGCAATCTTGAACTGGTCTTTGAGGTGCAGGGTGATAAACTTTTTCTTTTTCACCAGCATGGTGAGCGACTTCAGCTTTTTCAGCTTTTTCACTTCCATCAGGCGCAGCAGGCGGTCGATGAAAAGCGGGCCGGCGTCGCGCACGAGCACGTCGCCCACTAGGTCCTTCGACGTGAAATCGTCGTCGGGATTCAGAATAAGGTCGAATTTGTGCTTGTACACTTTATCGCTGAGTTTCTTGATAACCAGCGGGATATCGTTGATGAAAATGTTCATCGGGAAAAGCTTCTTAAGAAATAGACGACGGGGAAGCGAGGGCTGCCGAGGTCCGGAAAAAATTGAGATATGGCAGGAGGGCAGCGGCCGCAAGATACGGGGCTGAGCCGATTTCGCAGCCCGCCCCATCTTTGCACCATGACGCGCATTGGCCTGCTTTCCGACACCCACGGGTATTTCGACGAACGAATCGCGCATCATCTGCGCGGCTGTGACGAAATATGGCACGCCGGCGATTTCGGCGATGCCCGCGTGGTGGACGAATTGCTGGGCCTGGCGCCGCATTTTCGGGGCGTGTACGGCAATATCGATGGCACGGACGTGCGCCGCACCCAACCCCTGGTGCAAGACTTTGAGGTTGAGGGCCTGCGGGTGTTGATAACGCACATCGGCGGCTATCCGGGCCACTACGCACCCGCCGCCCGTCCCCTGCTTGATGCCACCCGCCCCGGCCTGTTCGTTACCGGCCACTCGCACATTCTGCGCGTCATGCCCGACCCGCGCCGCCAACTGCTGCACCTGAATCCCGGCGCGGCCGGCCGTCACGGTTTCCACTTGGTTCGCACGCTGCTGCGCTTTACTATCGAGGCCGGCAAGGTAATCGATTTGCAGGCGGTGGAGTTGGGCAAGCGGGCCGGCTGAAGGCTTTTGTGATTGCGAGTGGATGGTTGCCGAACGAGGCAATGACAAAGCCAATTCCGCCTCCGACAAAACTAACAAGCCCCGCTACCTGCGAAACAGGAAACGGGGCTCGTAGAAGCTAAAGCTGCCAGCCAATGGCCGCAGCGATGTACTTATAGCGCGATTTCGGGCTTGGGGTGCTCGCCTTCCTGGCCATCGGCATTCACCGGCTTGGTCACGGCATCAGCAGCATCGAAAGCTTCGGCGTTGTCGGCCTTTTCGTCGGAGCCGGTTACAGCTTCCTTCACGCTTTCAACGGCGTCGGCCACCACTTCTTTGGCTTTTTCGACCACCTCGCTGTGCATCACAGCATCGGCCACTTCTTTTACTTTTTCTACGGCGGAAGCAGCGGTTTTCTTGGCAGTAGCCACGGCACCAGCCACGCCGGCGGGGGTAAAGCGCGACTTCAGCTCTTCCAGGTCCACGTTTTTCAGGACGGGCGTACGGAGCAACTCCTTGATAATGTGCTGCTTGTTGTTGGCGCGGGCAATGTTTTTGCGGTGCTTGCGCTTGAGGCGGGTAACGGACATGGTGCCGGGATGGTTAAAGTCAGGGGGCTTACGAAACGGAGGGCAAAAGTAAGGCTTACTTCTCGAAAGTGCAAGCCGGCCGGCCATTTTGCTGAATCACTGTGGATTTACCAGCAAACGGAACGGCCAATTGAGCGACCCGGCGGCACACGCTACTTTTGCCCGGACCGGGCCACTGGTACCGTGCCCGCCCCCATTTGGGGCGGCCCGATGCCCGGGCGGCCGCGTCGCTGCCGTCCCATTTGTACTGTATTCGTTTCTCCTTAATTCAGCTTGCAATGTTCCTCGCAACCCCTGCCCTACCGTTC
Source organism: Hymenobacter sp. (assembly GCA_025354605.1). GTDB lineage: Bacteria > Bacteroidota > Bacteroidia > Cytophagales > Hymenobacteraceae > Hymenobacter. The sequence goes on along the minus strand of JANXMN010000316.1, from coordinate 17,305 downwards.
ATCGACCTGCGCTCCGACACCGTGACGCGCCCCACGCCCGCCATGCTGGCCGCCATGTGGGCTGCCCCGGTGGGCGACGACGTGTACGAGGAAGACCCCACCGTGCGCCGCCTGGAAGCCGATGCCGCCGCGCGCTTCGGCCTCGAAGCCGGCCTGTTCTGCCCCTCGGGCACCATGACCAATCAGATTGCCATCAAAGCCCACACCGAGCCGCTGAGCGAGGTTATCTGCGAGCAGACGGCGCACGTGTACCTCTGGGAAGTGGGTGGCATTGCCTTCCATTCGGGGGCATCGGTGGCGCTGTTGCCCGGGGAGCGGGGTCGCCTCACGGCCGCACAGGTAGAAGCGGCCATCCGGCCCGAAAACGTGCACTACCCTACCACCCGCCTGGTTTGCCTCGAAAATACGCACAACCGCGGTGGCGGCAGTTGCTATGCGATGGAAGATATGCGGGCCATCAGCGAGGTAGCAAAGCGGCATGGGCTGGCCCGACACCTCGACGGCGCGCGCATTTTCAACGCGCTGGTGGCTACCGGGCAGCGCAGTGAGGATTACGGGCAAATGTTCGACTCGATTTCGGTGTGTTTAAGCAAGGGCCTGGGCGCGCCGGTGGGTTCGGTGCTGCTGGGCTCGGCCGCATTTATTCGCAAGTGCAAGCGCATTCGCAAGGTGATGGGCGGTGGCTGGCGACAGGCCGGCTACCTGGCCGCAGCCGGCCTCTACGCCCTCGAAAACCACGTGGCCCGCCTGGCCGACGACCACCGCCGCGCCGCCCGCCTGGCCGAAGTACTGCGCCAGCAGCCCTACGTGGCCGAGGTGCTGGCGCCGGAAACCAACTTGGTTATCTTCCGCCTGCACGACTCCCAGCCCGCCGCCGCGTTTCTAGCGAAGCTGGAGCAGCAGGGCATCCGGGCCAGCAGTTTCGGCCCGCAGTGGATTCGCTTCGTAACTCATCTCGACGTGGACGACGCGATGGTGACCCGCATTGAGGCGACGCTCATTCCAATGAAGAATTAAGAATAAGGAGTGAAGAATTGAGGCGTTAAATCCCGGTGCGCATTCCCCATCGCTCATTCCTCATTCAAACCCTATGGACTTCTACAATGCCTTGGCGCTGCTGCTCGTGGCCGCAGCGGCTTTTGCTTACCTCAACCACCGCTTCCTGCGCATGCCCTCGGCCATCGGACTGATGGGGCTAGGGCTGGTGGCCTCGCTGGGGTTGGTGGGCATTACTTATGTGGTGGTGTTTTCTATTATCGGCCAGGGCCTCACCATCGGGCCGCTAGTGCGCTGGCTAGGCGTGGGGGCATCGGCCAAAACCTCGCGCCGGCCGACCCATCCTACCGCCTGATTTTCAATTCTTAAGCTGCCGACCATGCTCAACCAAGACGCCATCGAACATCTTACAGCCGCTGACCCGGTGCTGGCCCGCCTGATTGCCAGCGGCCGCCCCATTCAACCCCGCCCCCACGAAGACCTGTACCTGGCCCTGCTGCGGGCCATCGTGAGCCAGCAGATTTCGACAAAAGCGGCGGCCGCCATTTGGAAGCGCTTTCAGGCCTTGTTTCCGCCCGAGGGCTACCCCGAGCCGCGCGAGGTGCTGGCCCTGAACGAAGACGAGTTGCGCGCCGCCGGCCTCTCCCGGCAGAAGGCTGGCTACCTCAAAGCAATTGCTGAATACAATGAGCGCGGCCTGCTCGACTATGAGCACCTCTCGCAGCTTTCGGAAGATGCTTTCACCCAGCACCTGACCGCCATCAAAGGCGTGGGCCGCTGGACAGCGCAGATGCTCCAGATGTTCGCCCTCGACCAGCCCGACGTGTTCGCCGAAGGCGACCTGGGCGTGCAAAACGCCATGCGCAAACACTACGGCCTGGAAGAAACCGGCCGCGCCCTGCAACAGCGCATGACAACCATTGCCGAACCCTGGCGACCTTACCGCTCCCTGGCCTGCAAATACCTCTGGCAGAGCCTGGATAATAACCCTGGCTGAGCAGTGGTTGCTAAGGAAGCGACCGTAAAGCTGAGCTCGACGAGTTATCTCCGTCGCTCAACAATACCATCATGAAGGCGCGTGCGAAAGAACGGTGTAGGATGAACTGTGCTATTTAAGCACGCCCGCGCCCAATTCAAACGACTCTTCCTGTAAAAACAGGTCGCCTTGCTGGCGCAGAATAGCCAGGTTGTTCACCTCTATTTTCAGGTTGTAGGTTTCCTCGTTGAGAAAGCGCAGCACCGGCCCCAGCAGGTCGGGAGTGGTGTCGTGCAGGGCCAGCGAAATGTGGGGCAGCCAGCAGTCGGGGCCGCTGAATTTGTCGGTGCGCAGGCACAGCGGCGCGGTAGCTGCCACAATGCGGCGGTGCAGGGCGTTGAGGGCATCGGAGCGCAGCACCGGAATGTAGATGACCGGCCGCTCGCCCGGAAATACGCCCAGCCCGGTCGTGAAGGCCGGAAATGGCTTCGTAGTGGCGGCCACGGCGGTCAGCACCTCTTTCAGGGCCGAGAGCTTCTGCACGCCGGCCAGCTGATAGGTCAGGTGCGGGTCCGGGGTGGCCTGCACGTCATCGATGCCGAATTTCTTTTCCAGACGCTCGATGATGCGGTTGATACGCGCGGCATTGGGCTGGCTAAGTAGCGTAGTGATGGCTAGCATGCGGAAGAATTTTAGCGAAAGAATGGCAGCTAATGGCGGAACCTGCGCTGCTTACGGACAACCGGCCCCTGAGATGCCCTGGCTGGGCAGCCTTTCGGCCCTATTTCATCATTTGGGCATTGAACGCCGCGCTCTGCCCACGCGGAATGCTGAGCGACTGGAACGCCTCGCCCCGCATCATTTTTGCCAGCTGCACCAGCTGCCCAACGTGCATGCTATAGTGCGCTACCTGCCGCTGCAGGGCCAGCAGCACCGAGTGCGCTTCGCCGCGAATGGTAACCAGGCGCAGCAGGTCGGCGGGCTGCAAAGTGGCAAGCAGGTCGAATAGAATCTGCCAGGCTTGCTGCCACGCGGCTTGCAGGGCCGGCACGGCCGCGGCGCTGGCCGGCTCGTCGAACTCGGCTTCGCGGTCGCGGGTGGGCTTTTCGCCGTCGGTGGTGAGGAAATCGGTGAAGCGCGAGCGCAGGTTGCCCACCACGTGCTGCACAATCACAGCGGCGGAATTGCTGCCGGGTGCGGGGCGGTGCAGCCACTCGGCAGGCTCCAGCTGGGCCAGGGCGCGGTCGGCCAGGGTTTTGTATTGCTGAAACGTGTGGCGGAACGAGGCCAGCAGGGCCTCGCCGACGGCGGCGGAGTCAGAAGTCGCTTGCATGGGCGAAAAGTCCGCAGAAAAATTCGCTTTTGCGGATTATCGGGTGGTTAATTTTTAAGCGGCAAAGGCTGTGAGCCCCCGGCCGGGTGGCCCTTGGCGCAGGCAGCGAAAACCGGGCGGAGCAGCTGTGCGCAGCATTATAAGCAGCGCACGGCGCATCGTTGCCCCCCCGTTGGCGGGACCCGTCCGCGCGTTAAAGTGTGAGCCAGGGCGCCGGCCAATGGGTGGATTCCGGCTGCGGCCAATATATTAGCCTCAACCAACCGCCAGCCGATGGAGTAACTGCAGCGGCAGTGCGTCCGCCGTTTCGGCGGCTTTGGGGCCTCAACCCCTATTCGGCCCCGCCATTCCATCGCCAATACCTTCACAAACAAGCTTCTCATGAAAAAAATCGGCATCCTCTTCGGCCAGGAAAACACCTTTCCCCAGGCTTTCGTCGACCGCGTGAATGAAAAGGCCCCGGCCGACATCCGCGCCGAGTTCGTCCAAATCAATCAGGTCGAGCAGCACGTGGCTTCCGACTACGCCGTCATCATCGACCGGATTTCGCAGGATGTGCCCTTCTACCGCGCTTTTCTGAAAAACGCCGCCCTCATGGGCACGGCCGTTATCAACAATCCCTTCTGGTGGTCGGCCGATGAGAAATTCTTCAACAACGCCCTGGCCGTGCGCCTGGGCGTGCCCGTGCCCAAAACCCTGCTGCTGCCCAGCAAAGCCCGCCCCGACGACACCACCGAGCGCAGCTTCCGCAACCTGAACATGATGGATTGGGACGCGGCTTTCGCCCACATCGGCTTTCCGGCCTACATGAAGCCCCACTCGGGCGGCGGCTGGAAAAGCGTTTACAAGCTGCACAGCCCCGACGACTTTTTCCGCGCCTACGACGAAACCAACCAGCTGGTGATGCTCTTCCAGGAATCGGTGGAGTTCACCGACTACTTCCGCTGCTACTGCATCGGGGGCAAGGAGGTGCTCATCATGCCCTACGAGCCCCGCAACGAGCCCCACCTGCGCTACGCCACCGAGATGAAGACGACCGGCGACGCGGCCAAGAAGCTGCTGGCCACCATGAAGGACTACGTGCTGAAGCTCAACAAGGGCCTCGGCTACGATTTCAACACCGTGGAATTTGCCGTGCGCGACGGCATTCCGCTGGCCATCGACTTCGGCAACCCCGCCCCCGATGCGGACCTGCATTCCGTGGGCCAGCAGAATTTTGAGTGGGTGGTAGAAGCGGCCGCCAACATGGCCATTGCCCGCGCCAAAGCCCAGAAGCCCGGCCAGGACAACCTGACCTGGGGCACCTTCGTGCAGCCCACCGCCGCTAAAGCCGCCGCCCCAAAAGCCGCCGCCAAGCCCGCCATGAAGGCTGCCACCGCGGCCAAAGCGCCCGCCGCTAAAAAGCCGGCCGCACCCAAAAAGCCCACCAAAGGCGCGGCCTAACTGCTACCGTGCCGTTCCGGCTGGCATTTCCGGTTTTTGGCGCTGCTTTCGTCCAGGTATTTCACAAAGGCGCGGCTGGCAGCTTCACCGCGCCGGCCGCGCTCCTGGAGCCACCCGCTATATCCCCATTCCTTTCCATTTAGCTTTCGCTGCGCATGAAGCTTCCGAAGTTTACCCTCGGCATCGAGGAAGAGTTTCAGACCATTGACCCTGAAACGCGGGAGCTGCGCTCGCACCTGTCGCAGATTGTGGAAGGTGGCCAGATGACGCTGCAGGAGCAGGTGAAAGCCGAAATGCACCAGGCCGTTGTAGAAGTGGGCACCACCATCTGCCACAACATCGACGAAGCCCGCGACCAGGTGCTGATGCTGCGCCGCCACGTGGTGGAGCTGGCCGATAAGCAGGGCCTGCGAATTGGGGCGGCCGGCACCCACCCCTTCTCGCGCTGGCAGGACCAGCCCATAACGCCCGACGTGCGCTACGACAAGATTGTGGAGGAATTGCAGGAGGCTGCGCGCTCCAACCTCGTGTTCGGCATGCACGTCCACATCGGCATCGAAAACCGCGAAATGGGCGTGTACATGATGAACACGCTGCGCTACTTCCTGCCCCACCTGTTCGCGCTCAGCACCAACTCGCCCTTCTGGGAAGGACGCGAAACCGGCTATAAATCCTTCCGAACCAAGGTGTTCGAGCGGTTTCCCCGCACCGGCATTCCGGGTTATTTTCATAGCGCCAGCGACTACGACGAGTTCATTGCCCTGCTCGTTAAAACCGGCTGCATCGACAACGGCAAGAAAATCTGGTGGGATTTACGTCTGCATCCCTTCTTCGACACCATCGAGTACCGCATCTGCGACATGATGCTGCGGGCCGACGAAACCATTTGCGTCGCGGCCATCATGCAGGCGCTGGTGGCCAAAATCTACAAGCTGAAGATGCAGAACCTCAATTTCCGCATCTACCGCAGCGCGCTGGTGAAGGAAAATAAATGGCGCGCCGCCCGCTACGGCATCGACGGCCGCATGATTGACTTTGGCAAGCAGGAAGAGGTACCCACCCGGCAGCTCATCTTGGAATTACTCGATTTTGTGGATGACGTGGTCGACGACCTGGGCAGCCGCCACGAGGTGCAGTACGCGCTTAAAATGATGGAAATGGGCACCGGCGCCGACCGGCAGCTCGCCGTGTTCCGCGAAACCGGCGACTTGCATCGGGTGGTTGATTTCATCCTGCAGGAAACCACTTACGGCCTGTAAATCCGCGTTTTCCACCGTAACTTTGACTTCGCCTAGATTTGGGCAGCCGGCCGGAAAACATATTTCCCGGCGGCGCTGACGGCCATTTTCCGTCGGCCTGGCCCGGGAGTTCAGCCAAAGAGTACGATGGAAAAAGTGCGCATTGCCATATTAGATTTATATAATAACGCTGCCAACGAGGGCATGCGCTGTATTCGCCAGTTGCTGGCCCGGGGAGCCGCCGAAATGGGCGTCGATTTTCAGGTTGACACCTTCAACGTGCGCGCCGAAAACAAGGTCCCCGGCCTCGACTACGATGCCTACATCTCGAGCGGCGGCCCCGGCAGCCCCTTGCTCGCCGCCGAATCCTGGGAAGCCCGCTACTTCAGCTTCATCGATGCCCTGCTGCTGCACAACCGCACCCAGCCGGTGAAGAAGCACCTGCTGCTCATCTGCCACTCGTTTCAGTTGGTGAGCCAGCACCTGGGCGTGGGCGAAGTGAGCCGGCGCAAATCGACTTCGTTTGGCGTGCTGCCCATTCACCTCACCCCAGCCGGGCTGGCCGAGCCGGTTTTTGCCGGTCTGCCCGAGCCTTTCTACGCCGTCGACTCGCGCGACTACCAGCTCACCGGACTTCGCCCCGGGCAGCTGGCACAGTTGGGTGGCGCGGTGCTCTGTCTTGAAAAAGAGCGACCCCACGTGCCGCTGGCGCGCGCCATCATGGCCATTCGCTTCACGCCCGAGGTGCTCGGCACCCAGTTTCACCCCGAGGCCGACGGCGAAGGCATGCTGCGCTACATGCTTACCGACGAGCGCAAGCAGCAGGTTATCGGGACCTACGGCGAGGCGAAGTACGAGGAGATGGTGCGCCTGCTGGCCGACCCTGAAACCATCGAATACACCGAATCCATCATCCTGCCCGCGTTTTTGCGCCGAGCGCTGGGCCAGCTGCTGCCCGTAGCCGCCGCCTGAGCCTGCCTGCCCCCGCTTTCCCGGGCCATTCCCGCCGCCTATGATTCCGGAACCCCGCCGCCGCTACAACGCCGCCTTCAGCCCCGCCCGCTACCAGGAAATGCTGGCCGACATCGACCGGCAGCTGCCCGGCCAACTCGATTTCCGGGTGGCCGAGTCGCCGGTATTCGTGCCCGCCGGGCTGCGCGACAAGCTGCGGGCCGCCGGCGACAGCATCATCGACGTGATTGCGCAGTCCGATTTCAGGGCCCGCACCGAGGCGGCCATTCCCGCGCACCAGCGCGTGCCGGGCCCCGAAGGCCGCCCCGAATTCCTGACCTTCGACTTTGCCGTGTGCCGTGATGCCCACAACGAGTTGGAGCCCCAGCTGATTGAAATGCAGGGCTTCCCCTCGCTCTACGCCTTCCAGGCATGGCTGCCGGGCGAGTTCGGCCGCTTCTTTCCCCTCCCCGACTCGGTTTCGCCATTCCTCGACACCGCCAATTTCGCGAGCTACCGGGAGGAGATGCGCCGCTTCCTGCTGGCCGACGAGCTCGCTGAAAACGTAGTGCTGCTGGAGCTGTTCCCGGAGCGCCAGAAAACCCGCGTCGATTTTGCCCTTACCCGCGAGCTCTGGGGCATCGTGCCGGTGTGCCTCACCAAGGTGCGCAAACGCGGCCCCGGGCTGTACTATGAACAAGACGGCCGGCTGGTCCGCATCCACCGCATCTACAACCGCATTATTTTCGATGAACTGGCCCGCTACCCCGACCTCGAAACCGAGTTCCGCCTCACCGACCCCGAGGTGGACGTAACTTGGGTGGGCCACCCCAACTGGTTTTTCCGCGTCAGCAAGTTTACCCTGCCGCTGCTCAGCGGCCCCTACTTTCCGCCCAGCTATTACCTGCACGAGCTGGCTGCCTACCCCACCGACCTCGAAAACTACGTCCTCAAGCCCCTCTACTCCTTCGCCGGGGCCGGCGTGCGCCTCCACATCACGGCCGCCGACCTCGACGCGCTGGCCGACAAGCAGCATTACCTGTTGCAGCGCAAGGTGCAGTACGAACCCGTGGTACAGTCGCCCGACGGACTGGTGAAGTGCGAAATCCGCCTGCTCTACATCTGGCCGGCCGATGCTGCCCGCCCGCGCCTGCTCACCGGCCTCAGCCGCCTGAGCCGGGGCGAGATGATTGGGGTTGATTTTAACAAGGATAAAGATTGGGTGGGGGGCACCGTGCCGCTTTTCGAGCGCTAGCCCCGGGGGGGCGCCGCCGGGCGGCACGCAACAACGCCAATGGCCCCTGGCCCGTAAAGCCGGCATTCTCCTTGACCCAAAGCCTCCGTTATTTATGTCCGACCTTGCCGAAAAAGGCCTCAAACTCTCCAAAAACGTCCTCTTTAACGTCTTTATCGGCCGCGCTACCAAGCTTTTGGGCAAGCCCTTTAAGGTGGTGGCCATTTTGAACGAAACGGCCGACAAGCTGGCCAGCGAAGGCAGCAAGGACAATAAATTCAAGCAGCTTTTTGATGTGGCCCGCACCATGGTGCGGTTGGTGCGCAGCTTCATCAGCGGCGACTACCGCGACATCTCCCCTGGCACTGTCATCTCGGGCCTGGCCGTGCTGCTGTACGTGCTCTCCCCCATCGACCTGGTGCCCGACTTCATTCCCGTGCTTGGTTTACTCGACGATTTGAGCTTGGTGAGTTGGTGGGTGGGGAAGTTCCAGGCCGAAATCATGAAGTTTCAAGCCTGGGAAACCAGCCGCCACTCCTCGCTCGATACCGCCGTAGCTCCTGATTTTGCCGCCCTGCCCGCCACCGGCGATGCCCTGCAACCCAGCGTAGCCGAACTGGGCCATTCCTAACGTCACACGGCCCGTGCCGATATTTGCCGCCCCGCCCGGTTGTGAAAAGCTGGCGGGGCGGTCTGTTTTTACTGTCAGCCGGCCGGCTAAGCTATTTTTTCCCCTCCGCTAATGCGGGGAGCGGAGTTTCCTCACCGCCGCTTCCCGCTGCTTTGTTTGCCATGCCCACGTTTGTTGTTTCGATGCACCTGCCCGAGTCGTTCGATGCCAAGTTTATGTCCTTGATTCCCCGTCACCGGGCTTTCATCAACCGGATGCTGAATGAAAAGGTCATCGAAACCTATGCCATCAGCAGCGACCGCCGGCGCGGCTGGGTCACCATTAATGCCGACGACGAAGCAGCAGTACGCGGGGTGGTCGAGCAGTTTCCTCTGTTCGCTTACCTGCATGGCGTAGAAATTGATGAGCTGTTCATTTTCGACACGGTGGCATCTCGCTTTCCCCACATCAGTCTCAACTAGGCGGCCACCGCTACCGGGGCCGGCAGCCCTTTTTCCTGCTTTTATTTCTTTATGACTGCTTTTTTTGCTTCGCTCTCCCCGGCCCTGCGCCGGACGCTTGCCCTGGCCCCGGCCACCCTGCTGCTGGCCGCCGCGCCGGCCGCCGCCCCCATCACCACCGAACAGCTCACCAGCCGCATGTCCGCCGCCATCGAGGGGCTGAAGTACTTGCGCTGCACCGTAAAGGCCCAGGAGCGCATCGAAGGCAGCTTCCACCAGGCTCGCAGCATCATGAAAATCAGTTACAAGCCCCTGCGTATCTATATTAAAAATCAGAAAGGCGTGGAAGTGCTCTGGGTGGCTGGCCAGAACAATGGGAATGCCTACGTGAACCCGGCCGCCTTTCCCTACGTCACGCTAAACCTCGACCCCAACGCCCGGCTCATGCGCAACAACCAGCATCACACGGTGTTGCAAGCCGGCTTCGGCACCATCGCCGACCTACTGCAAACCACCGGCCTGCGTCAGGACCTGTCGTTCAGCCGCTCGTTCAAATACGTGGGCGACAGCACGGTGATGGGCAAAATCAACTACGTGCTGCGCTCCGACTATCCGCAGTTTCGCTACGTGAGCTACAAGGCTGGCCGAAACGAAACCATCGGCTCGGTGGCGGAACGCTTCGGCTGTGGCGAGTATCGTATTTTCACTCGCAACAACCTCACCATCGGCGATAAAATCCCGGAGGGCACTATCCTCCAAGTGCCCAACGCCTACGGCCGCCGCACCATTGTCTGCATCGACCCCAAAACCTACCTGCCTACCGTCGTGCAAGTGAACGACGACAAAGGCCTGTTCGAGAAATTTGATTTCTCCGAGGTGGTGCCCAACCAGCCCATTCCAGCCGAAGAGTTTAGCAAGGACAACAAGGGTTATCATTTCTAGCCCGCAGATATTCGCGGATTTGACGGATAATAACGGATTCAAACGGTCATTGGATGATGAATGAAAAGGCCCACAACAATTCGTTGTGGGCCTTTTACGCAATTTTAAAACCTCAGAATCCGTTCTTATCCGTCAAATCTGCGGTTCAGAAATGATTGTTTACCTGCGCATGGTTTTTTCGATGTGGTCCCACATGTCGGGGGTCAGCATTTCGAGCTTGTTGAACTCGCCAGCGCCGTTTAGCCATTCGCCGCCGTCGATGGTGACGACTTCGCCATTCACGTAGGCCGAGAAGTCTGAGACAAGATAAGCGGCCAGATTGGCCAGCTCCTGGAACTCTCCAACGCGCTTGAGCGGCACGCTGGCGGCCGGGTCGAGCTTGCTGGCCAGCGGCTCGGGAAAGAGGCGGCTCCAGGCTCCTTCGGTCGGGAACGGGCCCGGCGCGATGGCATTGGAGCGGATGCCGTACTTGGCCCACTCCACGGCCAGCGAGCGGGTAAGGGCCAGCACACCGGCCTTAGCCGTGGCCGAGGGCACTACATAGGCTGAGCCGACGGAGGCATAAGTCGTCACGATGTTGAGGATGGTGCCGGGCTTTTTGTCGGCAATCCAGCGCTTGCCCACGGCCAGCGTGCAGTTGTAAGAACCACGCAGCACAATATCTACCACCACATCAAATGCCTTGTGGCTGAGGCGCTCGGTGGGGCTGATAAAGTTGCCCGCCGCGTTGTTCAGCAGCACATCCACCCCGCCGAACTCCTCAATCGTGCGGGCCAGCATGGCTTCTACTTCGTCGTACTTGCGCACGTCGCAGGCTACTGCCAGCACCTTGCCGCCCGTTTGTTGGCGCAGTTCGCTGACAGTTTTTTCCAATACGTCCAGCTTACGACTCGTGATGGTGACATTGGCTCCCAATTGCAGGAAGTAAGTCGTCATGGCCCGGCCCAGGCCGGTGCCGCCGCCAGTCACGATAATGGTTTTGCCAGCCAGCGCATTATCGCGCAGCATGGGCTGGGTGTAGGGTGCATTCATACAAGAAACAGGGGATGATGGAGAGTAAGTATGCGGGGGTCCGCAGGCCGAAGGTAGCTGCCAAAAACTCCCGTTTCACCGGCTGTCCTGGCAAATTCCATTTTTGAGTTTCCTTCGTTCAATATAGGGTTTCGCAATTTATTCGCACCTTCGTAGTTCCATTCATCCCTTACGTACTACTACGTACATGACCAGTACTCACTCCGGATACTCCGCGAGCCCCGCTACCGGCGCGGATTTCCCCAGTGTCCTTGTGCTGGGTTGCGGCTGGCTGGGCATGGCGCTGGCGCGTTCGCTGGTGCAGGCCGGCCACCGCGTCATCGGCACAACCACTACCCCCGAAAACCTGCCCGCCATGGTCGAAGCCGGTATAGAGGCACATCTGATGCGTCTGGGTAGCGACTTCGGCCCCGCCGCCGACGAACTGCTGCACCGGCTGCTGCGCCAAGCCGACGTGCTGGTGCTCAACGTGCCGCCCCGCGCGGCCGCCGCCGGGGCCTACCCCACCCTGCTGCGCCCCGTGCACCGCGCCGTAGCCTCGGCCGGCACCCGCCACGTGCTGTTCGTGAGCTCCACCAGCGTTTACCCCAACGAGCCCCGCCTGATGCGCGAAAACGATGCCGTGAGCACCCGCGACGCAGCATCCGACGTGCTGCGCGCCGAAGGCCACTTCGTGCCCCGCTACGGGCAATGGAAAAGCACCGTCGTGCGCCTGGGCGGCCTGTTTGGCCCCGACCGTTCCCCCGGCCGCTTTCTTGCCGGCCGCCACGGCCTCGAACAAGGCAACGCCCCCGTCAACCTCGTGCACCTTACCGACGTCGTGGGGGTGCTCGCCAGCATCATTCGCAATGGCTTATGGGGCCATACTCTCAACGTTTGCGCCGCCCAGCACCCGCGCAGGCGCGACTTCTATCCTGCGGCCGCCGAGTTTCTCAAGCTGGAGTCACCGGTTTTCAAAGATGAGCCGGAGCATTTCGTGAGTGGTAAAATCATCGACAGTTCGCAGGTGCGCAGCCTACTCTCCTACCAATTTCAGCACGACGACGTGGTGGCAGCGCTCGAATTCTGCTAGCTAAAGCCTGCTGCCGGGCTAACTTTACGGCGTGAAACCAACCGCTGCCCCGCTCCCCGTGGTCGTAATCGGTGGCGGCGCTGCCGGCTTTTTCGGCGCCATCGCCTGCGCCGAAGCCAACCCTGCCCAACCCGTCATCCTGCTCGAAAAAACGGGTAAGCTGCTCGCCAAAGTGCGCATTTCGGGCGGTGGGCGCTGCAACGTGACGCATAATTGCGAAAGCGCCGCCCAGCTTGTGGCCCACTACCCCCGTGGCAGCAAGCAACTGAAAGCCGCTTTCCAACAGTTTGGCGTGGCCGACACCATTGCTTGGTTCGAAAATCGTGGCGTCGCACTGAAGACCGAAGCCGACGGCCGCATGTTTCCCACCACCGATTCTAGCGAAACAATTGCCCGCGCCCTCGAAGAGGCTGCCCGCCGGGCCGGCGTGCACATTATTTCCCACGCCGGCGTGGAAGCAATTCAACCACTGCCCGCCGGCGGCTTCACCCTGAAACTGAGCGGCAGCGGGGCCACCGCCCTGAATGGGCAACTGACCGTGGCGCGCCTGCTGGTAGCCACCGGGGGCAACCCCAAAAGCGCCGGCTACGCCTGGCTGCGCGCTCTAGGCCACGGCCTGGCCGAGCCCGTCCCTTCGCTATTCACCTTCAACGTACCCGACTCACCCCTCAGTGAGTTAATGGGCGTGAGCGTGCCCAATGCCCGCGTAGTGTTGGCCGGCGAAAAGCTCCACTACGAAGGCCCGCTGCTCATCACCCACTGGGGCGTGAGCGGGCCAGCCGTGCTCAAGCTCTCGGCCTGGGGCGCTCGTCGCCTGCACGAGTTGGGCTACGTGGGTACTGCTCTCATCAGTTGGACCCCAGCGCATACCGACGAAACCCTTCGTCCCTGGCTGCAGCAGTTCCGGCAGGACAACGGCCGCAAAACCGTGGCCGGGCACCCCTTATTCGGCCTCCCTCAGCGACTCTGGCGCAACCTCACCGAGCAAGCGGGCGTCGCTCCCGAAACCCGCTGGAGTGACCTGCCCGCCAAAGCCCACAACCGCTTATTGGAGTTGCTGCTGCGCACTCCTCTCGCCGTGCGGGGCAAAACCACTTACAAGGAAGAATTTGTAACCTGCGGCGGCATTCCGCTGGCCGAAGTCGACCTGAAAACCATGCAGAGCCGCTGCGTACCCGGCCTATACTTTGCCGGCGAAGTGCTCGACATCGATGGCATCACCGGCGGCTTCAACTTCCAGGCCGCCTGGACCACGGGCTTTCTGGCGGGCAGGGCCATGGCCAATATTGGGGTCGAGCTTTAAATTGTGGTTTGGCCGGGCAGGCTCCTTATTCGCCTCAACCTTTGTAACCTTCGCGGCGGCCGCAGAGTAAAGAGGCGGGTAATCTTTCACCCTAAATTTCTCTTTCTTCATGGAAGCCAAAGCCACCCAAGCCCTGCTCAACGAACTGGTTGAAACCCTCAAAGACGGCCAGAAAGGCTATGCCGAAGCCATGGTAGATGTGCAGGACGCCGACTTGAAAGACACTTTCAAGCATTTTGCCGCTCAGCGCTCGAGCTACCTCAATGAGATTGAGGACCAGATGTTCAAGCTCGACCTAAAGCCCGACACCAATGAAGGTGCCCAAGGCTCCATCACCGGAGCCGTTCACCGTGCTTGGATTGACCTGAAATCGGCCGTAACCGGCAAAGACCGCCACAGCATTCTTGCCGAGTGCGAGCGCGGTGAAGACTACGCCAAAAAAGCCTACCAAACCGCCCTGAAAGCTGAAGGCCTGCCCTCAGCCCTGAAATCGGTTATTGAAAAGCAGTACCAAGGCGTAATGGAAGGCCACGATAAAATTAAGGCTCTTCGTGATGCTTCTGCTAAGTAATTGTTGCTGACTTTTTTCTAAGTCAGCCCAAAAAAAGGCCGCTCAATTGAGCGGCCTTTTTTGTATCTAACAATTTCACTCACAATAATCACATAGTCTGGATAGCCCAGTTTCACCTAGCAGATATAACGGATAGCGCTATTCGTCAAAGCTTTCGTTTCGGGGAGCTCGGGGCTCGGGGCGCGTGTCGTACTCGCGGGGCGTACCGTAGCTGGGTTTGTTACCGTAGCTGGGCTTATCGCCGTAGCTGCCTTTGTTGCCGCCGTAGCTGGGCTTGTTGCCGTAGCTGCTGCCGCCTTCGCGACGCTCGCCACCGCCGTAGCTGGGCTTATTTCCGTAGCTGCTGCCACCGTCGCGATTGCCTTTGTAGCCGCCGCCGTAGCCACCCTCGCGCCGCTCGCCGCCACCGAAGCTGCCCCCACCGCGGTTGCCGCCTTTGTAGCCGCCACCGTAACCGCTGCCACCTTCACGACGCTCACCGCCATTGAAGGGGCGACGCTCGCGGTCGCCGCCGAAGCCGCCCGGGCCACCACCGCCCGTACGGTTGAAGCCTTCTTCCTTGGCCGCGCCCTCCTGCACCGGCGTAGCGATGCTGAAGCTTACCGGCGTACCCTGGATGCTGGTGCGGCCCAGTTTGCCCACAATCTCGTCGGCGTATTCCGACGGTACTTCCACGAAGCTGAACTTGTCGTAGAGAGCTATGTCGCCCACTTTGGCACCGGTCAGGTTACTCGATTCCGAAATCAGGTCCACGATGTCGCGGGGGTGAATCCGGTCTTTCTTGCCCATGGTTACGAACAGGCGGGTGTAGCCGGGGCGAGCCTGACCGGCCGCCTTACTGGCGTCGAGGCTCTG
This sequence comes from Hymenobacter sp., assembly GCA_025354605.1. Taxonomy (GTDB): domain Bacteria; phylum Bacteroidota; class Bacteroidia; order Cytophagales; family Hymenobacteraceae; genus Hymenobacter. The sequence goes on along the minus strand of JANXMN010000316.1, from coordinate 2,288 downwards.
CTGAGCACTCTTATCCTCCTTCATGGTCATTTTCAGCAGCGCGGCGGCGATGTCAAGCGAGGTAATTTCCTCGCTCTGGTCGAGCAGGCGTTGCACGCGGCCTACGTATTTCTCAAGGTTGCCCTTCTCCACGATTTCCTTGATTTGATTCAGGAAAAGCGTGGTTTTCACTTCCGATACATCGGCAAACGACGGCACCTGCTCCAGCTTAATCTGAGCCTTGGTGAAACGCATGATGTCGCGCAGCTTATAGATGTCGCGGCCACTCACAAACGTAAAGGCTTTGCCCGATTTGCCGGCGCGGCCCGTGCGGCCGATGCGGTGCACGTAATACTCTTCGTCGGCGGGCAGGTCGTAGTTGAATACGGCCTCCACGTTGTCCACGTCGATGCCGCGAGCGGCTACGTCGGTAGCAACCAGCACTTCGATAGTCGATTTGCGGAATTTGTCCAGCGTGTTCTGGCGCTGCTGCTGGCCCATATCGCCGTGCAGGCCTTCGGCGAAATAGCCTTTGGCTTGCAAATCAGCTACGATTTCGTCCACCATGCGCTTGGTGTTGGCGAAAACGATGCTTGACTTCAGGTTGTACATGTCGAGAATGCGGGTCAGTACATCCTTTTTCTGGGGGCCGCGCACCTCAAAGTAGCTCTGCTCGATGTTGGTCACCGTCATCGTCTGGTGGTTCACCTTCACTACCTGCGGGTCGCGCTGATACTTCTTGGTGAGCTCCATGATGGGCTTGCTCATCGTGGCCGAGAAAAACACCGTCTGGCGCTCCTTCGGCATCTTGCTGAGGATGAACTCGATGTCGTCACGGAAGCCCATGTCGAGCATTTCGTCGGCTTCGTCCAGAATGATTTTGGTGGTGTTTTCCAGCTTCAGGGTGCCACGCTCAATGTGGTCCATGATGCGGCCGGGCGTACCGATAACAATCTGTACGCCACGCTCCAAGGCGCGCAACTGACGGTCGTAAGGGCTGCCGCCGTAAATGGGCACCACCATCAGGCCACGCTTATACTTGCCCAGCTTCTGGATTTCGCCCGAAACCTGCACCGCGAGTTCGCGGGTGGGGCAGAGTACGAGCACCTGTACATCTTTGCTCTCGGTATCGATATTATCGATGGCGGGGATGGAAAAGGCGGCGGTTTTGCCGGTGCCCGTCTGGGCCTGGCCGATTACGTCTTTACCGGCGAGCAGCACGGGAATAGCGGCGGCCTGAATGGCGGATGCTTCCTCGTAGCCCATCTCGGTGATGGCGCGTTGTACTTCCTCGGAGAGGTTTAGTTCGTCAAAGCGAACCACAATTTTGTCAGCTTCCATGATTGGAGTTGATAAGGGGGAAAAAGAGACTCAGCTCTGAAAACAGCCGTACTCAGCGACGTTTCCCCTCCTTACTACCTTGTCACAATCAGGCGGGAAAAAACAACCAAAAAACTATGCGGCCAATGCGTTAGCGCCTCTATCAGGCTTGCGCGGACTTGGGCCGTCCTCAAATGCGGGTGCAAAGGTAGGGTTTTAATGTTGGGAAAGCTAATACTCTCAAAAGACATTTATTACTTATCATTTCGAGCGAAGGTCCTTCTCACGCCAATTTAGCAAAAATGTTATGACATAGTGTTTGCCGACGATAAGGTCCTTCGCTGCGCTCAGGATGACAGGTGCCAACAGTCTAGCGGGCACAAAAAAAGCCCGCCAGAGGCGGGCTTTCTTAGATTTGCAAAGCTGCGGCTGAATTAAACCAGCGATACTTTTACGGCGTTCGGGCCTTTTTTGCCCTGAGCTACTTCGTATTGAACTTTGTCGTTTTCGCGAATCGAGCTAACTTGTAGGTCGCTGATGTGAACGAAGATGTCTTCGCCAGTTTCGTCGTTTTTGATGAAACCAAAGCCTTTGGTGTCATTAAAGAATTTTACCGTTCCGGTTGCCATTGTGGTTGGTTGTGGAGTTTCCCTAAGCGTTTGGGCCACCGTGGCTTGGTTTCTTAGGTTGCGTCAAAGATAGGCAGAAAATCCAAATGACCAAGTCGATAGATATTTTTTTCGAGGAGTGACGACCTTTGTCTGCTCCTGCTCTACTATACAGCTACAGTATGCCCGACGCGCCCGCCCACGCTTTTTCCCATGAGTTTCAGGTGCCGGCCAGCGCCATCGATGCCCTCGGGCATGCCAACAATGTGGAGTACCTGCGCTGGGTGCAGGACGTAGCTGGCGCGCACTGGCTGAGCATATGCCCGGCCGCACTGCGCGAGCAGATTATCTGGGTGGTGCGGGAGCACCGGATTCGCTACC
>JANXMN010000309.1 GCA_025354605.1 Hymenobacter sp. | reverse complement strand
AACGACGGGCGGGGGCAAGCCCCGCACCCTACTTCGGGAGGAGTATAAGCTTCTTTGTGAATTCAGCACTTCTAACGTCCCGGTTTGCGGCCGGTTGCCCCTAAAACCATAACAGCACCACGGCCACCAGCACGGCCAGCAGGGCGGCCACGCAGGCGGTATTCACCACCAGCTCGAGCGAGGCCCGGGGCCAGCAGCCCACCGCCGCCACGCCGGCCAGCAGCAGCGGCAGCAGCCAGAACGTGCCGTAGAGCGTGCCGCCGTAGGGCTGAAACGGGGCCGGCCCATCGGGCGAAGCCGGCGCGCTGATGCGCTGCACCACTCCCAAAAGCGGCGTTTGCCAGACCGTCACCGCCTGGCCCGCGCGCACCCGGTAGCCAATGGCGCTGGGCAGCCGGAACGTGGTGTGCGGGGTGTGCACCCGGTAGGCCACCTGCGGGTCGGCCAGCGACGACGACACGGCCACCGGGAAGCGGGTCAGCACCCGCTCGTCGCGGTACGCGCGCAGCGGCAGGCCCCAGTCGAGGCCCAGCAGCAGGCAGATGGCCAGCAGGGCCACGTTCAGGCGGCGCGCCCAGGGCGCCAGGGCGAGCAGGCGGGCCACAGCCGGCGGGGGTGGCGGGGGGGGCTGCTGGGCCAGCAGCTCATCGTACACCACGCGGCGGCGCGGGTGGGCCAGGATGCCGTACCCGGCTTCCACCTCGGCCAGGCGGGCGCGCAGGGCGGGGTCGGCGGCACGGCGGCGCAGGCGGGCACGCTGCCGGGCGTAAGCCTGCTCAATCTGTAACGGCGTGGCCGAAGGGCCAATGCCCAGGAGGCGGTAGTAGTTCTGCATAAGCGCGGCGCGGCAAAGCTCTAAAATACGCCCCCCGCAGCGTTATCGAAACGGGTGAGGCCGGGCGCATATTGCCCGGCCGGCACCGCCGCCGGGCGCGAAGCCGGCAATTTCGCCTTTCCCGCCGTTCTTCGCGTCATCATGCCCACTGCGACTTCCCCGCCCCACCAGCCCCCAAATCCCACCGCAGCCGCCCCAGAGGCAGCTGCCGCCCCGAGAACGGCTGGATTACCGGCGCACCTGGAAGCACCGGCAGCCGCGAAGGCCGCGGAGACGAACGGGGCTGCGCCTGAGCCAGCAGACCCGCATGCGGCAGCCCCCTGTGAACCGGCAGTTGCCGCCGACCTCTTCCCAATTGCGGCCGCCGCACCGGGCTGGAGCACGCTGGAAGTAGCCCAGGTGCGCGGCCGCGCGCGGCTGGTCAGCTGCAAGAACCTGCAGCCCCTGAAGCTGCTGCAGCCCGCCGCCCCCGGCCGCGCCTGCCACGTGGTGCTGAGCAGCTACGGCGGCGGCCTGGTAGCCGGCGACGTTATCCGCCTGCGGGTGGCGGTGCGGGCCGACGCCCAGCTCGTGCTCAGCACCCAGGCCAGCACGCGGGTGTTCCGCTCCATCGATGGGGCCGTGGCCGAGCAGCACACCGTGGGCGAGCTGGCCGAAAACGCTCTGGCCGTCGTCCTGCCCGACCCGCTGGTACCGCAGGCCGGCAGCCGCTACCGCCAGACCCAGGCCTGGCACCTGCACCCCACGGCCCTGCTGCTGCTCGTCGACTGGTTTCACTCCGGCCGCATGGACCAGGGCGAGCGGTTCGCCTACACCGCGCTGCATGCGGAGCTGCGCGTGCGCGTGGCCGGCCGACTAGTGATGCTGGACCGGTTCGGCTTCGAGCCCGCCGAAAACATTGCCGCCGCGCCCGCCAACTTCGCCGGCTACCAAACCTTCTTCTCGGTTTTCCTGGTGGGCAGCCCCGCCGATACCCGGTTTCAGCTCCTGGCCACGGCGCTCCGGCAGCTAAAGATGCCCGGCGGCAGCCAGCCGCATTTCAGCCTACACGGGGCTGAATGCGTGGTGGCAGCCACCCAGGCGCGGGAAAACGTGTGGGTGCTGCGGGCCGCCGCCCACAGCCGACTAGCCTTGCAGCCGGTGCTGCACGCGCTGCTCACGGCCCTGGCAGCAGCGGAATTGCTGGGCTATAATCCGCTGGAAAGGAAAATGTAGCGTGGACTCTGCGAGTCCGCGCGGTTGAACAACCGACTCTGACGTTCCCACGCGCAGACTCGCTACGGCCTCCACTCCGTCACCGCCGGTTCTCGCGCACGGCGGCCAGCGCCCGCGCCCTGGCGAGTTTTATATGCCCGATAATCTCGTCCAGCCCAAACCCATCCACGGCCCGCGCGAACAGGAACGGCCCGTCGCCGCGCATCTTTTTCGAGTCGCGCTCCATTACCCCCAAATCAGCCTTTATCAAATCTTTCAGGTCGATTTTGTTGATGATGAGCAGGTCCGACTGCGTGATGCCGGGGCCGCCTTTGCGCGGGATTTTATCGCCGCCAGACACGTCGATGACGTAGATGGAATAGTCGACCAGCTCGCGGCTGAAGTGGGCGGCCAGGTTGTCGCCGCCGCTCTCCACGAACAGGTAATCGAGCTTGTAGTCGAAGCGCTGCATCAGCCCTTCCAGCGCGTCCATGTTCAGCGAAATGTCCTCGCGGATGGCCGCGTGCGGGCAGCCGCCGGTTTCCACGCCCACGATGCGGTCGGCACTCAGGGCACTGTTGCGGATGAGAAATTCCGCGTCTTCCCGCGTGAAAATATCGTTGGTGACCACCCCCAACTCGAACTCGTGGCGCAGGCGCTCGCACAGGGCCTTCAGCAGCGCGGTTTTGCCAGTGCCCACTGGCCCGCCAATGCCCACCGTGAAAGCGCGCTTGCGGAAGTTGCGGTAGCTGGGCAGCCGCCGGGTTTCACGCTCATTGAAGTCGCCGGGCGACTCGTAGGCTTCGTGCTGGTGGCCGTGGAGGAGTAAGGCGAGTTTTTCGACAAAAGCCATTTTGAAAATGGTTGAGGGTTGGAGGTTCATAACCTGACAAGACGGGCGGCAGCACAGGACTCAATCAAGTAAAAAGCCTGCTTGAGGTAACCTTGTGAATAATTATCGCTGACGACCAGAATTATTCACTCATAGTTGTGAATAATTCTGGTCGTCGGCAATAATTATTCACAAGATGGTTTCAGGAAGTCCCATTCAGTTTTGAAACAACTTGGAATAAATGTCCTCGTGCAGTACCTGCGCCACATCCAGCATAAACGCCGAGCGGGTAGCCTCGCCATAGTGCTTGCCCACCTGCGCCGCCAGGATATGCTCGAACACGACGTAGAAATCATGCTGAAGCCGGTGTCCCGCCAGCGGCCCCAGCAGCCCCAGCCGGATGGCGGCGCTGAGCTGGTCGCGCAGTAGCATGTGCAGGTAAAGGGTGCAAGTTTCGGGCAGCGCATAGCCCGCCGCCCGCAGCCCCAGCCCCAGTGCCAACGTGAAATGCGGCGGTATGTCTCCGGCCGCAAACCACTGCGTGATGCGCTCGATTCCGGCCTCCGGATAGAAGCCGGCCAGCAGCTTCAGCCAGGTGCGGCCCTGCACGGCACTGGCCCGGTGCAGGGCCGGTACCAGCAGCTGAGCATCGTATTCGGCGGCCATTTCAGTAGCACGCAGCCTTTGCTGCGTCAATCGTTGGCCGCCCCAAACAGCCTCAGCATCCAGCAGGAAACAGGAATTAACAAACGGAATTTCGAGGCTGGCGGCCTGTTGCAGGTAGGCGTAGAGGTAGTTGCGCAGCCCGGCATCGTCGCGGATGAAGCCGAGGCTGATGCTGCTTTCCAGCCCGGAGGAATAGGCGAAGGAGCCGGTGGGAATGGCCGAATCGACGAGGTGCAGGAGACGGGCGAAGTGCATGGAACAACGGCTGGGACCTGACTGCTTAAGCAGCCAGATTTCCTTCTAAAGTAATATATTCATGCTCCAAAGCCTCAGAAAGTGTCTCCAAAGCCTCATCCTATGATAAAAGTGATGCTTTGGAGCATGAATATATTACTTTAGAAGGAAATCTGGCTGCTTAAGCAGTCAGGTCCCAGCCGTTGTTCCATGCACTTCG
>JANXMN010000038.1 GCA_025354605.1 Hymenobacter sp. | reverse complement strand
TTATGCACCTCACCGCCACCACCCAGTTCGGCCTGGAAGAACTGCTCGCCGACGAGCTTTACGCCCTCGGGGCCGACATTACCCACGTCGGCAGCCGGGCCGTCGAGTTCATCGGCGACCAGCGCCTGCTCTACGAAACGGCCCTCTGGAGCCGCCTCTCCATGCGCCTGCTGCGGCCCTTCGCCGCGTTTCATGCCGCCGATGAAAAGGCGCTCTACCGCGAGGTGAGCCGCATCGACTGGCAGGATTTTATCGGTCCCGGTCAGACGTTCGCCATCACGCCGGTGGTGAACCGCTCCACCTTCGAGCACTCGCTCTTCGTGGCCCAGCTCACCAAGGATGCCATCGTCGACCAGTTCCGGGGCCGTACCGGCGAGCGGCCCAGCATCGATACCCGCACGCCCGACATCCGCCTGCACCTGCGCATGACGGAAAACGAAGTCATCCTCAGTCTCGACGCGGCCGGCGACTCGCTGCACCGCCGCGGCTACCGCCAGCACACCAACGAGGCCCCCCTGAACGAGGTGCTGGCCGCCGGCTTGGTGCTGCTTTCGGGTTGGGACGGCAAGCAGCCCCTCATCGACCCCATGTGCGGCTCGGCCACCATCCTCACCGAGGCGGGCCTCATCAGCCAGCGCATCGCGCCCGGCCTGTTCCACCAGGGCAAGTTTGGCTTCGAAAACTGGTACGACTTCGACCCCCAGCTCTGGCAGCAGGTGCGCGAAGAAGCCAAAGCCCAACGCCTCGACGAACCCCAGGCCTACCTGGCCGGCTCCGACCTCGACCCCAGAACCATCGACCTGGCGGCGGCCAACATCACCGCCGCCGGGCTCGAAAACTGCATCCGCCTCTCGGTGCGCGACGTGAAAGATGCCGTAGCCCCGGCTAAAGAAGAGCCCGGCATTGTGTTAATGAACCCGCCCTACGGCGAGCGAATAGGGGAGGAGGCGGAAATGGATGCCCTGTACAAGACCATTGGCGACACGCTGAAGACGGGTTTCCAGGGTTACAATGCGTTTGTGTTCACGGGCAACCTGGAGGCAGCCAAGCGCATCGGGCTGAAGCCGGCGCGGCGGGTGCCGCTGTATAACGGGCCGATTGACTGCCGGCTGCTGAAGTATGAGCTGTATGGGGGAAGCCGGCGGGCGCCGTCACCTCACCCCCCGGCCCCCTCTCCTGCGGAGAGGGGGAGCCACGGCGGCGCGGATGATGTGGATGAGCAGAATAAATAAATTGGTTGGAATGAAAAAAGAAGCCGTCAGGCTCCCCCTCTCCGCAGGCTTCGCGCATCAAGCGAACCGGGGGCCGGGGGGGGAGGTGATTCGGTCGCGCGGTCCTAAACTTCCGCACATGGAAACTCCGCGCCCCATTCCATCTGGCCCCGAAGACGTTGCTAACTTCATTTTTACCACTGAAGTCCAGCCTTGGCGCAAGCACCTGAAGAGCTTCGCCCGCCAAAACCGAAAGGTGCCCACGCCGGCCGAAGACCGGCTCTGGCAGGCCCTGCGCAATTCGGGCCTCGGTATCCGCTTCCGCCGTCAGCATGCCATTGCGGGTTACATCGTCGACTTTTTCTGTTCGTATGCTTTCCTCACCATTGAGCTCGACGGCGAAATTCACCTCACTCCCGAGCAGGCCGAATGCGACCTCGGCCGTACCTTCACGCTAACGGAATTAGGCTACCGCGAACTGCGTTTCACCAACCAGCAAGTGCTAAACCGCTTGGACGAAGTCTTGGCCGCGATAGCCGAAGCTCTGAAAGAAAACTACCCAGAACCGCCGTCTGGCTCCCCCTCTCCGCAGGAGAGGGGGCCGGGGGGTGAGGTGACCCCTAACGATATGCCCGAACTCGCTTCCCCGCCCATTCTGCAAGCCGCCCAACAGGCTTTGAAACGGTACTACGGCTACGATAATTTCCGCCCCATGCAGGGCGACATTATCCAGCATATTCTCGCCGGCAAGGACACCGTCGTACTCATGCCCACCGGCGGGGGCAAGTCGGTGTGCTTTCAGGTTCCGGCCGTGGTGAGCGAAGGCACCTGCGTGGTCGTGTCGCCCCTCATCGCCCTGATGAAGGACCAGGTGGAAGCCCTCAAGGCCAATGGCATCGCGGCGGCTTACATCAACAGCAGCGTGGGCCAGAGCGAGGCCAACGATATTGCCCGCACCGCCGTGAGCGGGCACCTCAAGCTGCTCTACGTAAGCCCTGAAAAGCTGCTGAGCGAGGGCTTCATGCAGTTTCTGAACCGCGTTAATATTAGTCTGTTTGCTATTGATGAGGCCCACTGTATTTCGAGCTGGGGGCACGATTTCCGGCCCGAGTATACCAAGCTGGGAACCCTGCGCACGCATTTCCCCGGCACGCCCATTATTGCCCTCACGGCCACGGCCGACCGCCTCACCAAGCGCGACATCATTACCCAGCTCAACCTGCGCGAGCCGAAGGTGTTTCTGTCGAGCTTCGACCGGCCCAACATCAACCTGATTGTGCGGCCGGGCCAGGACCGGGTGGGCTCGGTGCTCGACTATATCGGCCGGCACCCGCAGGACCCCGGCATCATCTACTGCCTCTCGCGCAAAACCTGCGAAACCATCTCGGCCAAGCTCGTCGCTAAGGGCGTAAAAGCCGCCCACTACCACGCCGGGCTCACCCCCTTGCAACGTAGCAAGGCCCAAGAGGCGTTTTTGCAGGATGATATTCAGGTGATTGTGGCCACTATTGCCTTTGGCATGGGCATCGACAAAAGCAACGTGCGCTGGGTGATGCACTATAATTTGCCCAAAAACATCGAGGGCTACTACCAGGAAATCGGCCGCGCCGGCCGCGACGGTGCGCCCAGCACCGCCATCCTGTTCTACAGCTTCGCCGACGTGATGCAGATGCGCGAGATGGTGACCAAGGACGTGCCCGCGCGTCAGGCCCAACTGAACACGGCCAAGCTGGAGCGCATGCAGCAGTTTGCCGAGGCCGCCAGCTGCCGCCGCAAAATCCTGCTCAACTACTTCTCCGAAACCCTGCCGCACGACTGCGGCAACTGCGACATCTGCCGCAACCCGCCCACCACCTTCGACGGCACCGAGCTGGCCCAGAAGGCGCTCTCGGCCGTGTTCCGCAGCCGCGAGCGGGTGGCCATCAACCTGCTGATTGACGTGCTGCGCGGCATGCGCAACCAGGCCGTGCTGCAGGGCGGCTACGACCAGATTAAGACCTACGGCGCGGGCCGCGACCTGCCCTACCTCGACTGGTACAGCTACATCCACCAGATGTTGAACGATGGCCTGTTCTACATCGCCTACGAGGAAGGCTACGCCCTGAAAATCACCGACCGCGGCCAGCAGGTGCTGAAAGGCGAGCTGCCGCTGCCGCTGCGCAAGTTCCAGGTCTCCGAGAAGGCCGAGAAGCCTACCCGCGCCGGAAAAAAAGCCGCCAATGCCGCCAGCGCCGCCGTGGGCACGCCCGAAGCCCAACTGTTCGAGAAGATGCGCGCCCTGCGCAAAGCCATTGCCGACGAGCAGGGCGTGCCGCCCTACGTAGTTTTCTCCGATGCTACGTTGCAGGAAATGGCCGCCGAGCAGCCCACCAACCGCATTTCCATGCTCTCGGTATCGGGCGTGGGTATGAAGAAGTTCGAAACCTACGGTGAGGCCTTCATTCAGCTGATTCTGACCCACGGCGGGGGCTCGCGCCCGCCCGCCGCCTCGATACCGGCCGCCGACGATGAGGATTTCAGCCCGGCCCCGCGCTCGGCCGGCGAAAAAGCCGCTGAGCGCGACCTCAACGACTCGGAGGAAGCGAGCTACCGCTTGCACCGCCAAGGGTTTAGTCCCGACGATATTGCCGCCGAGCGCAACCTCTCGGCCGGCACCGTGCGCACTCATTTGGAGCGGGCCTACACCAAGGGCCGCGAGCTGCATCTGCACGAGTTTTTGTCGGATACCGACCTGGCCAACATTCGCAACGCCCGCGCCCAACTCGGCGGCAGCCCGGCTCTGCGCGACTTATTCGACCACCTGCGCGAGAAGTACGACTACTTCCAGCTCCGGCTGGCGGCGCTGCACGAGCGGCGGGGGTAGTGCCGCGCCGGCAGTTAAACGGAGTCCGAGTGCGGGTCTTCGAGTGGTTGGCTGTTGGTCCACTCGTCGTAGTTCTTTTTGAGGCCCCAAAGACTGGCGAGCAACACGACCGCCAGTATCATTCCGACAATTAGTCCGAAGCTGAGAAAGGCAATAAAAGCGGCAATAATGGCGTAGATACGGAAGCCCACTTTTTTATACTCGTCTTCATACAGCTTATAGGAGGAAAGCTGGAAGCCGAGATAACTCGCCCAAAGCAGCAGGCTCCACGAGACCACGCCCATGATAAAGCTGCCCGATTTGCCAACCATTAACAGGCTTAGCAGCAGCCCGATTACGGAGAGGGTCATGGCCAGGATAGCGGCAATTTTTAACGCACGAGGAGTAAACATCTGGAAAGGAAAGTGAGTGAATTTCTTTGCAAGATAGCAGCATCATTCGCTTCACTAAGTCCTGTTTATCACCCGTATGTTTCGTAAAATTATTTTGCTGCTGGCGGCCCTGTTCATCGCCGCCTTCGCGGGGCTGATGCTCACCAAAACGCTGCCTTACTACACCTTCGAGAAGGGCATCCACTTCCTCACCACCAAGAGCGACGATACCAACGACAACCCCGTGTTCCGGACCGGGTTCTACGTGCACATCACCACCAGTTTGCTGGTGTTGGTGGCCGGGCTGCTGCAGTTTCTGCCGTGGCTGGCGCGGCGCGGGCCGAGGCTGCACCGGCGGCTGGGCAAATTCTACATCATCGGTATTCTGGCCCTGGCGGCCCCGTCGGGCCTCATTCTGGCGCGCTTTGCCAACGGCGGGCTGGCCGCGCAGGTGGGCTTCACGCTGCAGTGCGTGGTGTGGTGGCTGTGCACCTGGCGCGCCTACCAGGCCGCCCGCCAGCGCCAGTGGAGTTTGCACGTAGATTGGATGCTGCGCTCCTATGCCGTGACGCTGGCCGCCCTGGCCCTGCGCAGCGAAAGCTACGTGATGTACTACGTGTTCGAAACCAAGCCCATCGAAACCTACCTGACCGTGACCTGGCTCTCGTGGGTGGGCAATTTGGTGCTGGTTGAAATCCTGCTCGAAGCGGGCCTGGGGCGGTATTTCCTGCGCGAATATTTTGGAAACCTTCTTGTTAAATCAACGACATGACCAACGCGGCGCGTACCATCGGCAAAGTCGGCCTTGTCGTTGTCGTCCTCCTGGGGCTGGGTGGTCTGGCGCTGGCGTTTGCCAAAGCCCGGCAAAAAAGCATGGCCAGCCGGCGGCTGGCCGCGCACGATAGCCGCTTATCGCCCAGAGAAAGCTACCGGCTGATGCAGCTGGCCGATACTCTGGCCGCGTCGCAGCGCGATACTTTGTTCCGGCAGCACGACTTGTCGTCGGTGCTGCAAATCGGCACAGATGCGGGGAGTACTGCGCAAAACGGCTTCTTTGGCCAGCATCCGCAGCGCCTGGAAGTGGCGTTCACCTGGGTGAAGCAGGACGCCCGCCAGGCGGGCCTGTTCGAAGTCGAGGGGTTGACCCGGGTATTCGGGAAAGTCAATCTGCTGAAAGGAAACCTGCACCTTACTCAAGTCCGCGATGCATTTGACCAGCCCAATGGCATCTACATCGCGACGGGGCCTTTTCGGTTTCAGGTTTATGATAACAAATCCCGGCCTACCGCGGCCATGCAAGGCATCGCCGCGGTTGATTTCGAAACCAATGGCCACACGGTTTACCTGGCCGCGGACGATGGCGCGGCGCGGTCGCGTTCCAGGCAGTTTGCTTTCGAAGGCACCTGGACCAATGCGCACACCCCGCAGGCGCACCGCGTGCTGTGGGCCTCGGAGTTTCCCCCGGTGGGCCAGCAGGTGTTGGGCGATTTTGACCTGGGCGGGCGCATGGCCACCAT
>JANXMN010000272.1 GCA_025354605.1 Hymenobacter sp. | reverse complement strand
GTCTGTCGGCCATGCGCACCGGCCCGGTCTGGCCCGGACCCGACGCTGATACCGCGCAGTCAGGCCGCAGCAGGGTGCCGGGCAGCGGTGGCAGCCGCGCGGACACGGCATGAAAAAGCCGCCCGACCGCGCCGGCCTATTCGGATAGCCGCTTAGTTGTGAAATGAGCGCCATGCTGCGGCCGCGCTCAGGCGGTAGCAAGCAAAACGGGCCTGCCCTCATCAAGAGAGCAGGCCCGGCGAGGCAGCTTGCGCAATGGCAGACTACATCTTGTCTTTAGCCATTTTATCTTTCGACATCTTGCCTTTGTGGGTCATTTTATCGCCTTTGGACATCTTGCCATCGGCCATTTTACTGTCGGCCATTTTGCCATCAGCCATCTTGCCGTCAGCCATCTTGCCGTCGTGGCTCATTTTATCGGACTTCATCTTGCCACCTTCCTGGGCGTAGGCAACGGAAGTGGAGAACAGCAGGCCGGTAATCAGCAGGGCCTTGGAAGCGGAAACGAGGAACTTGCGCATAAAAATGAGGTGAAAAAAGTGGGGGTGAAATGAGTTGGTGAATTGGATTCGGGGTGACAGACGCGGCGTTATAAAGGGTCCTTACACCGCTGGCATTTATTTTTTCAGCCGTCTTTAGAAAAGCCGCTGGCAGTGGCCGGTGCGGGCGGTACGACCGCCGCCAGCAACTGCTGCAGGCGGGCGCGGGCAGCGGCGGGCAGCACCACATGGGGAGGTACCATAGCTCCGGCCGCGGGCCGGGCCTGGCGGGCAATGAAGTCGCTTTGAAACTCGTATCGTCGGCAGTAGGTGCATAAGCGCAGGTGCGCCCACAGCTGCGCGCGGGTAGCAGTGGGCAGGGGTCCGGCGGCCTGGCGCTCGATAAGCAGCGTGGCTTGCCGGCAGCTGAATAAGAAGGATGGTATAGGCATTACATAAAGGCTCAAAATTGATTTCCGGATGACCATTGCCGCAACGCTGCACGGCTTGGTGTCAAGGGACTTAGTGGTTGGACGCCCGATTGAATCATTCCTGACAACCCCGCCTCAGTTATCAGCCGGTATCAGGGCCGGACCCCGCGATATCGGCCGCTGGCTACCGCAAGGCCTGCTGGTGGCCTACGCGGCGCGGCGGCTGGTGCAGCTCGCCCCCTGCCGGTGCGCCCACGCGATGCCCGCCAGCGCCAGCGCCGCACCACACAGGGGCAGCGCCAGCATGTGGCCCCCCAGTAGCAGATACCCGGCCGGCACGCCCACGATTTGGGCCAGTTTCAAGGCCTGCGACACGACGCAGGCCCGGGTCGCGCCCACGCCCAGCGCCCCCACCCAGTAGCCGAGCGAGTTGCCCAGTAAGCCGGTCAGCACGCCCAGGCCCAGGTTCAAGGCTCCCGGCATCATGGTCGCCAACGATTCGGCCCGTACCCAGGTGAGGCCAATGAACGCGGCAACGCAGGCAGCGGCCAGCGCCGTACGCAGCCCGGCCCGCCATGCGCCTTGGCCCGGCCCGACGGGCTGAGCGGCGACTGGTCGCTGAAGCAAGCGCAGGCGGACAAGGGCAAAAGCGGGGGGCAGGACGAAGGGAGACATGGCGCAGCATCGTTTTGGTTGAGCAGTTCGACGCTGGCAATCCCCTTTTCTTACAACCCTACTTCGACACCAAGACCCGCTTTTAAAAAGCTGATAAGACTATGTAAGTAATCTATTTACCCGGCGTCAGACGCAACACCTGGCCGGGCTCCGACCCTCCTTAAGGCAACTTATTCCTCCATACTATCATGACTACTAACGCACTTATTATCGTCGCTGACCCCATGTGCGCCTCGTTCGTGCAGTTGGTGCTCAACGACATTAATTGCCAGGCCGACGTAGTGCCCGACGGCGCGGCGGGCCTGCGCGCTGCCACCACCGGCCGGTACGACCTCCTCGTGCTCGACTGGGAGCTCCCCGACCAGTCCGCGATGGCGGTGTGCCGGCAGCTGCGAGCCCAACAGGCGGGCCTGGCCATTCTGGCCCTTTCTGGGGTGGCCAACGAGGGCGCGGTCGTGCGCATTCTGGAGCAGGGAGCCGATGATTGCCTGGTACGCCCCTTTGGGCTGCCCATGCTCCGGGCCAGGGCCCAAGCCCAACTGAACGGATTGGCGCGGCGCCAGGCCCCTTTGCCGGCGGCGACCACGCCCCGGCCGAACAACTTCGTGCAGGGCGAACTAACGCTTAACCGGGCTGCCTACCGCGTCACGGCCCGTGGGCAGGCGGTGCAGCTCACGCCCAAAGAGTTCGACCTGCTGGCCTGGTTCATGCAGCATCCGGGGCGGGTGTTCAGCCGGGAGCAGCTGCTGAACCAGCTCTGGGGCAGCGCTTACGATGGCTATGAGCACACGGTAAATTCCCACATCAACCGGCTGCGGCTCAAGATTGAGCCCGACCCGACCCAGCCCGAATACATCCTGACGGTATGGGGCCAGGGCTACCAGTTTGCCTAGCCACTGGCATTTTCGGCACCAGCCACTGACCGTAATGCAAAAGCAACAATACCGTGAATATTCTGTGATATTTTGCGCAGTAATTTGCCAAATTACAAATGACCAATAAGGAATTGCTCACTGGTTCCGGTGCATTGCCGGATGCTCAAACCGTTCTCTCGCATCCTATGAAAATGCCGTTTACTCTCCTGCTGGCCCTATTGGCGGCCGCCACTTGCGGTCCCGCCCGGGCCCAAAACCCGCCGCCCGGGGGCAGCGCCGCCGCCAGCTCTTCGCCCACGGCCACGGGCGCGGTGAAAAAGCACGGCCACATGATGATGATGAAGGATGGGCAAATGGCGGCCCTCACGCAGGACATGCCCCTGGCCAATGGCAGCACCCTGCGCCCCGATGGCACCATCCTGATGCCCAACGGCCAGCTTATGCCCCTGAGCGAGGGCGAGCAAGTGACGATGAGCGGCATGGTGATGCCCGCCCCGCACCCCGCCGGGCGCCGCATGACGCGCTTCAACAAACACGTGGCGGCCGGAATGATGCCGCCGGCGCACTAGCCCACTCGAGGGGGTGAACTCGTGCTTTTGTCGGCGGCTTATCACCCGCCCTGGCTTTCCTATGCTTCATTTTTTCGCTAGCAAATGACTGACAACCCGCAACGACTGAAAAATCAAGTAGCGCTGGTAACGGGCGCCAGCTCGGGCATCGGGGCAGCCGTGGCGCTGGCGCTGGCCGCCGCCGGGGCCGCCGTGGCCGTCAATTATATCGGCCACCCCGAAGGAGCCGACGCCATAGTTCGCGCCATCGAGCTAGCCGGCGGCCGGGCCTTCGCCGTGCGGGCCGACGTGAGCAGCGAAGACGCCGTGCACGCCATGTTCGCGGAGGTAATCGAGCGGTATGGCACGGTGCACATCCTGGTGGCCAACTCCGGTATTCAGCAGGATGCCCGCTTCCTGGACATGACCCTGGCGCAGTGGCAGCGCGTGCTGGACGTGAACCTGACCGGGCAGTTTTTATGCGCCCAGGCCGCCGCCCGCGAGTTTGTGCGCCGCGGCATGCAGCCGGAAGTGAGCCGGGCGGCCGGCAAAATTATCTGCATGAGCAGCGTGCACGAGGTAATTCCGTGGGCGGGCCACGTGAACTACGCCGCCAGCAAGGGCGGCGTGATGCTGCTCATGAAAAGCCTGGCCCAGGAGTTGGCCCCGCACAAAATCCGGGTCAACAGCATCGGGCCGGGGGCCATTGCCACGCCCATCAACCTCACGGCCCGCGACACGCCGGAAGAGGTAGCCGACCTGCTCCGCCTCATTCCCTACGGCCGCGTCGGGGAGCCGGAGGACATTGGCAAGGTGGCTGCCTGGCTGGCTTCGGACGAGGCCGACTACATCACCGGCACCACCATTTTCGCCGATGGCGGCATGCTGCTCTACCCGGGTTTCGAGTCGGGCGGGTGAGACGCCTGCGGCTTAATGAGGAATGAAGAATGAGGAATGAAGAATTGAGTAATTCTTCGGCCGTCTCCCTTCGTGCAAATTCCTCATTCTTCATTCCTCATTCTTCATTCCTCATTCTTCATTCAAAAACATGACCGCCGAACACCAACGCTTATCCGAAGCCAATGCCAACCAGACGCGCTGGCGCAAGTTCGGCCCCTACCTCTCGGAGCGGCAGTGGGGCACGGTGCGCGAGGACTACTCGCCCAGTGGCGACGCCTGGGGCTACGTCACCCACGACATGGCCCGCTCCTATGCCTACCGCTGGGGCGAGGACGGGCTGGCCGGCGTGAGCGACGACCAGCAGCTGCTTTGCCTGGCCCTGGGCCTGTGGAATGGCCAGGACCCCATCCTGAAAGAGCGCCTCTTCGGCCTGAGCGGCCCCGAAGGCAACCACGGCGAGGACGTGAAGGAGCTATACTACTACCTCGACAACGTGCCCACGCACGCCTACATGCGGATGCTATATAAGTACCCGCAGCATGCGTTTCCGTACGAGTGGCTGGTACGGGAAAACGCCCACCGGGGCCGCGACAAGCCCGAGTTTGAGCTGCTCGACACCGCCATTTTCCACGACAACCGCTACTTCGACGTGTGCGTGGAATACGCCAAAGCCGGCCCCGACGACCTGCTGATGCAGATAACCGTGAGCAACCGCGGCCCGGAAGCCGCCACCCTGCACGTGCTGCCGCAG
Source organism: Hymenobacter sp. (assembly GCA_025354605.1). GTDB lineage: Bacteria > Bacteroidota > Bacteroidia > Cytophagales > Hymenobacteraceae > Hymenobacter. The sequence goes on along the minus strand of JANXMN010000272.1, from coordinate 38,211 downwards.
CTGTGGTTCCGCAACACCTGGGCCTGGGGCCTCGACGACAGCCGCCGGCCCCTGCTCGAAGCCAGCCAAGACGGCCGCGCCATTGCCGCCCAGCACGCCAAACTGGGCAGCCGGGCCCTGTACTGCGACCAGGACCCCGCGCTGCTATTCTGCGACAATGAAACCAATGCTGCCCGACTGTACGGAACCGCTGCCGTCCCCGGCCGGCACTACAAAGACGGCATCAACGACTTCGTGGTGCAGGGGGCGCACGCGGCCATCAACCCCGCCCAGACGGGCACCAAGGCGGCCGCGCATTACGTGCTCACCATTGCCGGGGGGGCCAGCCAGGTGGTGCGCGTGCGCCTGGGCGCGGCCGGCCTGGGCCAGCCTTTTGCCGATTTCGACCAGCTGATGCACCTGCGGCACCAGGAAGCCGACGAATACTACGCCGATGTGCAGACGCTGCTGGCCGACGCCGACGCCCGTCGGGTGCAGCGCCAGGCCTTCGCGGGGATGCTCTGGAGCAAGCAGTTTTACTACTACGACGTGCCCCAGTGGCAGGCCGGCGACCCCGCCCTGCCGCCCCCGCCCGCCGAGCGCCAGCACGGCCGCAACACGGCTTGGAAGCACCTCAACAACGCCGACATCATCTCGATGCCCGACAAGTGGGAATACCCCTGGTACGCGGCCTGGGACCTGGCTTTTCACTGCGTGCCGCTGGCCCAGCTCGACCCCGGCTTTGCCAAAAACCAGCTCCGGCTGCTGTGCCAGGACTGGTACATGCACCCCAACGGCCAGCTGCCGGCCTACGAGTGGGCCCTCGGCGATGTGAACCCGCCGGTGCACGCCTGGGCCACCTGGCGGGTGTATAAAATGTGCCAAAAGCAGAACAACGGCATCGGCGACCTCGAATTTTTGGGCACCGTGTTCCACCGGCTGCTGCTGAATTTTACCTGGTGGGTGAACCGCAAGGACCGCGAAGGCCGCAACATCTTCGAGGGCGGCTTTCTGGGGCTCGATAACATCGGGCTGTTCGACCGCTCGGCCCCGCTGCCCGCCGGCACCTACATCGAGCAGGCCGACGGCACCTCCTGGATGGCCATGTACGCGCTCAACATGATGCGAATTGCCCTGGAACTGGCCCAGACCCAGCCCATCTACCAGGATTTGGCCAGTAAGTTTTTCGAGCACTTCCTCTACATCGCCGGGGCCATGACCAACATGGGCGACGAGGAAATGGACCTCTGGGACGACGAGGACGAGTTTTACTACGACGTGCTGCACACGCCCGACAATGGCCGGCAGTTCCTCAAAACCCGCTCGCTGGTGGGGCTGATTCCACTCTTTGCCGTGGAGGTGCTCGACGATGAGGTGCTGGCCGCCGTGCCGCAGTTCGTGGCCCGGCTGCAGTGGTTTCTGGAAAACCGGCCCCTGCTGGCCGAGCAGGTGAGCCGCTGGCAGGAGCCCGGCATGGGCCAAAGCCACCTGCTATCGCTGCTGCGCGGCCACCGCGTGAAACGCCTGCTGGCCCGGGCCCTGGACGAGGCCGAATTCCTCTCCGACTACGGCATCCGCTCGCTGAGCAAATACCACCAGGACCACCCCTGCCGCCTGCACTTCGCCGGCCGCGACTTGATGCTGCGCTACGAGCCGGGCGAGTCGGAAACCGACCTGTTCGGCGGCAACTCCAACTGGCGCGGGCCCATCTGGTTTCCCACCAATTTCCTGCTGATTGAATCGCTGCAACGCTTTCACCACTATTACGGCGACGATTTCAAGGTCGAATACCCCACCCGCTCCGGCCAGTTTTGCAGCCTGCTCGAAATCGCCGACGCGCTGAGCGGCCGCCTCACCCGGCTGTTTTTGCGCAACGAGGCCGGCGTGCGCCCCGCCCTGGGTCCCCATAAGCAGCTGCAAAACGACCCGCACTTCCGCGACCACCTGCTTTTCCACGAATACTTCCACGGCGACACCGGCCGGGGCCTCGGGGCCAGCCACCAAACCGGCTGGACCGGTCTCATCGCCAAACTCTTACAACCCCGCGCCTGATGGCCCCCGACTTTTGCCACCCCCGCCTGATGGACTACGACGCCACCCTGCACCACGAATGGCTGGAAACCAACGGCCTCGGCGGCTGGGCCAGTGCCACGCTCAGCGGCGCGCTGTCGCGGCGCTACCACGGCCTGCTGGTGGCCGCCACGGCCCCGCCCGTGGGCCGGCAGGTGCTGCTGGCCAAGCTCGACGAGACGGTGCTGTTCGAAGGCGGCCAGCGCCTGGACTTGGGCTGCAACCAATACCCCGGCGCGGTGCACCCGGGCGGCAACCGCTTCCTCGAAACGTTTTGCCGCGACCTGTTTCCGGTGTTTGAGTACGAGGCCGACGGGGTGCGCCTGCGCAAAACCGTGGCCGCCGTGCACGGCCGCAACACCACGCTGGTGGTGTACGAGGTGCTGGCCGCGCCCGCGCCCTTCGTGCTGGAGCTGCTGCCAATGCTGGCCGGCCGCGACTACCACAGCCTCGGGCACCACGACGCGGCGGCCGAGCCGCAGTTTCGGCAGACTGGCGACACGTTTTTAATTCGGCCCCGGCCAGCTTCCGCCGAGCTGTTTCTGACCTTGCCGGGCGCGGAGCTGGAAGCCCGGCCTACTTGGTTTTATCAGTTCGAATACGCCATCGAGCAGGAGCGCGGCCAGGATTTTCGGGAAGATTTGTTCAGCCCCGGCGTGTTCCGGCGGACGTTGCAGGCGGGCGAGGTCTTCGGCATCATCATTTCCACCGAGCCGCCCGGCGCGGAAAACGCCGAAGCCCTGCTGGCAACCGAGCAGGCCCGGCGCGAGGCGCTCCTGCTTCATGCGCCCCCAGCCGACGCGCTGCGCCGGGCCCTCACGTTGGCCGCCGACCAGTTCGTGGTGCGCCGCGACGCCGACCTGAACACCGTCATCGCCGGCTACCATTGGTTTACGGACTGGGGCCGCGACACCATGATTGCCCTGCCCGGCCTGTGCCTGACGACGGGGCGCTTCGCCGAGGCCCGGCGCATCCTCCAAGCCTTCGCCAATGCGATGAGCGAGGGCCTGCTGCCCAACCGCTTCCCCGACTCGGGGGCCGCGCCCGAATACAACACCGTGGACGCCACGCTGTGGTTTTTCGTGGCCGCCAGGCAGTACGGGCAGGCCTCGGGCGATGCCGGGTTCGTACGCGATACCCTGCTGCCGGTGCTGCTCGACAGCCTGGCCTGGCACCGGCGCGGCACCCGCTACGGCATTCACGTGGCCGAAAACGGCCTGCTCTCGGCCGGGGCCGACGGCGAGCAGCTTACCTGGATGGACGCCAAAGTGGGCGACTGGGTGGTGACGCCCCGGCGCGGCCAGCCAGTCGAGATTCAAGCCCTGTGGTACAACGCCCTGCGCCTCACCGCCGACCTGCTCGACGAAGCCAGCCGCCCCGCCGAAGCCGCCAAGCTCCGCGCTGAAGCCGACCGGGTGCAGGCCGCGTTCGAGCCCGCGTTCTGGAACGAGGAACGGGGCTGCCTCTACGACTGCCTGCCCCCCGCCGGCCCGCCCGACGCCAGCCTGCGCCCCAACCAGCTCCTGGCCCTGAGCCTGCCCTACCCCCTGCTCACCGGCGCGCGGGCCGCCCAGGTATTGGCCGTGGTGGAACAGGAGCTGCTTACGCCCGTGGGCCTGCGCAGCCTCGCTCCCACCGACCCCGCCTACTGCCCGCGCTACCTCGGCAGCCCGTGGCAGCGCGACGGGGCCTACCACCAGGGCACCGTGTGGAGCTGGTGGCTGGGGCCTTACTGCGACGCCCTGATACAAGTGCACGGCCCGGCCGCCGGCCCCGCCCGCGTGCGGGCCGTGCTCGACGGCTTTGCCTACCACCTCGGCGAGGCCGGGCTGGGCACTGTGTCGGAAATCTTCGACGGCGAGGCCCCGCACCAGCCCCGCGGCTGCATCGCGCAGGCCTGGGGCGTGGCGGAAGTGCTGCGCGTAGCCTACCAGTACGCGCCCGCCCCGGCCCAATCCCAAGCAGCCGGAGTTGCCAGCACGGCCGAATCTGCCGGAGCGGCGGCGGCTCATTCAACCTCATGACACCTATGCCGACTGCCGCGCCCCCCGCCCGCTCCTGGGCCGAATACGGCATCGAGGCCCTGGGGCTGGCCGTGTTCATGGCCGGGGTAGGCTGGTGCGCCACGCTGCTCGAAGCGCCCGGCTCGATGCTGCACCAGGCGTTGCAGCCGTGGCCGGGGCTCCGGCGCGGGCTGCTGTGCTTGGCCGTGGGCGGGCTGGCGCTGGGCCTCGCCGAGTCGGGCTGGGGCCGCCGCTCGGGGGCCCACCTCAACCCGGCCGTGACGCTGGCTTTCTATTGCCTGGACCGCATCAGCGGGCGCGACGCCCTGGCCTACGGCCTGGCGCAGGCGGTGGGCGCGGTGGCGGGGCTGGCGCTGGTGGCCAGCCAGCTGCACATGGATTTTTCGGGGCCGCCCATTCAATTTCTGCTGCTCGGGCCGCGCCTGCCGGGGCTGGTGGGCGTGGTGGCGGCATTCGTGGTGGAGGCGGGCACGGCCTATTTCCTGCTGCTGCTGGTGCTGGCCGGGGCCGACTGGCCGGCGCTGGCCCGCCACGGGGCCCGGCCGGTGGCGGCGCTGCTGGTATTTTATATGTGGGTGGCCGTGCCCATTTCCGGCTTCGGCATGAACCCCGCCCGCGCCCTGGCCTCGGCCCTGCTGGCGCGCTCCTACGCGAGCCTTTGGCTGTACCTGTGCGCGCCGCCGCTGGGTATGCTGCTGGCCGCCGGCACCTACGGCCCGGGGCGGCGGCACTTGGCGGGATGGCTGCGTCGGGACGCAGTCGCGCTGGCCCCGGCCACTGCCTTTCCGCCCCGAGCCCCGGTCATTGGGGTGATTCCCTGATGCTACCGGACGCGGCGGCACGCCGTTTTTTCTCCTTCTAACATTCCCTGACCACCGCTTATGTCTCCCTCCGAAGCTCCCGCCAAACCCCTGGAACTGACTACCCCCGCTGCCTGGCTCGACGCCACGCTGCCCATCCGCACGGGCATGGCGCACTGGCCCGACAACCTGGGCGTGACCGTGGTCCTCACCCACGATATGGCCGCCGGCAGCCCCGCCAACGTCACCGAGCTGCACCTGAGCGCCCACACCGGTACCCACGTCGATGCCCCGCGCCACTTCCTGGCCGACGGGGCCGACGTAACCACCCTCGACCTTCGCACCCTGATGGGACCCGCCGTAGTCGTGTCCATTCAGGACCCGCACTTCATCACCCTTCAGGAAATCCGCCCCCTGCCCCTGCAACCCGGCGACCGGGTCCTGTTCAAAACCCGCAACTCCGATTCCGACTGGAGCCAGGAGCCTTTCAACCCCGACTTCGTACGCCTCAATGCCCACGCCGCCCACTACCTGCAAGCCCTGGGCGTCGTGTGCGTGGGCGTCGACTACCTCTCCGTCGGCCCCGCCGACACGCATCTGGCCCTGCTCGGGGCCGGCGTCACGGTCATCGAGGGCCTCGCCTTGCAGCACATCGCGCCCGGCCGCTACGACATGCTGTGCCTGCCCTTGCCCATCGTGGGAGCCGACGGCGCCCCGGCGCGGGTGCTGCTGCGGCCGGTTTGAGTCTTTTTTAAGACATGAACCTAACAGCACGTCATGCTGAGCTTGTCGAAGCATCTCTACCGCTTCGTTGCAATCGGCTTGGATTACTACTGCGGTAGAGATGCTTCGATAAGCTCAGCATGACGGCCTTTTTGCCTTGCCGTTTTCATCACTTCGTTACCTCATCACCTCATCACTTCTTTCATGGATAACAAAACGCAAATCGGCATCATTGGCCTCGGCAAAATGGGCGCATCTCTAGCCCAGCAAGCCGCCGAAAAAGGCTACCCCGTCATCGGTATGGATTTAATACCCCGACCCGACCTGGAAACCACGAACCTGCACGTCGTCACGAGCCAGGCCGAGCTAGTGGCCCAGCTCGCCCGCCCGCGCAAGGTATTTATCTACATTCCGGCCGGCGCGGTCGTCGACCACATCATCGACGAGCTGAGCCAGCACCTGGAAGCCGGTGACATCATCGTGGACGGCGGCAACTCCTACTGGGGCGACAGCATCCGCCGGGCCGAGCGGCTGAAAGAAAAGGGCCTGCATTTCATTGATTGCGGCACCAGCGGCGGACCAGCCGGGGCCCGCCACGGGGCCTGCTACATGGTGGGCGGCGAGGCCGAGGCCGTGCAGCAGCTGGAGCAATTCTTTACCGAAACGGCCGTGCCCGACGGCTTTTTGCACACCGGCCCGGCCGGCAGCGGCCACTACGTGAAACTGGTGCACAACGGCATCGAGTTCGGAATGCTGCAAGCCATCGGCGAGGGCGTCAACCTGCTCACCAACTACCGCGCCCCGCTGCCCATCAGCGAAGTGTTGGGCCTCTGGAACCGCGGCTCGGTCATCCGCTCCTGGCTCATCGAATTGATGAAGACGCAGTTCGACGAGCGCCCCACCTTCGACGTGCCCAGCTACGTGGAAGACACCGGTGAGGTGAACTGGCTCGTGGCCGACGCCCTGCGCATGGAAGTGCCCATCCCCGTCATCACGCAGGCCGTCATCGCCTTGTTCGGCTCGCGCGACAGCGACAAAACCTGGGCCAAGGCCGTGGCCATGATGCGCCACGGCTTCGGCGGTCATCCCTTCGGCACCGACGCCGGCATTCAGCACGAGCGGCGCTTTGGGCAGGTCGAAGGCTTCCCGCGCCTGCCGGAGGCGCAGTAGGGCCGTCGTGCACGGCACAACAGGCCCGCCAACTCAAGCCGTTACCCCCATCGACAGCTTGTCAAGCAGATTGTTGAGCGCCTGGGCTTCCTCGGCGGTGATGGTTTTGAACAGGTTGTCCAGGGCCGTCATCTTGGTGTCAATCTCGCTCAGCACGGCCAAGCCCTGCGCAGAAATCACCACGTCGACCAAGCGCTTGTCGGCAGTGCTGGGAGTTTTGGTGACCAACGCTTTGGCCGCCAGTCGGTCGACCAGGCGTGAGGTGTCGCTCATCTTCGAGTCAATCATCCGCTCCCGGATTTCCTGGGTGCTGATGGCGTGGCCGTGCTGCCCGCGCAAAATGCGCAGGATGTTGAACTGGGGCTGGGTAATGCCAAAAGGCTCCAGCAAGGCATTTATTTCAAAACGCAGCCAGCCCGAGACGCGCAGTAAGTTGGTTCGCAAGTGGTGCCAGTCGTTGAGGTAAGTTCCGTTCATAACCGCAAATTCGGATTTTTTCAAGCAAGGCCCCGTCCGATATTCGGGCGGGGCCTTGTGGTAGCGCATACGCACGCCGGCGCACCGCAGGGGTACTACCGGAACTCCGCCCCCGGTAGCCTGGGCAGCCGGCTACTTCTTGCCGGGCTTCTTGCCGGCGGCCGGTGCGGCTTCTTTGGCTTTCAGCTCGCCGGCCACTTTCAGGTCGGTGGCCGAAATGCCTTCCAGAGCCAGGCCGTAGCCCACTTGCTCCAACAGCTCGCGCTTCAGCGGCTGGGCAAACACGGTGCGCATGTAGCGGCGCGTCAGCTCCGGGATTTTCAGCAGCTGCCGAGCCAGCTCGTAGGAGCGGGCCATCAGGGCCTCGTTGGTGGGCAGCACTTCGGCCACCACGCCCAGGTCCTTGGCCTCGCGGGCCGCGATTTTTTGCTGGGTGTAGAGGAAGAACTTGCCCCGCTGCGGCCCCAACACCCGCGGCCACACCACCTGCATGCCGTCGCCGGGCACGATGCCGCCAGCCAGGTGCGGCAAATCCTGGAAGTACGCGCCTTCCGACGCCAGAATGATGTCGGCTGTCAGGGCGTACTCGGAGTGCAGCAGAGCCGGGCCGTTAATGGCCGCAATCACCGGCACGTTGATGTCAAGCAGGTTTTGCAGCATCTTCTGGCCCTCCCAAATCACGGCGTCCCACTCGCGCGGGTTGGTGATGTCGCCCAGGCTGGCGAAATCGATTTTGGCCATCCACTCGGTGCCGGTGCCGGTCAGAATCACCACTTTGTTGTCGCGGTCCTGGCTCACGTTGTAAAACGCTTCCACGAACTCGCGGTGGTCGCGCCCGGTGAAGGTGATGGGCCCGTCGTTGGTGTGCAGGCGGATTTCAAGGATGCCATCATCGGTGCGCGTCATCTTCAGGTGCTCGTACTTGGCGAAGTAAGCAGGGGCGGCTTTGGGGGCCTGCGCAACGCCGGGCAGGGCCAGGGCGAAGCTGAGTAAAGCGAAGAAAAGGAGAATTTTTTTCATGGTTGAAAAGAAGAAAGAAGTTGGAGATTGAGAAAAAGTGCGCTCGTTGCATTGCTAGAGGCCTTTGGCCATCATCCCACCGTCCACCACCAGGCACTGGCCCGTGATGTAGGATGCGCCCGGCAGGCAGAGAAAGGCCACGGCCGCCGCGATTTCGGCGGGTTCGCCCACCCGGCCCAGCGGCGTGCGGGCTTCTACCCTGGCCAGGACCTCGGGCCGGCCCAGCAGCCCCGCCGTGAGCGGCGTGCGGATAAACCAGGGCGCGACGGTGTTCACGCGGATGCCGTCGGGCGCCCATTCCACTGCCAGGTGCCGGCCCAGCTGTTCCTCGGCCGCTTTGGTGAGGCCGTAGGGCGCGCCGGTGCCCACGTCGAGCCGGCCGGCCACCGAGCCAATGTTCACGATGGCGGCGTGGGCCGATGCCTGTAGCAGCGGGTGCGCCGCCCGGCACATTTCCATCGTGCTGAACAGGTTGGCGTGGAACAGTTGCTCGTACTCGGCCGGCGCGTAGTCAACGAAGCCTTTGCGCATGTTGGTGCCCACGTTGTTCACCAGCACATCGAGCCCGCCCCAGCGCGCGGCTACCTCCGCAAACACGGCGGCGCGGCCGGCTTCATCCGTCACGTCGGCGGCGAGGCCGGCGGCGGGCAGGCCCTGGGCCATCCAGGCCGCCACACAATCCGCTACATCCAGGGCGTTACGGGCCGCGATGAGCACCTCGGCCCCTAGTTCAAGCAGCTCCTTGGCCACGGCGTAGCCGATGCCCTTGGTGCCGCCCGTCACGAGGGCGCGGCGGCCGGTCAGGTTCCAGCGGTTGGTCATGGCGGGTTAGGCGGCGGCCGTTTCGAGCTGGGGCAGGCGCTCGGCCAGGGGCCAGTCTACGGGCACGCCGTCGAGGTGCTCGATGTAGTTGTTGAACGTGTTCAGGGCCACGAAGCCAATCAGCTCGACCAGCGCAGCCTTGCCGTAGCCCTGGGCAAAGAAGTGGTCGATGTTGGCTTGCTGCGGGAAGCCGCGGCTTTCCACCACGTCGCGGGCCAGCACCGAAATCGCATTCAGCCTGGGGTCGGGGCTGGTTTGGCGGCGCAGGTCCACGGTCTGGGCTTCGATCAGGCCGTGCAGTAGCCCCATCTGGGTGTGGGCCGACACGCAGTAGTAGCACTGGTTGGCTTCGGAGGCGGCCAGGAAAATGGCCTCCACTTCCTTGCCGTTCAGCGTGCCCTTGCGCAGGGTTTCGGCCCAGGCAATGGAGCCGTTGAGGGCCAGCGGCGAGTGCGCGAACGTGGCGTAGAGGTTGGGCATGAAGCCAATTTTCTTGTGCAGGCCGTCGAAAGTCGACTTGGCGGCTTCGGGGGCGTTTTCGCGGGTAACTACTCCAAGGTTTGTCATGAGTGAAAAGAGGTAAAGGATGAAACAACTATTTTCAATGTTTACAACATTGATTTTGGCACTAACGCAGCAGCCGGGCATGGAACCCGGCTGCTACCTCAGCTCCGGCCGGTTAAGCCAGAACGGCTTCCAGCTTCTGAGCAGCGGGAAAGTCCACCGGCACCTGCGTGATATTGTGCACGTAGTTGGCGAGGGTTTTGTCGGCCACCAGCGCAATCAGGTCGATTAGGGCCTTTTCCTCGTAGCCGAGCGCGAAGAAGTCTTCCAGCAGCTGGGCCTCCGGGCGGCCGTGGGTTTTGGTGATGCTGGCCGCCAGACGGGTGATGACGCTCAGCTTGGCATCGGCGTGGGTGCCGGCGCGCAGCTGCACGGTGTCCTCGTCCGAGAAGCCGTTCATCTTGCCGATGGCGGTGTGGGCGGCTTGGCAGTATTCGCAGCCGTTGACCTGCGACACGGCCAGGAACACGGCCTCCCGCTCCTTGGCCGAGAACGAGCCCTTTGCCTGGGCATTCTGGAACGCCAGGTAGGACGTCAGCGCATTCTCGGAGTAGCCGATGGTGGCAAACAGATTGGGCACCATGCCAAAGGCACTCTGCATGTGGTCGAAGACGCCTTGCACGGCGGGGGTCACTTGGTCGCGAGTCGGAACTTGAAACGTTTTCATGAGGTGTTGGGGGTTTTGAAGTGGTTGATAAGTCAAAGGTAGTTAATTCGATGTTATAAACTTCAATGTTATTAACATCGTTTCATAAAGGATAAAAATATTTTTCGTCCTTTCCTGAAAATGGCCTCTGGCGGTTGAATTAGGCGAAAATCACCGTGCATTAATTTTCTGCTTGTGGCGATGGCCGCAGGTTCCGCAGCCTGGTCGGGAGCAAATCGCCGCAACGACGGCCAATCTCTTTTCTTTGCCGCCATGTTGCTAACCGTCGCGGCCGTGCAGGCTGCCCCTGTGTACCTCGACCTGCCCGCCTCGCTGGCTAAGGCCGAAACCCTCATCGCCCAGGCCGCTGCGCAGGGCGCGAAGCTGGTCGTCTTCCCCGAAACCTGGCTGCCCGGCTACCCCGCCTGGCTCGACTGCTGCCGCGACGTGAACATCTGGGATTCGCCGGCCGTGAAGCAGGTGTACCGCCGGCTGTTCGAAAACAGCGTGGTGGTGCCCGGCCCCGTAACCGAAGCGCTCGGCGCGGCGGCCCGCGCCCACAGCGTGGTGCTCAACATCAGCGTGCACGAGCGGGGGCTGGCTGGCCCCGGCCGGGGCACGCTCTACAACACCATGCTCACTTTCGACGCCGATGGCTGCCTCGCCCTGGCCCATCGCAAGCTGATGCCCACCTACACCGAGCGGCTGCTCTGGGGCCAGGGCGACGGCCGCAGCCTGCACGCCGTGGACACCGCCACCGGCCGGGTGGGCGGCCTCATCTGCTGGGAGCACTGGATGCCGCCGGCCCGCCAGCGCCTGCACGAATCGGGCGAGGACATCCACGTAGCGGCCTGGCCCCAACTCAAGGAAATGAACCTGGTGGCCAGCCGCCACTACGCCTTCGAGGGCCGCTGCTTCGTGGTGGCGGCCGGGGCGATTATGCAGGTGCGCGACCTGCCCGCCGAGCTGGCGCCTACGCCCGACCTGGCCGCCGACCCGGCCGCTTTCGTGCTGCGCGGCGGCAGCGTCATCATCGGCCCCGACGGCACCGTGCTGGCCGGCCCGGTGTACGATGAAGAGCTGATTATCACCGCCGAAATCGACCTGGCTCGCCTGCCCGAGGAACGGATGACGCTGGACGTGGCCGGGCACTATGCCCGGCCGGACGTATTCGGTGAAAACTCGCTCCGGTCTTAACCCTGCACGCTCATGCCCGACCCGTTTCCGCTCTACCGCATCGGCCACTTCCTCAACCAGCCCGACAACCCCACGGAGTTCGAAATCACGCGCTTCGAGCAGATATTGGAGCCCGAAATTGAGGACCCGCACCGGCACGCCTTCTACGAAATTCTGTGGACTGACGGCGGGCTGAGCCGGCAGGCCATCGACGGCGTGGAATATGAGGTGCGCGGCGGCACGCTGTTTTTTATCTCGCCCGGCCAGCTGCATTTTTTCGAGGACTATGAGCAGCTGCGGGGCGGCAGCGTGCTGTTCACGGAGGAGTTTTTCCTGTTGGGCCAGGCCGACCACGACCGGCTGTTTGAGTTGAGCTTCCTGGATAATTTCTATGCCAACCCGCTGCTGCCGCTGGCCGAGGCGCAGTTTCGGGAGGTGCGCCAGACCATTGCCACGCTCGAAGCCGAGGCCGCCCGGCCCGACCGCTTGGCCCGCATCTGCCAGGGCCTGCTGCAAGTATTGCTGGCCCAGATTCAGCGCTGCGTGGACCAGCAGGCCGGCCCCGGCGCGCGGCCCGCCCGGCGCTACGTGGTGCTGTTCAAGCAGCTGAAGGAGTTGCTCGACCGGCATTATTTGGAAAACCTCGCCGCCGCCGATTATGCCGCCCGGCTGGCCATCACCCCGCATCACCTCAACGTGGTGTGCAAGGCCCTAACCGGAGGCCGGACGGCCAGCGAGGTCATCCGGGCCCGCGCCCTCCTCGAAGCCAAGCGCCTCCTGGCCTTTACCGATGCACCGGTGGCCGAAGTGGCCGCGCAACTCCAGTTTCTCGACCCCTCGTATTTCGCCCGGATTTTCAGACAGGAAACGGGGCTGAGTCCAGTGGCTTACCAAAAACAGATGGCGGCGCGGTTTCGGACGGGCCCAGTGTAAGGGGGGGGAGCCAACAGCGTCTGGCGTAGCAATTATTTCGCCCAACGCCATGTCCACCACTACGCTATTTGCCACCTACTCTGTCGCTGCGGTTAGCGCTGGCGAATGGGAGGCTGTGTTTACCCAACACCAGGCCCGGGTTTTCCCTCACGAGCAGGAAGCCGCCTCGCTGGAGCCGCTTTTGAGCGCAGTCGAAAAAAACAAGCTTGAGGAATTGCGCCAAAACCTGGGCGCGGCCCGGCACCTGTACTTCCTGATTCTGGACGGTGACAAACCCATTGGCTGGCACTACGGCTTCCAGCGCAGCGAGCTGGAATACTTCATGGCCAACACCGGCCTGCTGCCCGAATACCAGGGCCGGGGTATCTACTCGGCGTTTCTGAAGTTTATCGTGGGCCAAGCCGCTGACGCTGGGTTTCAGTACCTGACCAGCATTCACCACAGCGACAACAACGCCGTGCTCGTGCCCAAGCTCAAGGCCGGGTTTGTGCTCCAGGCCTTCGGCTACCTTATCCAAACGATGCTTCTCGAAGCCAACGCCGGGCCGATGGTACAGCTCGTATACCCGGTGAAAGCAGAGTATCGGTCGTGGCTGGGGTTTCGGGCGGGTCTGCCTGGGGTGGGGCCTCATAGCTAGCGGGCAATGTCCGAAAAGCACCGGATAAGGCAGGCGGCGTTATAGCTGCCTGGCGGGGGCGTGGGGGACCTTTGTGTTATACCATCAACACTCAAAACGCTCATGAGCAAGACCCTTTTACGCATTGATGCCAGCGCCCGCACTATGGGCTCGGTGTCGCGCACCCTGGCTGATGCCGTGCAGCACGCCTGGCAAACCGCTAACCCCGACGGCCGCGTGGTGCTGCGCGACTTGGCCGCGCAGCCCGTTCCGCACATCTCGCCGGACACTATTACGGGCTACTACACGCCCACCGACCAGTTGACGCCGGCGCTGCGGGCAGCCACGGCCCTCTCCGACGAGCTGATTGCCGAATTGCTGGCCGCCCACACGCTGCTCATCAGCACGCCCATGTACAACTTCTCGATTCCCTCGGCCCTGAAGGCCTACATCGACCAGATTGTGCGACTGAACCACACCTTCGCGGCCGACGAAAACGGCCTGCGCGGCCTGGTGGCCGACCGGCCTACGTTCATCGCCTCGGCTGCCGGAGCCGTGTACACCGGCACGAACATCGCCGGCCTCAACTTCGAAGGGCCCTACCTGACCACGCTGCTGGGCTTTTTAGGCATTGCCTCGGTCGAGCTGCTATCGGTGGAAGGCACGACCGTGGACCCGCAAGCCATGGAAGCCACGCTACAACAAACGCGGGAACGCATTCACGCCTTACTCCACTAAGCCATGAGCGACCGTAAACTTTGGCTCATCACCGGCGTGTCGTCGGGGCTGGGCCGCGCCCTGGCCGAGGCCGTTATTGCCCACGGCGACTTTGTGGTGGGCACCTTCCGCGATGCGGTGCAGGCCGACCAGTTCACGAGCCGCCACAAGCCCAACGCCCTGGGCCTGCTGCTGGATATCACCGACGCCGCCGCCACCGACAAGCTGGTGGCCCGCCTGGAGCAGGACTTCGGCCGGCTCGACGTGCTGGTGAATAACGCCGGCTACGGCCTGGCCGGGGCTGTGGAGGAAACCAGCGAGGCCGAAGCCCGCGCCATCTTCGAGGCCAACGTGTTTGGGCCGCTGCGCCTCACGCGGCGGGTGCTGCCGCTGCTGCGGGCGCAGGGCCACGGCCACATCGTCCAGATTTCCTCGCACGGCGGCTTCAAAGCTTTTGCTGGCTTTGGGTTGTACAACGCCAGCAAGTTTGCGCTCGAAGGCTTTTCGGAGGCGTTGGCGCAGGAAGTGGCCCCGCTCGGCATCCGGCTCACCATCGTGCAGCCGGGGCCGTTTCGCACGGGTTTCGCGGGCGGCAGCTTCCGCCTGGCCGCCGCGCAGCTGGCCGCCTACGACGCCACGGCCGGCGCCTTCCGCCAGCGCATGGCCGCCGTGAACGGCCAGCAGGAAGGCGACCCGGCTAAGGCCGCACAGGCCATCGTCGACCTCGTTATGAAGGAGCATCCCCCGCTGCGCCTTCCGCTGGGCAAAGTGGCCCTGAACACGATTCAGGCCAAGCTCGACAGCGTGCGGCAGGACCTGGATGCCGGGCGCGCGGTAGCCACCCGAGCCGTGTTTTAACGCACAGGCTGTTTCTTACATGAGGTTTTCGCACAACCGAGAGGAGCAGGTTGTGGACAAACGCAGCAATGCTTTACACAAGGAGAATAAGTGGCTGCTTTTCCTCTTTCAACAGCGGCCGATTTACGCTGGCTGTTCCAGTCGTACAGGCAACTGCCTCCAAAGGAAGTAGGCGACGCCTGAAGCAAGATTGATTGACTGACTGCCGACGCCGACGCAGGTGGCCCCCGTGCTACCCCGCGCTCTTTTACAAGCGCCGCCGAAGAGGCTATATAAAGGTCAGTCTACTACGCCACCCGCAGTGGGGCGCTGGTAGCCAGCCGATGCGCGGCGTCGGCATCATGCGAAGGCAAATAGACCAGCGGCTGCTGGGCGGCGTACTGCTGAATGGCCTGGTACGTTTGGCGCGACAGGCTCAGGCTGGCGTTGGCCCCGGGCAGGTCGTTGCTCAACAACTGAGCCTGGGTGTAAGACACGTCGCCGGCAAACAGATAATGCGCCTGCGGGGTCTGAAGCAGCACCGAGCAATGGCCCGGCGTGTGGCCAGGCGTGCTCACCAGCCACAGGTCGCGGGCTTTGGTGAGCGGGTAGGCCCCGCGGAAGGGGGCCACCGGGCCGGCTTGCAGGTCTACCAGAGTAGGCGTGAAGGCGGCCGGGTATAGGGTGGGCAGGTCGTTGTAGGGATGGGCGGCTTCAGCCCGGTTCACCAGCACCGGCGTATCGGGGAAGTGGCGCAAGCCGTCGGTGTGGTCGAGGTGCAGGTGGGTGAGCACCACGGCGCGCACGTCGGCGGCGCGGATGCCCAACCGACCCAGCTGTCGGTCAATTTCCTGTTCGCGGGCCACCTCGAAGCGGAATAAATGGGTGTTGACGTACTCGTTGAGCAGGCCCACGCCCCGGAAATAATCGGGGTTGGTCACGGCGCTGTTCTCGCCCGTATCCACCACGAAAACACCTTCCGGGTGCTCAATCACCCAAACGTAGATGGGCATCCAGCCGGCAAACTGGCGGTTGAGCAGGATATTGGCCTTGCGCAGAAATCCGGCCGGCCCCGCGTGCAGAAAAGCAGTGGTCACGGCCACCTGGCCTGTTGAAATGGCGTGCACCTTGATGCCACCGGGCAGCGCCACCGACGTGACGGGCACAACGGGAGCCCCGGCGGCATCCGGGGCCGCCGGGGCGGAGGCCAGCAGCCGCTGCACAGGAGATTGGGCGGCGGCAAACAGCGGCAGCATCGCCAAGCCGGCCGTGGCGGTGGCGGCCTGTTCCAAAAAAAATCGACGGTTCATGACGTGGGCATTTAGGGGGTTAGAAGATGTTACAAATCTCCTCCCGTCTATTTCCGCGCGCATTAACAAAAGATAAGAAATGCCGTCAGGGGCTCACAATCCGCTTGCGGATACGGCTCAGCGAGATGGGCGTGATGCCCAGATAGGTGGCCAGGTGGTGCTGGGGCACGCGGCGCAACAGGTCGGGCCGCTGGTGCAGCAGGTGGCGGTAGCGGGTTTCGGGGCTGTCGAGGATGAAGGCCGTGAACAGTTGGTGCAGCTCCACGAAGCGGTGTTCCACGATTTTGCGCACCAGCTCATTCATGGCTGGCACCCGCTGGTAGAGGCCCTGCAAGGCATCGTGCGAGACGCGCAACAGCCGGCACGGTTCCAGGGTTTCGACAAAATGCGGGCTGGGCTGCTGGGTGATGAAACTATCGTAGGCCCCGGCAAACTGCCCTTCCGTGAAAAAGAAGGCCGAGCGGTCGGTACCGTTCTGCTCGTAATACAGTCGGACGCAGCCTTGGGCCACGAAATACACCTCGCGGGCCACCGCGCCGGCCGGCAACAGCACCGTTTTACGGGGCACCTGCTGCTCCACGAAAGCGGCAGCTACCGCCTCCCATTCACCGTCCGCCAGCGGCGTCAACGATTCCACCGCTTGCCGAAGCAGCGCGTAAGGCAGTGGAAAGCTGGCGGCGGCGGACGGCATTGGGACGTAAAAAGTGTATGTTTTTTTGCTGAATTTCTAGTTGAAATCGCCAGCAAAGCGACGCGAATATAAGTAAGCCGCGCAGCGAGATGGAGGAGTTGATGCTGTATCCACTGGGTTAGGCGTGGCTGGAAGGGCCGTAACGGTACCGGGCCGCACCCGGCTCACAAGAGAGTTGTAACACATGGCGGCAGGTCGGTCTAAGGGGTGTCAATCAACCCAACCCTTTATGAAACCGCTAACCTTCATCCTGCTTGTTGCCATGAACAATCCGCTGACTCCCCCCGACAGACGCCCGGCCGGCCTGCATAGCGCTACGCTCGCCGCCACCCATTCCCAAGCCGTGGTGCCGCCCGTATCGGCCGAAACCCGCGTCGTGACGGTG
The DNA here is from genome assembly GCA_025354605.1 of Hymenobacter sp. Lineage (GTDB taxonomy): Bacteria > Bacteroidota > Bacteroidia > Cytophagales > Hymenobacteraceae > Hymenobacter. Next base: position 21,251 of record JANXMN010000272.1, on the reverse strand, counting down.
GTAAAAAGCAAGGCCCCATGGTATGCCTTCGATTTTTTGCTGGCGCGCGAATTCCGGAAAGTAGTGCCGAAATACCAGCGGGTGGACGGCTTGCTGTTCAAGGCTTTTTCGAGCATTATCACGCCGCAGGGCAAGCTTTTCGGCGGCATCTACCTGTGGGCGGCCGAGGCGCCGGCCCGCGCCTGGTACACGCCCACCTGGTTTGCCGATGTGGAGCGCCGGCGCGGCCACCGGCCCGAAGTGAGCTACTACCCGCTGGTGCAGGAAGCCAGCTTCGTGGCACCCGACTTCGACTACCGCGCCCAGGGCGCGCCGAGCGTCACGGTGTTTGCCCACGGCATTGGCCCGGCGCAGGGGCCGGCGTGGCTAGCCGCCCCTGCGCCGGGCCTGCTGCGGGCCTACCTCGTGGACGAAGGCGGCGGGAAGCAGGGGGCGCTGCTGCTATTTGCCGCTGCCGGCCCGGCCACGCAATTCGTGCGCGGCCAGCACCTGAGCGCCTTCGAGTGGTTCAAAACTCCGGTGCTGCTCCGCAACGCCGGGCCACGCTGAGTCGGCGAGAATGCCCCGCCACCCGCGCCGTATCTTGCTCTAACCCACCTTTGCTTCGTCGATGAACCCGTTTTCCCAACCCGCCCCCGGTGCCGCAATAGTCGCCGCGCCCGCCCCGGATTCGCTGCCCGATGAGGCGCTGGTAGAAGCTGCCGTGGCCGGCAACCGCCCAGCCCTGGAGGCGCTGCTAAAACGCCACCAAGGCTACGTGTACAATATCGCCCTGCGGCTATTTCTCGACCTCGACGACGCCCTCGACGCTACGCAGGAAGTGCTGATTAAGGTGGTGACCAGCTTGAAGACTTTCGGCGGCAAAAGCCAGTTTCGCACTTGGCTCTACCGCATCGTGGTCAACCATTTCCTCAACGCCCCGGCCCGGAAGTACGAGCGGCTTTACGACCGCACGGCCGATATCAGCACCCTGGCCATTGCCGCCGAAGGCCCCGAGCGTAGCGTGAGCGAAGCCGAAGTGGAGGAGGTGCGCCTGCTGTGCTCCACGGCCATGCTGCTGTGCCTGAGCCGCGACCAGCGCCTGCTCTACGTCATCGGCGAAATCTTTGGGGCCGACCACGCCCTCGGGGCCGAGCTGTTCGGCCTCACGCCCGGCAACTACCGCGTGCGTCTGCACCGCGCCAAGGCCGATTTGCTCCAGTACGTGACGGGCAAATGCGGCCTGCTCGACCCCAAAAACCCGTGCCGCTGCCCCAAAAAAGCCCGCGCCCTGGTCCAGCAAGGCATCGTGGACGGCGACCGGCTGCAATTCAATCGCCCCCACCTACAGCGCGTAGCCGAGCTGGTGCAGAGGTGCAAAGACGAAGTGAGCGACGACATTCAGCTGCGCCTAGGCGAGCTGTTCCGCGACAGTCCCTTCCAGGTTCGGACTGAATTGGACGAGGTATTTGCGCATTTGCTGGCGTAGAACAAAAGCAACGGATGGGCACAGCTGGCCTTTGCAAAAGGACATAGAATGCGGAAATCGCCTAAAATGCAGTCCAGCCACGACACTGCGGCTGCGGCACCGGGCTCCGTCCGGCAATTTTGCGCGGCCGCTTCTACTGCTGGCGGCCAAGTGTCAAAAGTTACCCAAAGAAGCCAGAAAATGCCCCCGCAATGGAGCCGGCAGATACGGAATGCGCAGCAGCTCGCGCACCGCGCCAGCGTCCTGCCGCCCGCCGTAGAGCAGCTCGGCCACGTCCTGAATACTTGCCGAATACGGCGAGGCCTGGAGCAACGTAATGGCATCGCCGGCCCGCACCACGCCGGCTTGCAGCACCTGAAAGTAGATGCCGCTCCGGCCCGCCGCCACGAAGCGCGCTACCATGCGCGCATCGTCGAAGCGCACGTTGAGCTTGTAGCAGGGCTGCCGGGGCTGCACGGCCCGCAGCACGGCCGTGCCCACCGCAAATTCGTCGCCCACCCGCACGGCGCTTTCCAGCAGGCCCGTCGTGGTCAGGTTCTCGCCAAATGCGCCGGGGCCGGCGAGGCTACCGGCGGGCAGCTGCATGGCCCAGTAGGCGTAATGCTCGTGGGCGTAGGCGTACACCGCCTTGTCGGGGCCGCCGTGCACGCGCAGGTCGGCTTGCTCATCGCCGGCCAGGTTCAGCTGCTCCAGCGCTACCGGCCCCGGCACCGGGTCTTTAAAAATGGCGGTAGTGATGGTGCGCCCACCCCACTCTACGGTGCGCGGCCGACCGACGTTGACAGATAAAAGCTGCATGCGTTAAGTGGATTAACTGAAAATAAACAGGTAGTTACGTGCCCGAAAGTACGGGCTGCCTTGGCCGCTCACCAACGCCAAAACGCCCCATAGGCAATTACCGCAAAAAAAGGCCGGTCGTGCTTCGACTGCGCTCAGCATGACCGGCCTTTTTTGTACGCCTGACTGGACCGCTACTTACCGCAGCTGCCGCTCGTCTTCCCGAATGGCCAGGTCGTTGATGCTCGCGTAGCGGCGCTGCATGAGGCCGTCGGGTGCGAATTCCCACAGCTCGTTGCCGTAGGCGCGCCACCACTGCCTGCCCGCGTCGTGGTACTCGTATTCGAAGCGCACGGCCATGCGGTTTTCGCGGAAGCCCCACAGCTCTTTTTTGAGGCGGTAGTCCCGCTCTTTTTTCCATTTGCGGGTCAGAAAGGCGTGGATTTGCTCCCGGCCCCGCAGGAAATCGGTGCGGTTGCGCCATTCCGAATCCTCGGTGTAGGCCAGCACCACCCGGTCGGGGTCGCGGGAGTTCCAGGCGTCTTCGGCGGCCTGCACTTTCAGCGGGGCCGTTTCGGGCGTGAAGGGCGGCAATAACAGGGGGAGTGTGCGCATGGGCAGCAGGGTGGCAGCGACGGAAGAATACCTTACGCGGCCGTCAGCTCGGCGGCTACCGGGAAGTCGATGGGCACTTCGGTCAGGTTGTGCAGGTAGTTCATGGCGATTTTGTCGCTCACCTGCAGAATGACATCCACCAGGTTGCCTTTGGTGTAGCCGGCGGCATAGAAGTCGTCGAGAATTTGGGGGGCGACGTGGCCTTTGGTTTCGGTTACGGCCAGGGCCAGCCGCACCAGCGCATTGAGCTTGGTATCGGTGCTGTGGCCGGCGCGCAGATTCAGGATTTCCTCGGCCCCGAAGCCGTTCATGCCGCCCAGCACGGTGTGGGCGCTCAGGCAATAGCGGCAGCCGTTGGCTTGGCTCACCACCAGGTTCACGGCCTCTTTTTCCTTGTTGCTGAGCGAGGTTTTAGCGCCCTGAAACGCGAGGTACTTGGCCAGCCCGTGCTCGGAGTGGGCGATGGTGGCGTAGAGGTTGGGCACGAAGCCCAGGCCTTTTTGCAGATTGTCGAACTGGGCCTGGCTGCTTTCGGAAACCTGGTCGCGGGTGGGAATGGGAAAATTTGACATCATGTTTTTTTGGAAAACTGCGGGTTGAAAAGGCCGTCTGGCATCGTTGCCGAACAACACAAAGGTCCCCCACCCCACCAGGCCCCAACATGGACAATGCCCGCCACTAGCTGGACGAATTGCCGCGCCGGGACCTACCCGAAAATGGATACGGGCCGCCGCCGGCCTCAAGCCAGGCCTCGCGCAAAGCCCACTGTTTGCCGGTACTGCACCGGCGACACATCGGCATTGAGCTTAAAAAGGCGGCTGAAGTAGTACTCATCCTCAAAGCCCAGCTCCCAGGCAATCTGCTTCACAGCCTTGTCGGTGAGGTAAAGCTCGCGCTTGGCCTCAATCACGATGCGCTCCTGAATGAGGTCGGAAGGCGTTTTGTGGAAGTGCTTTTTGGTGAGTCGGCCCAGGGCCTTGGGGGCGAGGTGCACCAGCTCGGCGTAGTCGGCCGGGCGGTGCAGGGTGCGGTAGTGCTGCTCGATGTGCTGGCGCAGCTGCTGCACCACGTAGGCCGGGCGGCCGGGCACGGGGGCCGCCTCAGCGGGGTGGGCGGCCAGCTGGCGGCGCGAGAGGTGAATGAGCAGGATTTTGAGCTGCGCCACCAGCAGCTCGTGCTGGGCCACTGCCGGCTGGGCCAGCTCCTGCTCCAGAGCCGCCAGGCTGCTGGCCAGGGCGTCGGCCGTCGCGGCATCGAGCACCACCACCGGCGGCTGGTAGATATTATTGAACAGCACCCCGTTGCAGGCCACTTCCTCCTGGTGCTTGACGATGCAGAAAAAGTCGGGGTGGAACTGCACCGTGGTCAGCACGAGGCCGGGCAGGTCGCCGGCCAGCATAAAGGGCTGGTAGGGCCCGAAACACAGCACCTGGCCCGGGCCGAAGGCGTACTCGGCAAAATCGGCCCGCAGCGTGCCCGCCCCGGCCTGCACCCACACCAGCGAGTAGTAGTTGAAGCGGCAGAGGTGGTCGAACGGGTTTTCGCCCGGACTGGGGCGGTTGAGTTTCAGCGCCAGCTCGCCGGTGCGCTCGTTGATGAGGGTAAGGGGCAGCATGAGAAGAACTGATTGGTTGTGCAAAGCAAGTCCGAAACCAAAGCTCGGCCCCTGGACAAACCGCCCTTATTGCCGGATAAAATGCGCGGCCCGCTACTGCGCGCGCAGCCGCCCCAGGGCCTGCTGAGTCTCCCGCCAGTCATCCGGACCCAGGCTTTGGACGGCCGCTGAGTCGGTGGCCGACGCCCCAAAGAAACCCAGCAGGTTCTGCTTCATTGGCGCGCTTAGGGCGGCAAAGTCGTTTTTGGCCAGCTTGCGCAGCCACTCGCCGTAGGTGCGGTCGGCCAGCGGGTACTCGCCGCAGCGGGTGTCGTGGCCGGTGTCGAAGTCGGTGTTGGGCAGCGTGGCCCCGGAGAGCATCTGGCCGCCGCGCACCTGGCTGTGCAGCAAGGTACAGTAGCGCGTGGTGGTGCGGGCAAAGCTGGCCCGGTACACCCGCTGGGCCTCGGGCGGGGGCGTCACGAAGCGCAGCGCCCGCAGCGGCCCCACTTTGGGCAGCACGCGCAGCAGCCCGGCCAGCAGCCGCGCCCGCACGCCGGGCCGCTCGTAGGCGGTGCCGTACTCGGTGTGGTACTCGCGCATGCTGGCCCGGAACACCATTTCGCGGCGCGCCACGCCCGGCACCTCCCGCCGAATCTGGTGGCGGTTGGCCCGCCAAGCGGCCCGGCTTACGGCCGGCAGCAGGCGGCGCACGGCAAAGCGGTAGGAGGCAATGCTCAAATCCACGTTCACTATTATCTGGCTCAATTCCAGGCCGTACGTTTTGTAGAAGGCCCGCGCCAACACGTCTTTCTGCACCTTGAAGCCAATGAAGGAATGGTAGGCGGTGGTGCGGTAGTGGCCGGAAGCCAGCTGCACCACATCGAAAGCAAACTCGGCGCGGGAATGCTCCACGGGGGCCTGCTGGTAGGTAACGACGGGGCCGAACTTGGCCGCCAGCTCCGGGAAGATGAGCGGCACGGCCCGGTTGGTGCCGGTGCCGTGGCCTTCTACGTCGGCGGCGTAGTGCGAAAGCGCGCCGAGGGCAAAGGCGTATTCGTCGCGGGTGGCGGCCATTTCGAGCAGGTTGCGCACGAAATCGCCGGAGCGCACGTAGTGCGTGAGGTTGGTGAACAGCGCCGAGCCAAACGGATAATACCCCATGTCCTGGATGATGGACCCGCCGTAGGCATATGCTTTGGCCTCGCGCAGCTGCCCCTCGGTAGCCCCCGGAAACCGCTCCTCCAGCGCCGGCTGCAGGCAGCGCGCCCAGCACGAATCGACATTAGCCTGATGCGTGAGCACGGAATATGCCATGACGGGCCGGCTCGGCAGCAGCAGACTCAGCGGCAGAATCAGCAGCAGGAACCTCCTCAAATATCTTCGCCAAACGTACGGGTGCGGCATAATCAACTAACGAAAAAGAGGGGGCATAAATCTATCGGCGGTCAGGGTCGTTGTTCCTCAGTGACTGCGGGCAAAATTCCGTTTGCGGGGGCAGGCACCGGCGCGGACAGGTACCGGCTGGCCCAGCTGGCGATGAGCTGGCCCACGTACTCGGCATCGGCCTTGCGGCTGAGCAGGTGGTCGGCCCCATCGAGGGTAATGAAGCTTTTGGGGTGCTGAGCCTGGGCGTAGAGCCGGGCGGCCTGGTCGATGTTCACCACGGCATCCTGCGGGCTGTGCAAAATAAGCAGGGCGCGCCCGGCCCCCGGGTTGGTGGCCTGAACGCTGGCCGCGTGGGCGTCGTCCACGAATTGCTGTTTCACTTGAAAGGGCCGCCCGCCCACGTTCACCGTGGCACTGCCCGCGGCCTGAATCTCGGCCAGTTGCGCCGTGAAGTGGTGGGTGATGTGGCCCGGCGAGGCCGGCGAGCCCAGCGTGACCACCGCCCGTACCGCTGGCAGCTGCTGGCTGGCCCGCACCACCGCCGTGCCGCCCCAGGAGTGGCCAACCAGCAGCTGCGGCGCGGCGTAGTGCGCGGCCAGGTAGTCGGCCGCTGCCGCCAGGTCGGCCACCATCGACGAGAAGTTGGTGTCGGCGAAGTCGCCCTCGCTGTGGCCCAGCCCCGTGAAATCAAACCGCAACACGGCCAAGCCCTGCTGTTGCAAGGCCCGGCTGATGTGCACCGGGGCATTGTATTCCTTGGTGCAGGTGAAGCAGTGCGCAAAAATGGCGTACGCCCGAACCGGAACGCCCTCGGCAGGCAGGTCGAGACGCCCCGCCAGGGGCTCGCCGCGCTGATTCTGAAAGGCAACGCTAATCGATGGCATGGCAATGGAATGTAAATTGAGGCGAACGGCCGGCCTATCAGCGCCAGCCTGGGTGGTCAGACGCCCCCGATTCGCAGTCCTTTCACGCGCTCAGGCAAATTAGTCATCGTCGGGCCGGCCCCGGCGGCCCGCGCCGGGTGTTGCGGGTTATTTACCGTTTGATTACGGTTTGCCCGCCCGCATTTTTAGGGCCTGACCCGCCAATATCTTTGTATCAGAAATAAAAAATAAGCCCCGCGGCGCCTTGGTGGGAGCTGCGGGCACTACTATCCAATCCGCTAGTAAAAGATATTGTTAGTGTCTTATTGTTAAAACGAAAACAGCCCCAAGATGTAGCTTGGGGCTGTTTTCGTTTTAACAATAAGACACTCGCAGTCAGTAAACCTTGCCTGGCCGCCTTTCAGAAGCCACAGTTTCTGGGCTCCCGGCTGATGCATTTGGCCACGGCCCAGGTTGCGTTATTCCGCAGCCGCAGCGCCGTCCTGGGCCACTCCGGCGGCGTCCAGTTCCTGCAGTATCATGGCGGCGCATTTCTCGCCGATGACCATCGTGGGGATGTTGCTGTTGCCGTTGATAATGATGGGCATGATGGAGGCATCGGCGACGCGCAGCCCGGCGATGCCGTGCACCCGGAGGGCGTCGTGGCCCATTTTGCAGGTGCCAACGGGGTGATAAACGATTATCGGATAGTCGCGGATGAAGTTTTCGAGGGCTTCTGGCATGGTCACGTCGGGGTCTGAGGCGGAGCACCCACGTATTAATCGTCTTGCTTGAATTTTCCTTTACCGCAGCGCCACCACTTCGGGCGCGGCCGAATTGGCAGCAGCCCGCGCCGGCACCTCGATAATGGCCACCGTACCCGCGCGGGGCAGGTACTGGCCATTCACCAGCAGGCTGCGCACGAGGCGGCCGGTGGCGGGGGCCAGCACGTAGCCATCGCGCTCGAACCGGGGTACTCCGGCCAGCTGAGTGCGGGCCAGTTCGAGCGCCCGATAGCGTGCGGCAGTCGGCTGGGCTTCGTAGGCAGCGGCAGCTTTAGCGAAAGCCCGCTGGGCCAACCGCAGCGCGGGCGTGCTCACCGGAATGCTGAGGCGGGCCAGCGGCTGCCCTTTCACTACGCGGCCACTTGACCACACCATCACATCCGCGACGTGGCCCGCCTCGGCCGAACGTGCCAGCCAGCGCACCGTGGGGGCGGCCGGGGCCGGAGCCGCCGTCAGCTGGGCGCGCTCCTGGGTGGCCTTCGGGCGCATTTTTGGGCAAATGGATACTGTGAGAATGAGCAGCAGTGAGGCTGCGAGGAGCGTAAAAAAAGTTTTCATGGCTGGGAGGCTTGGGCGAAACAGGTGGCAATGCCGCCATTCAAGAGGGAAGACGTTTGAGAGGCTCACACCTTGCAGCCGCCCCCGCCATTTAACAATTTGATGTTACACATGGCCGAAGGTGATTCTACGCCCGGCTGCTGCGCCGGCAGAGGTTACAATGGGTCATTTGCACCGGCTGCGGTCAAGGAGGCTGCCGGAGGTATATTCTGGGCCGGGGCGCAGCAGCCACCAGGGCCAGGCTTTTATTGTTGTAGAAATTGGGTGAAATTCAACTTCTGAAAGCTTTTTTGGCCGCAGTTTATTGCCCGTACCATGAATTCCTTCCCCGCGTTTTCCTTTCCGGCGGCCCTCACCGCGCAGTTTACCATGCTGCTGCGGCTTCCCGCCGCCAACCTAACGGCCTTGCACACGCTGATTCAGCCGCGGCAGCTCGCCAAAAAAGAATTCCTGCTGCGCGAGGGCGAGGTGTGCCGGGCGGCGACCTACATCGAAACGGGCGCGCTACGCTACTTCTACCATGTGCAGGGCGAAGAGCGCACCGGCCAGTTTTTCTTCGAAAACGAGTGGTACGCCGATTACGACAGTTTTCTGGACCAGCAGCCGTCGACCCAGAACATTCAGGCGCTGGAGCCTACGCGGGTTTGGCTGTTTCCGCACGACGCCCTTTACCGCCTCTACGACGAGCAGCCCGTGTTCGAGCGGTTTGGCCGGCTCATGGCCGAGCAGGCCTACCGGGGCAGCAGGGCACGGGGCGTGGCCCTCCTCAACCAAACGCCCGCCGAGCGCTACGCGCAGCTCGTGCGCGACCGGCCGCAGGTGGTGCAGCGCGTGTCGCAGCGGCTCATTGCCACCTACCTGGGGGTGAAGCCTGAAAGCCTGAGCCGCATCCGGGCACGGGGGTGAGGCGGTGGGGACAGCCAGTGTTTTCTTAACCGAAGTCATCGTTTTTGCCTGGCCGGCCGGGGACCTTTGCTTCGAAGCTTCCCCGAACCAATCCCGCTTCGTCTGGCCCCATGAAAACCTTGCTTTTTGCCACCGCCCTAGCCGCCACCGCCGTTCTCGGCACCGCTCCCGCCGCCCACGCCCAGCAAGCCGCCAGCAAGCGGCCGGTGTTTGCCGAAATTGGCCTCGGCCTCAACAAAACCCTGTACTTTGGCGATACCCGCGCCCAGCTCACGCGGGCCCTTGGCGGCAGCGCCAAGGCCGGTACCGGCAACAACATCCTGGCTGGCTTTTACGTGGCTCCCGAAGCCTGGCGCGGCCTGGGCATCGGGTCGCGCATTTCGGGCTCGTTCGGGGCCCCGGTCACGGGCGACCACGGCGACGACTACATCTTTAACTACTACAACCTGGCCCTAGCGGCCAAGTACTACGGCCTGAGCCGAGAGTTCGGCCGCGGTCTGTACCTACGCGGCAGCGCGGGCTTCGGCCAGCTCACCACCAAGCGCTTCAACGAGGCCACGAACTTCTACCGCCACCAATACGCCCTGGGCACCTCGCTGATGGGCGGCCTGGGCTACACCCTGCCGCTGAAGGGCTTCAGCTTGGGCCTGGAAACCGAATTTGAAACCGCCAGCCGCTCCGGCACGGTAGACGGCCTGGGCGCTCAGACCTTCAAAAGCGGGCAGGTGGGCCTGAACGTCATCATCGGGTTCTGATTCGCCATGCTCTTCTTGGCTGATAGCCCGCTAACAGTCCGTTTCCCTTTAGCTCCCTTCCCCCATGCATACCATCTGCGGCGCGGGGCGGGCAACGGCCGAGCCCGCCCCGCCCGCCGCCTTGGGCCATATTTAGCACCCGCCCACGGCCGCGCCGGCCCTCCCGGCCCGGCAGATTGCCGCGCAGGCCGCCGCGCACTACGGCGTGGCCGACAAAATCACCGTCTTATCCAAACCGGTGTCGCTGCATTTTTCCGCCCACGCCTAGTGCCCGGCGTGCCAGTCGTAGCCCAGCTTGGCCCAGTAGTCATCAGGGCGGGCGTCGGTGAAGGCAATGGTGCCGATGCGCTTGATTTGCTTGATGCCGTACTTGAGCGGCGTCACGAGTCGCAGCGGAGCGCCATGCTCCAGGGTCAGGGGCGCGCCGTTCATCTCGTAGCAGAGCAACGTTTGCGGGTGCAGGGCGCTTTCCATTTCCAGGCCCACGAAGTAGGCTTCGTCGGGGGTGTGCATGCCCACGTACTTGGCCACGTCGGCCGGAGGCTGGTTAGGGTCGGCGATGGCCTGGCCCGAGCGGGTGGCCAGTGGGTACTGCTTCAGAAAGTCGGACAGGCGCACGCCGGCCCAGCTCACGATGGTACTCCAGCCCTCCACGCACTTGAACTCGGTGGTCATCTCGGTGCGGGGCAGGGCCTTGATTTGGTCGAAGGTGAACTCCTGGGTGCGGGCCGGGCCGCCGGCCGGCGCGTAGCCCTGCACCCGCAGCCGCCAGGCCATTGGGTCGAACTCGTCGCCGAGGCCCACGTCGCCGTTGAAGCGGATTTTTTGCGCGCGGCTTTTGGCGAATTCCGGGGCCAGGCGGGTGTTTTTATAGTAGCCGTTGGTGAGGTCGGCGTTGAATTCGAGCACCTTGCGCAACGGGCCGGGAATACCGTCCACGGCCGGGGCATTGGCCAGCCAGCGCCAGCCAAAAATACCGGCGGCGCCCAGCACGCCGGTAATGAGAAATGAGCGGCGCGACCGGCTGGCGGCGGCCTGTAGCGCGGCGGTTTCGGCTGCCTGCGAGGCTCGGGATGCTTCGGCGGCCCCGGCCGCCGCAGCGGCGGCGGGGTCGGAGGTGTGCGGAGGTTGCGTATTGTTGGTCATACGGGCGAGGTGGCGGGCGAAAAATCAGGGACGAGGGGCGAGCGAGGCATCGGCGGCGGGCAGGGCGGTGGGGCCGGCCACGATTTCGTGGGTGGCGGGGTTCACTTCCTCAATCTCGAAGCCAGCCACCATCGCCCGGAAATTGTTCCAGCCGGCCCGCACCACCTGCGCGATGTGCACCAGAAAAAACAGCACGTAACCGATAGTAAGCGCAAAATGCAGGATGCGCGCGAACTCGTAGCCGCCAAGCAGCATCGTGAGCCAGCTGAATTGCGTGGGCTTGTAGATGGCCAGCCCCGTGAGTACCGAGCCCAACCCCATGAGCACCACCGACGTGTAGGCAATTTGCTGGGCCCCGTTGAACTTGCGCACCGGTGGGTGCACTTTGCTGATGCCCAAGTCGTAGAGCGTGACCTGGATGGCTTCTTTAAACGAGTGCCGGGTGGGCAGCAGGTAGCGCCACTCGCCCGAGAAAATGGTAAACAGCACGTACAGCAACCCATTCAGGAAGAACGCCCACATCAGCACGAAGTGCCAGCTCATGCCCTGCCCCAGCTTGTGGTCGAGGCTCAAGGCTTGGTTGAACGAATCGGGAAAGAACTTGAGCAGCGTGGTGCTGCCCCAGCCGAGGCGGTACACGTCGTTGGCCCAGTAAATCCAGAGCCCGCTCCAAATCATGAGGCTGAGCACGGGGAAGTTGACCCAGTGAAACCAGCGGATGGCCAGCGGGTGCTTTTCGACGACGACTTTCATGGGCTCGATGTGGTGAAACGTTCGGTACAATGTATGCAAATAAAATACGTGCTTTCAGGCAACAGCAATATTCTTAAGCAAGAAAGAAATTTCTTAATACCGCACGGCAATGCCCACCGTGAACTGGTTGCCGGGCGACACGTTGTAGCGGCCCAGCCCGGCGTTCCAGTTGCTGATGGCCCGCAGCTTGGCCGAAAGCATGTAGCCCACCCCAATTCTGGCCTGCGAAAACGATGAGCGGTCGGCGGCGCTGGTTTCGGGAGTAAAAAGCAGGCCGGTGGGTAATACCTGCACGCCGCCCGTCAGCCAGAAGTGGTGTTCGAACATGTAATCGAACTGCCGACTGCCACTCCGCTTGGGCAAGTGGCCAGTGACCGGGTTCATGAACATCCACGGCGCATCGAACATAGCGGACAGCGCCAGGCGGCGGGCATGGGCCTCGGGGAGCAGGGTATCGGTGGCGGCACAGCACTTGCCAGCCACTGCCGGGCCGGCGGGCAGCAGCAACAAGGCCGCAGCAAGGGGGAAAAGGCGGCAAAGAACGCGGGCAACATGCATGGCGACGAGTAGCTAAGGGAACAACCAGCGGCCCTTCGGCGGAGACCACACTCCGCCTGACGCTCCACCGAACTCGTCCTTACAATAGGCTTATGTTTTTTGTTTTTGTATCCCAGAATTAGCAACTGCGAAATAGAACGTCATGCTGAGCTTGTCGAAGCATATCTACCGCTTCGTTGGGTTGAGTCGATTAGATTACTGCTGCGGTAGAGATGCTTCGACAAGCTCAGCATGACCGCCAGACTTAACCATTTTTTTTAATTCAGGAATAAGTCTCTTGATTACCCTGTGCGGCAGATATGCTTCCCTGCGAGTACGCCGGATGGGCAGGACGTTTTTTTTCGGCGGCTGTCGACTTTGCGAACCGCTGCACTGTAAGGCTGGCCAGGCACGGGCGTCGAATACTCCGGGGCCACGCGCCGGATGCGCGGCCCCGCTACTCCTCGCCGCCATGGAAACGCCCGCCTCCCTCCTGCTCATGCCCGACATCAGCGGTTTCACGGTTTTCGTGCATGCCACCGAGCTCGAGCACAGCCAGCAGATTATCTCCGGCCTGCTCGAAACCCTCATCGCCGCCGACCACCTCGACCTGAGCGTGGCCGAGATTGAGGGCGACGCCGTGCTGTTTTACAAAGAAGGCCAGGTGCCGGCCCCGGAGCGGGTGCTGGCGCAGGCCCGGCGCATGTTCGGGGCGTTTCACGCCTGGGTAGCCGACTACCAGCGCACCTGCCAGTGCACCTGCACGGCCTGTACGGCCGTGGGCCAACTCACGCTGAAAGTGGTGGCCCACGCCGGCCCGCTGGGCTTCACCACCGTGCGCCAGCAGCGCAAGCCCTTCGGCTCGGCTGTGATAACGCTGCACCGCCTGCTGAAAAACGACGTGCCCTCGCACGAGTACCTGCTGCTCACCGACGACCTGCTGGGCACCGGGCGGCCCGCCGCCCGCGCCTGGGCCGGTGCCCACCCCGGCACCGCCCGCTACGACGGGCTGGGCGAAGTTGGCTACCTGCACCTGTCGCTGCGCGAGGGTGCACCGGTTCCGGAGCCTGTGCCCGCCCCGCCCGCCCGCTTTTCCTTCCGGGGCCTCTGGGACCAGCTGGTGCACAGCCTGCCGGGCCGCCCCCACCCTAACTAGCCCGGCGCGCGGCGGGGCCTGAAAACAACTGCCGTTACGCAGGCGCCTTTGGCATTCGGGGTTTCAAGTAGTTTCTCGTTGCAGATTTCTCGTTGCTAGTTGGTATTCGTCCTCAAAGACGGCCCAAAGGCATCAAACGAGAAACCAGCAACCAGCAACCACGAGCAACGAGAAACCAGCAGTTTCAGCAGGCGCTTAGCAACAGCCGAAAATAAATATTGCGCCGAGGTGAAAGGCCCGCCCTGCCCCCGCGTCCATCGCCTCAGAAGCCAAGCGGCTTTTCTCACAACATTTTCACTGTTAAGCATTTTCCTTATGAAACGCATTGCATTTGCCCTCCTGCCTTTTCTCACGGCCGCCTCGGCCGCCGTTCTCATTAGCGCCCGCATGGCCGGCCTGCCCATGATGCCCAACGCCGATGTGGCCAGCGCCGGCAACGTGCCGGTCGTGGTCGAGCTGTTCACCTCCGAAGGGTGCTCGTCGTGCCCCTCGGCCGATGCCGCGCTACGGGAGCTGGAAACCAGCCAGTCGGTGCCCGGCGTTGAAGTCATTGCCCTCGGCCAGCACGTTGATTATTGGAACCGCCTAGGTTGGAAAGACCCGTTCTCATCGGCGCAGTTCACCGAGCGCCAGCGCCAGTACGCCCAGGGTTTCGGCGAAGGCTCCTACACCCCGCAGGCCGTGGTGAACGGCCGCTACGAATTCGTGGGCAGCCAGCGCACTACCCTGGCCGAGACCGTGCTGAAAGCCGCTAAGGCTCCCCACGCCACCGTTACCCTGGCCCGCGCCGCCAATGGCACCCTGGCCGTGCACGTGGCCGACCTGCCCACCGGTACCCAAGCCGCCGACGTGCTGCTGGCCCTCACCGAAACCGGCCTTGCCACCCAGGTGGGCCGGGGCGAAAACTCGGGCCGGCTGCTGCGCCACGCCTCCGTGGTGCGCGCCCTGCGCCCCCTGGGCACGGTAGCGGCCGACGGCACCTTCGCCGCCACCGCCCCACTGAGCCTGGACGGCCAGTGGAAAACCACTAATCTGCGCGCCGTGGTGCTGGTGCAGGAGCACGCCTCGCGCCACATCGTGGGCGTGGCCAGCCTGGCGCTGGCCGGCCAGGGCGTTACGGCCAATAACTAATTGACTAAGGAATTAACTCAAGAACGGTCATGCTGAGCTTGTCGAAGCATCTCTACCGCTTTGTTGCAAGGGTATTGATTAGTTGCGCGGTAGAGATGCTTCGACAAGCTCAGCATGACCATTTTTAATTAACTCCACCAGCTCCAAGCCATGCCCGCGCCACCGACCCTGAACCCAAACCGCGTCGCCCACCGCTCGCTCGCGTTCCGCACGCTGCGGCGGGCGGGCAAATGGCCCGTGGGCCGGCGCTTTGGCACGGCGCTGGTGCTGGGCGCGGCCGGCTGCTGGCTGGCCCCAATGGAGCTGTCGGTGGCCGGGCGGGCAGTCGTGGGCTGGGATGCCTTCGCCCTGGCCTCGCTGGCCATGATATGGAGCGTGCTGGTCACCGCTGATGCCGGCCACACCCGCGCCGTGGCCGCCCGCGAGTCGCCGGGTCGGGTGGTGGCCTTCGTGTTCGTGCCGGTAGCCGTGGCGTGCAGCCTCTCGGCGGTGCTGCTGCTGCTGAGTACAGGCATGATGCCCACCCTGCCGCCCATTATGCGGGCCCTGCACGTGGCCCTGGCCATCGGGGGCGTGGCCTCGGCCTGGCTGCTGCTGCACACGGTGTTCACGCTACGCTATGCCCGTCTTTACTACACCGACGAGGGCCCCGGGGGCGGGTTGGATTTTCCGCCCGGTTCGGCCCGCCCTAGCTACCTCGATTTTGCCTATTTCGCCTTCGGCATCGGCATGACGGCTCAGACCTCGGACGTGAGCATCAGCGGCTCGGCTTTGCGCTACACGGCGCTGCTGCACGGGCTTATTTCATTCATCTTCAACACCGCCGTGGTAGCCGTCAGCATCAGCGGCCTGGTTGGGGTGCTGTGAGGCGGGCTGAGTAGAATGCTCTGCCTGACGTTCTTTTTTACACGGTTTTTATCTCGAAACAAATCCGCTACCTCTCACCATCCTTTTTAACCGCCATTTCCTATGCGACCATTACGCCGACTATTGACGCTCCTTCTGCTGGCCGGGGCGGGCGGGCTGAGCTCCTGTAACAAAGCCATAACCGAACCCACGCCGGTGGTGACCGTGCCGCCGCCTGTGCTCACGGTGGCCCCGGCGAGTCTGACGGCGTTTAGCGCGCAGGTGGGTACGGCTTCGGTGGCGCAGAGCTTCACGGTGAGCGGCACGGCCCTGACCGGTCCGGTGAGCATCGCGGCTCCGGCCGGCTACGAGCTGGCGCTAACCCCGGCCGCCGCCTATGCCCCCAACCAGACGGTAAGCCCGGCATCGGGCACCGTAGCTGTGGTGTATGTGCGCCTGGCAGCAGCGCTGGCTCCCGGTACCCCGGCCGGCATCATTGCCGTGAGCAGCCCTGGCAGCACTGTTCGCAGCGTGGCCGTAACGGGCACGGTGACCGCTACCCCACCGCCGGCTTCGATGGTGCCCACCCTCACGGGCTTCCAGCCGGCCAGCGGGCCGCCCGGCACGCCTATCACCCTCACGGGCAGCAATTTTACGGGGGCCACGGCCGTCACGTTTAACGGCACCGGCCTGCCGGGCTTCGCGGTGGTATCGCCCTCGGTGATTACGGTGACGATACCGGCGGGCGCGGCCCTGGCCAGTGGCACGCTCGCGGTGACCACGCCGGGCGGCACGGCCACGAGCGCCACGGCCTTCGCGGTGGTAGCGCCGGGGCCGCTTACGCTCCGGACGGGCCCGATGATGCCCCAGGGTGGCGTGCCCAGCAGTGGTACGGTAAGCATCGAGCGCGACGCGGCGGGCGTGGAATCGATACGCTTCGCGGCCAACTTCCGCACCGATTTCCACACTGGCTCGCTGGGCGTGTACCTGGCGCAGTCCGATGGCCTGATTCGGGTGCAGCGGGCGGCCAACCCCGCCAGCGTGGTCCGGGTGGGCACCATTGTGCGCGACGGGGCGCAAACCCTGACTATTGCCGGCAGCGCCACTGGCTTTTCGCACGTCATCATTCACTGCGACCCCGCCCAGTATAATTTTGGGGCGGCCCTGCTTCAGTAACCATGCGCCCAACCTTCCCTCCCGCGCCCTGGCGCGCCCGGTTCCTGCTACTTCTGAGCGTGTGGCTATTGGCTACCGCGCCCGTCCGGGCTGGTGGCGGCTGGACCCGTAGGAAGAAAAAAGGCTACGTGAAAGTGGGCGTCACCACGGTGAGCACCGACCGTTACCACCCGCTCACGGGCGGCACCATTCCCACGGCGCGGTTCCGCCAGCAGGTATACAGCGTGTACGGCGAGTACGGCCTGACCGACCGGCTGGAAGCCACGCTCAACTTCCCGTTTTTCCGGCATGCCGCCTTCCCCGACCTGTCGGCCGGGCAGGGCGTGGGCGACCCCGAAATCGGGCTGCGCTACGGCGTGCTCACCGGCAAGTGGCCGCTGGCCGTGCAGGTGGCCGTAGAAGCCCCACTGGGCAACCCCAACGTGTTTGGGGTGAGCCCCGCCGACCCGAACGTGTACCTGCGCCTGCCCACCGGCGATGGCGAGTGGAACGTGTGGACCCGCGCCGCCCTCTCGCACAGCCTGGGCACGCTCCCGGCCTTTTTCACGCTGAGCGCGGGCTACAACAAGCGCACCGGCGGCTACACCGACCAGTACAGCTACGGCGGGCAATTCGGTTATAAGTTCTTCGATAAGCTCTGGCTCACGGCCCAGGCCCGCACCCTCGACAACGTGCGCCCACCCGACCTCACCAAATTCGGCACCATTGGGCTGGGCGAGGGTGTGGCCTACTCCACGGCCGGGCTGGGGGCCAGCTTCAACTTCACCAAAAACCTCTCGGCCACGGCCGACTGGGCAGCGGGCTTCGGCAAGCTGCGCAACGTGTATTCGGGCAACCAATACACGGTGGGCGCGGCCTGGGAGTGGTAGGGCCGGTGCCAGACCGCCGCTGAGCTGGCCCGGTACGCGGCGGCCCGGTGCGGTCTTTTCACCCTCGATGTTTCCTTTGATGATGGCCCGAATCTTAAATTTCTGCGGCGGCCACGATGGCCTTTGGCGGGTGGCCCGCATGACCACGCTGGCCGGCGAGCCCCTGGCACCGGTGGCGCCAGCCCCCGAATGGCTATTCCTGAAGGCGGCCTGCTACATCGGCCGGGACTATGGTTTCGACCTGTTTACCATCTCGCAGGCCCGCCTCTGCAACCGGGAGTTCCAGGCCAACAAGTTTGGCTTGGGCGGGCCGACCGACGTGATGCAGCGCGTGGCCGGCAAAGCGCCCGACGACTTTGAAACCATTGTGCGGGGCTTCATCGGCGAGTCGCGCCTGCGGGATGCCCAGCGCCCGAGGCTGGCTCACGGCCATGCGGAAATTTATGGCCGTGCCCTTGCAACCGATACCCAGCCGCAAGGAGCTGGCGCTGCTGAATCAGTAATTGGCTGTTGGCCCGCTTTCGTTTGCAGCAGGATGCGCTCGCGGTGACAAGTGGCCAGGCTGGTAGCGTGGCAGCAGGCGGGCGAGCAGCGTTCTATCCCGCCAAAACTTCATGTAGGATGCGTGTAAGGGCTCCGCTGGAGATTCGTCTGAGACGTGGAAACCAACCATCGCTTCGTTATGTCTCTCCGCAATCATTTGCTCGTTTTATTCGCCGCGCCGGCGCTGCTGGCTGGTCCGGCCGGTGCCCAGGTGCTCACGCCTACCACGCTTACCACCGCGCTCAGCCAGCCTACTGTCAAGGTGGGGACCGAGTTGGACTTGATTGTCAAGGCGAAGATTCAAACCGGCTGGCACCTGTACTCGACCGATTTCAGCGACGAGGTAGGGCCGGCCGTGTTCACCCTCACCTTCGCCAAAAGCCCCGCCTACGCGTTGGTGGGCAAGCCGCGCTCTATCGGCTCGAAGCATGTGCACGACGACGTGTTCAACGGCGAAGTAGCTTTTTTTGAAACCACCGGCCAAGTCCGTCAGCGCATCAAGCTGCTGAAAGCCGGCCCGCTCACCATCAAGGCCGAAGCCGAATACCAGAGCTGCTCTGGAGCCGATGGCCGTTGCGTGCCGGGCAGCACTTCGCTCACTTTCGGGCCGCTGCGGGCCGCCGCCAAAGCGGCGGCTGCCGTAGCGCTGCCTACTCACCCCACGCTGCCCCCCACCGCGGCCAGGCCGGCACCGGCCGTCCCGGTTGCGGCTGCCGCACCGCGGCAAAAAGCAGTTGGGCAGCCGGTAGCGGCCTCCGTTGCTTCGGCACCGCAGGCAACGGCAACTGTTGCGCCGGTGGCGGCCATGGTAGTGCCCGCCGGCACCGGCCTGTGGGGCTTTGGGCTGCTGGCGTTTCTGTCGGGGCTGGCGGCGCTGCTCACGCCCTGCGTGTTTCCGATGGTGCCGCTGACGGTGTCGCTCTTCACGGGCAACGACGACAGCCGCCGCCGGGGCATCCTCAAGGCGCTGGTGTACGGGGCGAGTATTATCGGAATTTACACGGTGGTGGGGGTGGTAGTGGCCCGGCTGCTGGGGGCCGAGGGGCCTAATTTTTTGGCCACGCACTGGCTGCCAAACCTGATTTTCTTCGTCGTGTTCGTAGCCTTCGGGCTTTCGTTTCTGGGGCTGTTTGAAATCACGCTGCCCAGCGGCCTGGTGAACCGGGCCGACCGGCAGGCCGACAAGGGCGGCTGGGGCGGCATTTTCTTCGCGGCGTTTACGCTGGTGCTGGTGTCGTTTTCGTGCACCGGCCCCATCGTGGCTACTATTCTAAGCCTGTCGGCCCAGGGGCAGACGCTGCTGCCGGTGGTGGGCATGGTGGGCTTCTCGCTGGCTTTCGCGCTGCCGTTCACGCTGTTTGCCATTTTCCCCTCGTGGCTCAAAAACCTGCCCCGCTCGGGCGGCTGGCTGAACACGGTGAAGGTAACGCTGGGCTTCGTGGAGCTGATGCTGGCCTTCAAATTCCTGAGCACCGTGGACCTTACCTATCACTGGCATCTGCTTGACCGGGGCGTGTACCTCACCCTCTGGATTGCCCTGAGCCTGATGCTGGGCCTGTATCTGCTGGGCAAAATCCGGTTTTCGCACGACTCCGACCTGCCGCACCTGAGCGTGGGGCGCGTGCTGCTGGCCACGCTGGCCCTGGGCTTCGTGGTGTATCTGGTGCCGGGCCTGTTCGGGGCTCCGCTGCCACTGCTGGCCGGCTACCTGCCACCCCAAACCAGCCATGATTTCAACCTGGCCGCCGCGCCGGGCAGCTCAACCGCCCAGGCCATGCCGGCCGGCGAAGCCCCGCGCTTCGGCAGCTTCCTCGAGCTGCCCCTGGGCCTGAACGGCTACTTCGACTTAGCGCAGGCCAAGCGCGTGGCCCTTCAGCAGCACAAGCCCCTGTTCATCGATTTCACCGGCCACGGCTGCGTGAATTGCCGCAAGATGGAAGCCAGTGTGTGGAGCGACCCGGCCGTGCTCGAAAAGCTGCGCCGCGACTACGTGGTGGTGGCCCTGTACGTGGACGACAAAACCGAGCTACCCGCCGCCGACTGGTACACCTCGGCGCGCGACCACCAGCCCAAAACCAGCCTGGGCAAGCAAAACGCCGACCTCCAGCTCACGCGCTACGGCGTGAACGCCCAGCCCTACTACGTGCTGCTCGACCCCGCCCAGGACGGCCCCGCGCCCCTGGTGCCGCCCGTGGCCTACGAACCCGACGCGGCCCGCTTCGCGCAGTTTCTGGCCGCCGGCGTGCAGCGCTACCAGGGCCCGGCCGGGGCCGTGGCCGGGCGCTAACTACGCGTCGGCTGACTGTCACTCGCCGCCATAATAATTCCCAAGCCCGTGTAAGTCCCGCGCAATGCCGGCGTCTAGGAAGAAAATATTATCCCCCGCTTATGAAACCCTCCTTGCTCCTGGACCAGCCCGTTGCCTTTGCCGCTGCCGCTGATTTGTCCCCTGCCGCCTATCAACTAGGCCCGGCCCCGGCTCTGGAACGCGCTGCCACCGTGGTGCTGCGCTACAGCCTGGTTCTGATTCTGCTCTGGTTCGGGGTGTTCAAGTTCACGCCCACCGAAGCCAGCGGCATCCAGCCCCTGTTTGCCCACAGCCCGCTTTTTGCCTGGCTCTACGATGTGTTCAGCGTGCGCACGGTTTCTAACCTGGTCGGGCCGGCCGAAATTCTCATTGCCCTGCTGATGGCCTTACGACCGGTGGCCCCGCGCCTTTCCTTCGTGGGCAGCCTGGGCGCTGTGCTGGTGTTTGCCGTCACGGTGTCGTTTCTCTTCACCACGCCGGGCGCGTTTGCCCTCGTCGACGGCTTGTGGGTGCCGGGCGGTACCGGCGGCTTTATCATTAAAGACCTGACCCTGCTGGGTGCCGCCCTCTACACCGCCGCCGAGGCCCGGCGCGCCTACTAGCCGCGGGTTGGCTTGGGCGGGCCCTCCTCCCCTTTCCCGCTGCTCCTTCATTTTTCAATCCATGGAAACCCGCAATTATTTGTTCGCCCTATTACTGGTCAGCGGTGTTCTGGCTTCGCTCGGCTTTATCCCGGTGATGATGCTCCCGGCGGCTGGTGCCGCACCGGCCAGGCCGGCGAGTTCGGCCGTGGCGACCTTCGCCGGCGGCTGTTTCTGGCCCCAGGAAGAAATATTTGCCGAAGTGCGTGGCGTGACGGCTGTCGTCGCGGGCTACGCGGGCGGCGCTACCGCCCACCCGCGCTACGACGCCGTGGTAACCGGCCGCACCGGCCACGCCGAAGCCGTGGAGGTGCATTACAACCCGGGCATTGTGAGCTACCAGCAGCTGCTCGACGTGTTTTTTCTGGGCTCCCACAATCCCACCGAGCTCAACCGCCAGGGTCCCGACACGGGCACGGCGGTGCGTTCCATCGC